>JALHMA010000005.1:12134-32784 GCA_022844265.1 Saprospiraceae bacterium | reverse complement strand
ATGCCCACGCGGTAAATCCTGCCTGCCAGCCACACAAAGAAAAAGGCTGCCAGCACCACCAGGGCCAATGACAGGCCCACCTGCCACCAGGGCGGATTGAAAGCCATTCGGAAGGGCATTACAATGGGCGAAAAGAGTGGAAACAACGACGCGAAAACCATCAGACCGCTGTTGGGATTGCGCACACCGGCAAAAGCAGTGATATAAAAAGCCAGTATGATCGGGATCATAATGGGCAGTATCAGCGACTGGCCCTCGCCCATATCGTCGCCCATGGCGGAACCGATGGCCGCGAACATGGAAGAATAAATGAAATAGCCGCCGAGGAAGAAGATGATAAAAGAAAAGGCGATCATCGGCCAGTTCTGTTTGCCGAGTTCAGCCATCAGGCGCATACCTTCGCCCTGCATTTGCTCGGGATCGGGCATAGGCATGTCGCCGCCGCCCATAGCGCCCTGCATGGCAGAAGGGTCAACGCCACCCACGAACAACGGCACAATCAAAGTGACCGCTCCGCTCAGCACCACCCAGGCCAGCACTTGTGTGAGGCCTACGGCGCCGGCGCCCAGGATTTTGCCCAGCATCAGGTCGAAAGGCCGCACGCTGGACATCATCACTTCTACGATCCGGTTCGTCTTTTCTTCCATCACCGATTTCATTACCATCTGGCCGTACATCATCACCATAAAAAACATGATAAAGGCCATGATTCCCCCAATAGCCAGCCCGATACCGGCGGTGTATTTGCTGTCGTCTTCGCCCTCGCCATTGATACTTTCCGGGTCTATGGCAATTTCAGTATCCAGGGTTTCCAGGCTTTTGCGATCGAGGCGCAGCGAGTCGATTTTAAAATCCCGGATTTTCCCGGCAATTTTGCGTTCAATCGCGCTGCTTTTTTCAGGCGCCAGTTTGTCGTCGGAATAATAAAATATGGTGTGTTCCTTTTTCTGGAAGGTGCCGAGCGCCGGAATGCGCAGCACCCCGTCGATCTTTTCTTCTTCTACCTCTTTTTTGAGTTGATCCAGGTTTTTGCCGGCTGATGGAACATACCGTATGCCCTTGTCGTCGGGAATTTGTTTGACCATGCCGCCTTCATCGAGGAGCGCTACGGTCAGCTGGCTGCCGCTTTCGTATTTGGTCAGTCCGACAATCACCAGCATATACACCAACAGGCCCACCGGAGCGAGCAAGGTGCCGATAATGAAGGATTTTTTGGTCACGCGGGTCAGGTATTCGCGTCTGACGATGAGTCCGAGTTTAGACATTTGTATGTTGAGTTGTTGAATTTGTTGAGATTGTTGAGGGTTGAGGTTGTTGAGGGCCACTCTGGGAAGGAATGTTGAGTTGTTGAGAGGGTTGAGGGTTGAGATTGTTGAGATGGAGCCTTTTCAATCTCGGCCCTCAACAATCTCAACCTCCAACATTCTCAACTATCTACGCTTCCCCGGTTTCCCCCACTCTCCGGATAAATATCTCATCGAACGTGGGCAGGATTTCTTCAAAACGCGTGATACGCACGCCTTTGCCCAACAGGTAGTGCAGCAATTCGTTGCTTTGGTTTTCGCTGGCCAATTGAATGGTAACGGCGTTTTTCGACTGGCTGACGACCTGAAAATGGGTCATCATGTCCTCCGGCAAAGCGCCGTCTGCTTCTACCCGGAACAGGTTTTGTTTGTATTCGTTTTTGATGCTCTGCACCTCGCCCTGCAACACGTTTTTACCGCGGTTGATCAGTACGATAAAATCGCACATTTCTTCCACTTGTTCCATGCGGTGGGTACTGAAAATGATACTGATACCCGATTCATTCAGTTGACGGATTTCATCTTTGATCAGGTTGGTGTTGATCGGATCCAGACCGGTAAAGGGTTCGTCGAGAATCAGCAGCCGGGGCTGGTGTATGATGGTCGCAATGAACTGTATCTTTTGCTGCATCCCTTTCGAGAGGTCTTCGATTTTTTTCGGATACCAGTCTTTTATATCAAATTTGGTGAGCCAGTGGTCGATGGCCTGCTGCGCCTGTTGTTTGCTCAAACCTTTCAATTGGGCCAGGTACATCAATTGTTCACCTACTTTCATTTTTTTGTACAAACCGCGTTCTTCGGGCATGTAGCCTATTTTTTCCGGCGAACGGTCGTTCAGTTTTTCCCCATCGAGGTAAATAGCGCCGGAATCGGGACCGGTAATGGTGGTAATCATCCGGATCAGCGAGGTTTTACCGGCGCCATTGGGGCCTAACAGCCCGAAAACACTGCCCTTAGGAACATCAAAACTGACATGGTTGACTGCCTGATAATTGCCGTAGGATTTTACGACATCCTGTATTGATAGAATCATAATGCGTATGTAAGAGGTTGGTTGTTGTAATTGTTGAGATTGTTGAGGGTTGAGGATGTTGAGAGGGATGAGGAATGACCGAGCGTTATGTCCGACATCACGCTCGGTCATCCCTCATTCCTCATTCCTGTAAATCACGGTCCGAAGATGTGCGTCTTATCCACTATCAGCCGTCTTTTTTCGGCAAAAGTTCTTTCTGCTGACCATCGGATGACAAAAAGCGGCGACGAAATGTCTTCAAACCTTCAGGTCGATATCTTCTTTTTTATCCAGGCCCAGCGCAGCCAGACCCCTGTCGAACAACCAGTACACTACCGGCACCACGATCAGAGAAAGCAGCATCGAGGAATTCAAGCCGCCGATAATCGCCCAGGCCAGGCCGTTTTTCCAGTCGGAGCCCGCCCCGCTCGCCAAAGCGATAGGCAACAAACCGATCACCATGGCGATATTGGTCATCAGTACCGGTCGGAAACGCAGTTTGGTGGCTTCCAGCAGCGCGTCCCGCAGCGGTTTACCCTCGTTTTTGAGCTGGTTGGCAAAATCCACAACCAGAATGGCGTTTTTGCCCACCAGGCCGATCAGCATCAACAAGCCCAGGCCGGTGAATACGGTGATGTTTTCTTTAGCCAGCGCCAGCGCCAGCAAGGCTCCGATCAGCGAAAGCGGAATGGAGACCAGCACCACCAAGGGGTACACCCAGTTGTCGTACAAGGCTACCATGATGAGGTATACCAGCACCAGCGAAGCCCATAAAGCGAAGCCCATCGAACCGATGCCCTGTTCCTGTCGCCTCAGGTCGCCGCCGTACTTGATGACGGTGCCTGGCGGAAGCGGCAAACTGTCGAGCCGGGCTTTGATCTCCCGGTTGACCGAGCCGCTGGGCCGACCGATGGCCTGGGCCGTGAGCATCACTGACGGCATTCTGTCGCGCCGTTCGAGGCGCGTCGGAGCCGTGCTGTTGGTGACGGTAGCAAACTGTTTCAGGTAAACCGTGCTGCCCAGGGGATTTACAAACGACACATTTTCAATGTCTTTTGCACTGCGCCGGTCGAAAGCGTCGAGCGATACACGAAGCGGATATTCGTACTGCCCGTCGCGGTATTTCGCGTCGATATTGCCGGAAAATGCGGTTTGAAGCGTCAGCCCCACCTGTGCCATCGTCAGTCCGTAATCGGCCATACGCTGGCGCTGCACATCCACTTTCACCTCCGGATTGCCACCTTCAACAGTGGGCGCAATTTCAACACAGCCCGATACTTTGGCCATTTCCCCTTCGACCCGCTCCGACAAAACCAGCAGGCTGTCGAGATCGGGGCCGTTGAGTTTTACTTCGATCGGTGCAAAGGAAAGCCCCAGAATGTCAATCGGCGAGGCCGTTATATTGGCTCCGGCAATGATTTTTTGCAACTCGATTTTGGTTTGCCGGGCAAATAATGCCGTCGTGACGGTTCTTTCCTCACCATAGGGGGTCAGAAAAACCATAATTTCGGACACGAAAGGCGCATTCAGGCCGAACGATTTATTGTTGGTACCAACGGTGGTAAAGGTATTGATCACTTCCGGCTGGCTGAGCAGCCATTGTTCTATTTGCCGGGTGCTTGCATCTGTTTGTGCCAGGGAGGAGTTTTTCGGCAAATCAATTTGCAGAAGGAATTCTCCCCGTTCACCCGGCTCGAAAAAGGCATTCCCGATCATGCCTGAAATAACAAAAAAGAAAGAACCGCCAAAAAGCGCCATAGCGACAAACAGTGTGGTCAGCCGGGTAGCAGTGGTGCTCAACGCCCATTTCAGGGCTGTCACAAAACCGTCCGAAATCCAGTCTATAAAGGCTTCAAAACGCAGGACAATCTGTCCGCCGATGTTATTTCCGGTAAAACGATGCGATTTTGCAAAACGGGAAGTGAGCCAGGGCACCAGTGTGAACGATACCAGTAGCGACATCAGCGTGGAGGTCAGTACGGTCATACAAAACTGGCGCAACAGGTTGGGTACCAGGCCCACGGTAAATACAATGGGCAGGAAAACCACCACGTCCACCAGCGTAATACTAATGGCCGTAAAACCGATTTCCTGGCGACCGTCGTAACTCGCCTGCACACGCCCCTTGCGCATTTCAAGGTGCCTGTAAATATTTTCAATCACCACAATGGCGTCGTCTACGAGGATGCCGATGGAGAGGGAAAGTCCCAGCAACGACATCAAGTTCAGCGAGTAGCCGAACAATTTCATCATCACAAAAGTGCTGACGATAGAGGTAGGGATACTGACCAATACAATAAATGCATTGCGCAGGCTGTGCAGGAACATCAGCATGACCAGACCTACCAGCAAGACTGCGATGAACAGGTCGTGAATAACCGCGTCTGTTGCCTCGCGGGTAAACGCGCTGCTGTTGGCAACTACCTGAAACTGAAGTTTTTCGCCGGTGTAATTTTTTTCCAGTTCTTTCAACTTCAGCAGTACCAAATCGGCCATTTCCACCGCATTGGCGTCGCCTTGTTTGCGGATCGTGAGGCCCACCGAGGGTTGCCCGCCCGTGCGGCATATCACCTCGCGGTCGCGGGCGCCGTCCTGGATTTCAGCAATATCTTTCAAAAAAATAGAGGAACCGAAACGGCTTTTGCCAACCACTAAATTGCGGATATCGTCGAGCGAAAGAAACTTCCCTGCCAGGCGGATCCGCATCGAATTATCCTCGTCGGTCACCTTTCCGGTCGGAAAATCCAGGTTGGCTGTCTGCACCGCCTGCGCCACCTGCAACAGGGAAATACCATACTGCTCCAGGCGCTCCGAACTGATATTGATTTTGATTTCGCGCTCCTCGCCGCCGAGGATGCTCACCTGCGCCACCCCTTTCACGCGGGCAATTTCGGGTACGATGCGGTTTTTAATCAGGTCGAAAAAAGCCGTTCCCGACACATCGCCCGATACGCCGAGGCGGAGAATAGGCAATTCGCTGAGGGCAAATTTATTCACCACCGGCGGCCGCACTTCTTTGGGCATGGTCGGCAAAATCTGGTTGATTTTGCGCTGGATTTCCGGCACTGCCTGATCGAGGTTCACCGCCTGGTTCATTTCCAGGGCAATGAAACAGGAATTTTCAAACGATCCGATCTGAATCTGTTCGATACCTTCAATACTCGATACGACGTCTTCGATGGGTTTGCTCACCGCATTTTCCACCTCCGAAGGGGATGCTCCGGGGTAAATCCCGGTAATGGTGATAACGGGCGGATCAAATTTGGGCACCAGTTCAATCGGCAGATCGCGGTAAGCCGCTACTCCCATGAAGGTAAGTACGGCAAAAATCACGATGATCAGCGAGGGGCGGCGAATGGATATTTCGGTCAGATTCACGGGCAAAGATTCGGATAATTGCCGGCGAAGGTACGCAGCTTGGCGGAGTTTATGATTTATGGTTTATGGTTTGAAAGGTTTGATGGTTTGAGCAGATAATTACGACAACACAAACGGGGGATATCCCGAATTTTTGTAATTTCTACAAACCGGATCGAAGTAGAAATGTGCGCGGGTCTTACGACCTACGGTCTGCACACAAGTCCAACAATTCATTTACATTAGCCCAGGTGGTAACTCCATGGCCCAGAGGGCCAATATCTTTGTAGCACTTTTCCAGCACCAGATTGTAACCCGGCCCGGAGGGCCGGTATCTTGTCAAAAATAAATTTATATAGCGGCCCGATGGGCCGCAAAACGCTTGGGCTTTTATCATTCTACAAAGATATTGGCCCTCCGGGCCATCGGGTTGCAACTTGGGCTAATGTAAATGACGTGTTAGAGATGTGTGCATACCGTAGGTCGTAAGACCCTCGCACGGCGGCAATGTCCTTTACCTCGCAGGTACGAAAGGTGAATGTGGGCAATGAGTTTATTGCGGCGATGGAGGTGCTGGGGGTGGAATGCGGGGTGAATTAAAAAGCCTATTTCAGTCCAGCTTCTTTTGCTTTTTCGCGGGCAGGTAGTTTGTTGGGCTTGCCACCTTTTTATTCGTTTTTTTCTCCAATTCTTTTCGGGCATCCCCGGCAATTTTGCCACCTTGCCGGGCAACTTTTTTATTTTCGACAAAACCTTGCGGGTCATTTGTTTTCACAATCTCAGTAGTAGCTGCCTCTCCAAGCATCGAGAAAATTAATTCAAGGTCAGTCATGTGATCGCGCAGGTTTTGACGCTTTAAACCTTTCAGGTTTTTATGTTCTGAAGGTGCCAGACCAAAAGTCGCTTTGGCTATCTCCGCAGTGAGTATTGAATATTCTTTTTGTTCTTGCACCCCGTGCTTTTGCCATTCGTCGGTTAGTTCTTCCCGTATAGCAATGCTGCGCATCCGCCTTTCAATCCAATCGTCAGGATAACCTTTGGCTTTGTACAGTTCGCGGGTGCGCTGGGTAGCCAGTTCAGGGTTTTCAATTTCCTGAATCCGCTCGTAGCCTACCTGTGCAAGCCAAAGTTTGAACGGCTCGGCTTTGGGGGAAGGGATGGATTGGATAAGACGGAAAAGTGTCTCAGTTGTAGCGCAATCCGTTGCATATTTTTTCCCATCCGCCGATGATAATTTCAGTTGTACGATTTTTTCGTACAACTGCTCAAAACCTTCCGAAATGAGTTTTCTTTTGAGGTCGCTCCAATAACGGCGTGGCGTGGTGGAACCGGTAAGTACTTCAATGATATCAACGATAGAAAAATACCACTCTCCATCTTGCCATAACCGACGGATTTCTTTTTCCTGAAAAACAATGATTTTGCCGTGATCCATAATGATGGTGTTGTTTTTTCAGCAACAAAGAAAACATTTTTTGTTTCAAAAAGCAAACAAAAAATTTTATTCTGACAAGGCATGGATCGAAAACCTGTACTTTTGCTAAAAATTATTCAATAGGGAATTCAAATGGAAAATCAATTATCCTGAATTGGTTAGACGAATTCTTAAAAGCCTAAAATCCAAATTATATGATACAAGATCGGCACGATATCTTAGTAAAGGATTATACAAAAAATGTTATTCAAAGTTTGATTCCATTGGCATCCGAAAACCTGCTTACAAATAGCGGAAGCGGAGCAAATAATTTTGATATTGAGTTGGGGAGTGATTTTGCCTCAGGCACTCGCTATGACCCTCTAATAAGCAGGTTTATTCACTTCACCTCATTGAAAGCGCTTCATTCGATAGTAAATGACAATGCTATAAGATTGTACAACTTAATGAATGTCAATGATCCAAATGAATATAATTTTTTTTCAGATGACCTGCTCACAGAGAAAATCAATAAGATTAAAACAAACACTTATATCCTTTCACTGTGTGACGTGAGTGTTTTGAAAGGAGATAATATTCTCAATCTCTGGAGATTTTATGGGAATGATGGATGGGGAGTTGCGGTTGAATTTGATATTGAATTTCCTGGGCATTCATCAATGGATTGTTGTTTTTTGGGTAAAGTCATTTACGAAAAGCCTAATCTTGAAAGTTTTAAGGAAAAGAATGCCGCATTCGAAGAAAGGCATAATATTAAAGTTGATGTTTCAAAGTTGATACGCGTTCCTGCCTGTTTCCATAAAAGCCCTTATTATAAAATAGAGGAAGAAGTTCGACTTATGTATTTTGATGACTCCTCAACAGCAAAAGCTACAATAGAATCAGAGCAAAAAAGTAAATTTAAATGGGATTTCAACACTCGAAACGAACCCGTAACGTATCGTATATTAGATCTAGGGCAGAACAATTATATGCCATCATACCCTTGGGTAACAATAAAAAAAATACAGTTAGGCTTTCGGCATTCTGAAGAGAATTTTAATAAAATCGAAAAACATTTGGCAGAAATTTTCAAATTTAAGGGGTACCTAAAGCCTCCAATAATCGAGCATTCCCCATTAAAGAACATTTACAGGTAATATCCATAAAGCAGCGGGGGGCGCCGAATCCAATTCGACGTCCCCCGCTCCTTATAAAAACCCAATCCCTCAATTCCTCCGAAACGCCACCGGCATCGCATCATCGAAATCGCCGGTCAGCACCGGCGTTTGCACATTGGCGGTGTATTCGCGTACTTTGGAATACACATAGCCGTATAACTCCTTGATCGTCACTAAGTAATCGCCGTTGTTATCGGCAGCGCCTTTTAGTCCGCGGAGCACGTAGTAGGTAAATACACCCTGGCGCAGGCCGTGGTCTTCGAGCGAGAGTTCTTCCGCTTTGGAAGACATCAGCAGGGCGATACCACCGTCGGCTTCTTCAAATGCCTGGTAGTAGCGCTGGAGGGTCACCGGCGCAGGGCCTTTGGCTGCCAGGCCGTCGCCGTAATTGAGCGAACCGCTGTGGCAGGCGTCGGCAATGCAGAGTTTGTGTTTGGCTTTACTGGCGTTGAAAATTTGTTTCACTTCCTCGTGGCGCAGTTTGTTGTTGTAGCCATCGTAGTCGACCGGCAGGAAACAACCTTCCAGACCGTGGCCGCTGAAGTACAACATGACCACGTCATTGGCGTCGGCTTTCAGGAAATACTGGCGCATGGTTTTCAGGATATTTTCCCGGGTAGCCGATTCGTCTACCAGTATCGCGATCTGATTATCAGGCAATGCGCCGCCTTCCGGGCTTTTGAGGAAAGAATACACGCGGAAAGCGTCATCGTCGGTAAATTTGAGCGAAGGCATGGAAGTATAACGGCCTACACCGACGATCACCGCCCATATTTTTACACTTTTATTGGCTTCCACCATAATCGGGTCGGCAGGCACGTCTTCCCGGGAATCCACCTCTTTGATCGGAGAACCGTTCATCCACACGGCGCCATATACGCGGCCGGTGCTGAAGTACATGATCCCTTCGCCATGGGGCGCGTTGTTGACCCATTCGCCATCGTAGCGGTCGCCATTGGAATAGTAGCAAACACCCTTGCCGTTCGGGTAGCCCTCTTTGAACTCGCCGATCCAGCGCGATCCGTCGGGATAGTCGTAGTAACCCCGACCGACCCGGCAGAAACCGGTACCGCAGTTGCGCAGTCCGCTGACATCCGGTTTGGTTGGCGATGGTTTGGTTTGTGCCGGTTTATTGGAAGCGGTATTGGCGTTTTGGGAGGGTTTTTGTTGGGTGGAGGTAGGTTTGTTGGCCATCCCGCCCGAATTGCCGGTCGTAGAAGTGGTTGTGGCAGCCGGTTTGCCATTGGTCCAGGAGCCTTGTGTTATTTTACCATTGGGGGCTACTAATTTACCGGTGCCGTGTTTGCGGTTTTTTTGCCAGGCGCCTGTATAATAGGCGCCGTCGGGATAGTACATGGTGCCCTGACCATCGAATTCGCCGTTCACGAATTTACCTTCGTAGCGTTCTCTGGTTTTAAAAAAGTACTTGCCCTGACCATTGGGCAAATCATTCACCCAGGCGCCGGTGTATTTATCGCCATTGGCGTAGGTCATCGTGCCTTCGCCCTGCATTTTGCCGCGGCTGAACTGGCCTTCATAAAAAGCGCCATTCGGCAGGGTCATTTTACCCCGGCCATCGCGCAGATTGGCCTTGAATTGTCCGGTATACCTGGAAGTAGCCGAATAACGGTAGCTACCGGTTCCATTTTGACAATTGCCGCTGACGCATTGAGCGGTTAACTGGAATGATGAAATTACCAGCAATAAAGCCGGTACAAAAAGACGGGAAACAAGATTATAACCCTTCATGTCGGTGACAGATTTAATTTTTTACAATGAAAAAAGTGCGGGTAAAAAGAAGGGTGCAAGCAGTCTGTTTTTAACAATGTGATTAAACTCGAACGAGGTTCCTGTATCATGTTTGGCGGTTGTTTGGAGTAGCCCAGGCAGATGATATGATGCAAGAACAATTAACCTATCCGAATATTGTGCCATACATATTTCGATGAAATGAAATTTGTACTTTTGCGGCGTTGTTTTTCATAGTAACATTCTGATTTTCAATAAATTAAAAAAAATTTAAATCCATGTTAAAAAAAATTTCCACAATGTTAGGGCTGGCTTTGATCCTGACTGCCTGCGGTTCGCAACCTTCGGAAACCACACAGGCTGCTGCTCCTAAAAACTTCGGCGCCGTGATTGACGCCCAAAATGCCATGGCTTATGATGCCCTGATGCCACAAATGGCGACGGTAGATTCTTTACCTGCCAAAGTAAGCGGCAAAGTAAGTGAGGTGTGTCAGAAAAAGGGTTGTTGGATGACTTTGGTGTCCGATCAGCCGGGGCAGCCGGAAATGCGTGTAACATTTAAAGACTATGCGTTTTTTATGCCGAAAGACCTGGCAGGCAAACACGTGGTAGTAGAAGGCTACGCCTATGTTGAGAATACGCCCGTGGATGTACTGCGCCACTACGCGGAAGATGCCGGCAAATCGAAAGAAGAAATTGCGGCCATCACCGAACCGAAACGCGAAGTATCTTTCGAGGCTTTCGGGGTGATTATTCTGGATTGAAAAGGTTGATGAGGGTTGATTAAGGTTGATAAAGTTGATAAAGGTTGATGAGGTTGATATTCATCCGCTCGAAAATGAAGCGATTTTACTTTTTTCGAGCGGATGAATATCAACCTCATCAACCTTTATCAACTTTATCAACCCTCTTCTTTACTTCTTCCCCTTAAAATTCCGCCTGTCCCGGTTGCGATTTCCGCCCTTGTTGTTGCCTTTGTTGCCATCCTTATCGGCAGCGCCGCCGGCAGGCGGCACCGGTCCGTCCTGTTTGGGCGGCTGGGGCGTTTGGCGGTTTTCGGGCGGGCGTTGTTGCGGAGGTTTCTGCGCAGGCGGGCCCTGTTTTTGAGGCGGCGCTCCGGGGTCCCTTTTGGTATGCTGTTGCTGCGGAGGACGCTGTTCATTTCGTCCTTCCGGCGGTCTATTATCCGGGCGGGGCGGGCGGTTGTCCGGGCGCCGGTTGCGGTCGTCGCGGCGCGGCGCTGAACGGTTTTGCGACAAATCGTCTTGTTGTGCGGCTTTTTCCACGGCAGCGGCGGCGGTTTGAGAACGGTCGCGGTTGCCCTTGCTCTTTTTCTTTTTCTTCTTGCGCTTTTCGATGGGCAACTGTATCACATCGTGCACATTTTCATAGTCTGGTTCTGCCTCATCCGGTTCGTCAGATTCCACTTGTGGCGCCATAGCCAGAATATCCTCCAGGCTGGCCGGAATTTTGCCGGCTTTCAGCATATCCAGCGCTTCCCAAATCTGATCGACATGGATGGCTAAAAACTTACTCCTGTCTTCAGCGTAGGTATAGAACATCAGGCGCTTGAAGACATCCGTTTTGATCAGAATGGCTAATCCGGCGCTTGTTTTGAGGCGTTCGGCGCGGTCGGGGAAATCTTCGAGCGCGTCGATATAGGTGTCCAGTTCGTAGTTGAGGCAGCATTTCAGGCGACCGCACATACCCGACAATTTGGTCTGGTTGATGGCAAGGTTCTGATAACGCGCCGCTGCGGTATTGACACTTTTAAATTCGGTGAGCCAGGTGGAGCAGCACAGTTCGCGGCCGCAGTTGCCCAAACCGCCGATCCGGGCCGATTCCTGCCGGGCGCCGATCTGGCGCATTTCAATTTTTACCTTGAAATCGCGGGCATAGTGGCGGATCAGTTCGCGGAAATCCACACGACCGTCGGCAGTGTAGTAAAACGTGCATTTTCGACCGTCGCCCTGGAATTCGACATCGCCGATTTTCATATCGAGGTCGAGGGTACGGGCAATCGCACGGGCCTGGATGAGCACTCCTTTTTCCTCAGACCGCACCTCGTCGAGGCGTTCGAGGTCGCGTTCGTGGGCTTTGCGCACTACTGTCGACAAGCGGGCATCGGTACGAACGCGCTTTCGTTTCATTTGCAGGCGCACCAGTTCGCCGGAAAGCGTCACTTTACCCACGTCGAAACCGCCGGAGACGGATTCCACAATCACCCAGTCGCCGGTTGTTGCGCGGGTGAATGGAGGGTTTTTAAAAAAATCTTTGCGCGAACCGTTTTTAAAACTGACCTCCACTATATCGAATTGGCGGGCATCCGTAATGCCTTGCGCCGTAATCCAGTCGTACGTATTATGGCGGTTACAACCGCCTGTGGCACAGCCACCGTTACTTTTACATCCTCCTCCCGAATCTTTCCCGGTGGAGCAAGAACATCCAACACATCCCATGTTTTTTCGGTTTCAATAGAAAATAATGCGTTTTGAGGCAGTAAAGATATATCGACTGCCGGTATTTGTACCGTGATTCATCTGATTTTGTAATGAAGCGTTAATATGGGCCGGATTTCCACGCCATTTAACAAGTACAAAAAGATAAAAACAGTTGTAAAACGGCCCTGTATTTACCTGAAAATCAGGATTAACGTGCCGATCAGGGCGCAGGCCAGGGCTGTCCACAAAAAGTAGAATCCCGCCCGGTGTCTGAACATGCGCATCACGCCCGCTACAAAAAAATTGGGGAAAGCCATGCCCAGAAAAATGCTGCCGATAACGGCCTGGTTGATTTTCCCATCGTTGAACTGGTATGCTGTGGCAAAAATGCCTATCCCGATCAACGCTGTCAGCAACAACACTCCCAATATGCGACGCAGTTTATCCATCCCATCAACTTTTAAAAATTTTATGCATCACAATCGAAGTATCGAGGAACAATATCTTCGGATTTGCATTCCGTTCGACGTAGTAAATATTGTCGTTGAAAATCGCCGCCAATTGTGTAATCTTTTCAAAATCAAGCACTTTCGCCATGTTTTGGGCGGTGGTGAGTTCTTCGGGGCGCAGGCGAAGCGCCGTATTGCCGGTGGCAATCAGGGACATCATTTCCCGCAGAAAATGTAGTCCGTACTGCAGGAACTGCTTTTGGTTTTCACGGCCCAACTGGGCAAATTGCTCGGTCCATTTCACCAATTCCACGGCATTGCCGCGCCAGCATTTGCGCAGCCAGTCGAGCAACAGGTGGGCGTCGTCGTTTTCAGGATTGTCGGCCAGGGCCAGGGCTGCACCGAAATCGCCACTTGCCAAAAAGGCGATCTGCCGGGCGCGGCCGGTGTCGATCTGGCGGCGCTGCATCAGTCCTTCCGTTAGTTCTTCGTCGCTCAGCAGGTCCGTTTTCACCAACTGGCAACGCGAGAGAATCGTATTCAGAATGGCTTCCTGGTTTTCGGCTGCCAGCAGAAAAATAGTTTGTTCCGGCGGCTCTTCGATCAGTTTCAGCAGTCGGTTGCCTTCTTTCCCGAGGTATTCGGGCATCCACATGACCAGAATTTTATAACGCCCTTCAAAGGCCATCAGGCTCAGTTTTTTGATAATGGCGTTACATTCGTCTTTGGTAATATTGCCCTGCTTGTTGTCGGCGCCGAGCCGCTGCAGCCAGGTATTCACATCGGCGTAGGGATTGTCCGACAAAAAGGCCCGCCATTCTTTGTGGAAATTTGTGCTGACGGCATTGGTACCCACGGTCGGGAAAGAGAAATGAATATCCGGGTGCGCAAAGGCTGCGGCTTTGTGGCAGGCATTACACACGCCGCAAGCGCCGTCTGTGTCTGGTTTTTCGCATTGCAGCAGTTGTGCAAACGCTACGGCCAGCGCCAGGTTTCCGCTTCCGGTCGGCCCCAGAAACAACAGGGCATGGGGCACCCGCTCGCTGCTTGCCAACTGGAGTAGCAGTGATTTGGTTCTGTCCTGACCGATGATAGCGTTGAAAAGCAATTTTTGGAATGATGAATGATAAACGATGAATGATGAATTTGGGGCACCCGGGTGATGACGCGGCGAAGGTAATCCAAAACAAACATAAGGCTGACAGCGCACTACTGGACATTTTTTTCAAGTGCCCAGACTTTCCAAGTTTTAAAAACTTGGAAAGTCTATCTCCGCGAAAATGTCCAGTAGTATGGGCTGACAGGCGTAGTTACCCTCTTTCCCAACAATTTTGCAAAACCCGGGTTTTATGGGTGTTTGGTTGTTGGTGTTTAGTATTTGGTGTTTAGCGTTTCGGATACATCACCCAAGCCATTGCATTAAACCATCGAGCCGACCAAGCGCTATATCTCTCACTTCTCACCCTCTCACCGCTCACTTCTAATAATGAACGTATCCGTTTTTCGCAAAGCCCATTTCAACGCCGCCCACCGCCTGCACAACCCGGCCTGGTCGGACGAGCGCAACAAAGAAGTGTTTGGCCTGTGCAACAACCCGAATTACCACGGGCACAACTACGAACTGGAAGTAAAGGTCACGGGCAAAATTGACCCGGAAACGGGCATGGTGGTCGACCTCGGCTGGCTGGCCGGGCTGATCAAGCAAGAGATAGAACATCGCTTCGACCACAAAAACCTGAATGTCGATACGGTGGAATTCCGCGAGCTCATTCCCACGGCAGAAAATATCGCGCTGGTGATCTGGCAGATACTGCGGGCACATGTGCCGGAACATTTGGAATTGGGAATAAGGTTGTATGAAACGCCGCGGAATTTTGTGGAAGTACCCGGGAAGTGAATTGTGAGTTGTGAGTAGTGAGTGGAGCGCTGCCCGAGCATTTTAGAGTGCATTAGCATAATACTCAAAATGCTCGGGCAGCGCTCCACTCACTACTCACAACTCACTACTCACGATTTCATCCCCACCTTACATCCCACTTTCGCATAAAACAGAATATACGAATAACAAACCACCATAATCACCATAAAGGCAGAGCGGAAATCCAGTCCGGCGATATTATTTTCATATAGCCAGCCATAAAACGGCGGAATAATCGCGCCGCCCACGATACCCATTACCAGCAATGCGGAACCCGTATTGGTAAAACGACCGAGGTTTTTGATGCCCAGCGGAAAAATAGCGGGCCACATGATGGCATTGCTGAAGCCGAGTGCCGCCAGGCAAGCCACCGCTTGTTCGCCGCTTACAAAATACGATGTCACGGTCAGTAAAATGCCCAGTATTGCGGAAACCAGCAGCCAGGTTTCCTGTTTGACGTATTTGGGAATCAGGGCAATATTGGCGCCGTAACCCAGCAGCAAGCCGATCAGGCCGAAGGTGGTAAAGTACTTGCTCTGGTCGGTGGAAAAGCCAAGGTTTTTACCATAAATTGTAATGAGGTCGCCCGCCATCACTTCCGCTCCCACGTACGTGAAAATAGCCAGCGCGCCCAGCAGCAGGTGAGGAAATTGGAACACACTGGTTTTGCCTTTTGACAGCGCTGTATCAACGGTATCCGTATCACTGGTTTTTTCCTTAATGTCGGGCAGGGAAGAATATTTGATGACCATGGCAATTAAAAGCAGCGCGGCAGCCATCACGCCGTAAGGCAGGGCGACCCGGGCAGCCAGGTCGTTCAAAAGCGTCAACTTTTGGGCGGCGTCGGTAGCCGGACTGTCTATTTCCGTCTGGATAGCATCCACATTTTTGAGCAGCATGGCGCCGAACAGCAGACTGGCTATAATCCCGGCGATTTTATTACAAACGCCCATGATGCTGATGCGTTTGGCCGCCGATTCGATGGGGCCGATAATACTCGCATACGGGTTGGCAGCCGTTTGCAACAAGGCAAGGCCCATGCCCTGGATAAACAAACCCGTCAGGAACATCGGGAAACTCCTCGCAGCAGAAGCGGGAATAAACAGCAGGCAGCCCATAGCCATGATGCCAAGACCGATAGCCATGCCGTTTTTGGTGCCGACCCGTTCCAGAATCCACGAAGAAGGCAAAGCCAGGAAGAAATAAGCCGCAAAAAAAGCCGTAGCGACGTAGTACGATTGCTGGTCGCTGAGTTCGCAGGCTTTTTTCAAAAAAGGAATCAGGATACTGTTCAGCCAGGTGATAAAACCAAAAACGGCAAACAGCAAACCGATGATACTGATCTGGTACAGGTAATTGGAATTGCGGGTGGTAGAATTCTGCATACTTTTGCGACTTTAACCCTGATTCGGGCGATGGTGGTGATTTCCGTGACTATAGTCAGGTTTGAGTGGTTTGAAATGGTTTGATGGTTTGAAGTCTTCGCTCTCAGGCACTTGTATTGGTCTTTCGTTCAAAACCACTTAGCGTTGACTACAATAAATAGAATCAAATGCAAACATCCAAATATTTTTTGTTCCGTGTGCGTACACAGGGCAAAAAAATAACGAATACTTGATTTTTTACTTGAATGAAATTTCCTGACGGAATCACAATCAATAATATTTAAAAAGCAGATGCAACCCACTCTTTTGATTTTGGCGGCCGGTATCGGGTCGCGTTATGGCGGTTTGAAACAAGTGGATGGTATGGGCGCCGGCGGCGAGGCCATCCTGGAATTTTCCGTATACGATGCCATTCGGGCAGGTTTCGGCAAGGTGGTTTTTGTTATTCGCAAGGATATAGAAGAAGCGTTCAGGGAGACGGTGGGCAAACGTGTGGAAGCGCAAATCCGCACAGAATATGCTTTCCAGGAAATGACGACGGGCCTCGAATGGCTCGATGAAAAACCGCAGCGCGAAAAACCCTGGGGTACCGGTCATGCCATTTTATCGGCTAAAGCGCACCTGACAGAACCTTTTATCGCCATCAATGCAGATGATTTTTACGGCGCGGACAGTTTTCAGGCCATTGCCGATTTTTTACGGCAGGACTGTACGCCCGGCCAATACGGCATGGTGGCTTACCGGCTGGGAAATACCTTGTCCGAGAATGGTTCCGTTTCCCGCGGCGTGTGTTCCGCCGGCGCCGATGGTTTCCTGACCGATGTGGTGGAGCGCACCAAAATTGAGCGCTTCGAAGACGGCATTCATTTTATCGACGAAGCTGGAACACGTCATTTTCTGGACGACAAAACGCCGGTTTCCATGAATTTCTGGGGATTTCACCCGACCGTTTTGCAGGAAATAGAAGCCCAGTTCCGTGCTTTTGTGGCAGCCAACATGGACAAACCCAAAGCCGAGTTTTACATCCCGACCGTGGTCAATCAATTGATCAAGTCCGGGAAAATCAAACTCAAAGTGCTCACCAGCGAAAGCCAGTGGTACGGCGTCACTTACCCGGAAGATAAAGACACGGTGCAGGCGGCGCTGGGGCGGATGGTGGAGGAGGGGATGTACCCGAAAAGCCTATGGTAGTGCGAAGTCATCAGTGCGAAGTGCGAAGTCCGTAGAGTGCGCCGTTTCATGTTTTGGAAACCCAAGCATGCAACGGCGCACTCTACGGACTTCGAACTGACGACTTCGGACTTCACACTTGCAACGGCGCACTCTACGGACTTCGAACTGACGACTTCGGACTTCGCACTCCAACGATTCCAGGCCTGAAAAACCCAAGCCAAAATCATAAGAACAGCCAAAGGGGAAGTTTCTCACGACTCACTACTCACCACTCACAATTCCAGGCCTGAAAAACCCAAGCCAAAATCATAAGAGCCGCCAAGGGGGACGCCTCTCACTCTCTCACGCCTCTCACTCTCTCACTTCTCTCACTTCTCACCTCTCACCTCTCACTTCTAATGAAAGTCGCTGGTTTCACTATCATCCGAAACGCCGTACAGTACGATTACCCGGTGGTAGAAGCCATCAGGTCTATTCTGCCGTTGTGCGACTACCTGGTGGTAGCCGTGGGGAAGTCCGACGACGAAACGCTAGAGCTGGTGCGCAGCATCGGCGATCCGAAAACACATATTCTGGAAACGGTCTGGGATGATTCATTGCGCGAAGGCGGACAGGTTTTGGCGATAGAAACGGACAAGGCATTTCAGGCGATTCCAACGGAATACGACTGGTGTTTTTACATACAAGCAGACGAATGTGTACACGAAGCCGATTTTCCGGCTATTCGGGCAGGTATGGAGCAGTACCTCGACGATCCGCAAACGGAAGGCCTGCTGTTTCAGTACCGTCATTTTTACGGTTCCTACGATTTTATCGGCGACAGCAGGCGCTGGTACCGGCGGGAAGTGCGCATCGTGCGCAACAACAAAGACATCCGCTCTTACCGCGATGCGCAGGGTTTTCGTATGGCTTCCGGCAGAAAATTGCGGGTACGGTTGTTGCCGGCGCATATTCACCACTACGGCTGGGTAAAAAATCCGGCGGCTCAACAGCGCAAACAAAAGAATTTCAATCGTTTATGGCATTCCGACGAGGTGGTGGAAGAACGAGTGGGTCAGGCGGAAACCTATGTATACGACGGCTCCGAGCCGTTGATGCGCTACACTGGCAGCCATCCTGCTGTAATGCTGCCGCGCATTCAGGCTATGAACTGGCAATTTTCAGGCGACCCGCTGCAAGCCCGCCGGCCCTGGAAAGACCGGTTGTCGAGCTGGCTGGAGCGCACAACTGGCTGGCGGCCGGGGGAGTACAGGAATTATGTGCTCTTGACATAAACAGGAATGATGAATGATGAATGATGAATGATGAATGATGAATGATGAATGATGAATGATGAATGATGAATGATGAATGATGAATGATGAATGATGAATGATGAATGATGAATGATGAATGATGAAAAAATTCTTAATTTATTGAAAATCAATTCTTTAAAAAAATAAAAACAGAATTTACGTCACCTGTCAGGCCAAATATTCATCGTTCATCATTCATCGTTCATCATTCATTAGTTATCTAGTCCAGTTTAAACCGGATCGGCAGTGCAAACTGCACCCGCACGATTTCTCCATCGACAATACCGGGCACCCATTTCGGCATCGTTTGCACCACGCGGATGGCTTCGGCTACGATATCGGCATGGATTCCGTTTGTATTATGGGCTTCCACGGTGCTGATGCTGCCATCTTTTTCTACAATAAATTTGACGATTACCGTGCCTTCCGCTTTTGCCTGTTTGGCGGTTGCGGGGTATTTCACATTTGCAATCAGGTATTTGATCAGTTCTTCTTGTCCGCCGGTGTAGTGCGGAGGCGTCTGTGTATCCGGCACGTTCATCACGCGGTCGGCTTTGGAAACGGGTTGTCCATTCGCCTTGAATTTGATCGGAATACATAGTTCGAATAAACCTGCTTTACAATTTTTCTTTCCTGGTGTCCATTTAGGCAACATGCTGACTACCCTTATAGCCTCTGCATTGTATATAGCCGGCATCTCCGAAGGGTTATTTACATATACATTCTGAATGCCGCCCTCTTCATTTACGGTAAAGGATGTGACCACGGTACCTTCTTGTATGCTGCCTTCGGCATTTTTGGGGTACTGTATATTTTTTGCCATAAAATCCATAAGCGCTCCCATGCCACCCGGGAAAACGGGCTCTTGTTCGCACGGATTGTCTTTGGCAACCTGGTCTGAAGGGGCGCTGGTTGGTAGTTGCACCTGATGATCGTAGGAGTCGCTTTTACCGTTTACTTCCTGCGCTATGACTGGCGCTTGTTGGAAAAGCAGGATAAATAAGCCTGCCAGCGGCAAAACCAATCCGTACCGGAGTGCCCGCACAGGTGCGGAGTGTTGTTTCATTAACATAATTAGTCGTTGTTTAAGTGGTGACTGAAAAAAATGGTTTGCGAAGGCAACCGGCATTCCGGACTGCGATTGCCGTATTAACAACAGGCCATATTGTTTTTTATCAGTGAGGCTCGATGCCTGTGCATCGGCCAGGTATTCGTGTACGACGCGCAGCGAACGCCTGTACCAGTACACCAGCGGATGGAACCAGAAGACAGCGCTCAGGCATTCCATCAGCATGATATCGAAGCTATGCCAACCCTCCGCATGGGCGCGTTCGTGCGCCAGCATGTACCTGGCTGCTGCATCCGGGGAACGATCCCAATCAGCCGGTACAAAAATCCATTTGAAAAAAGAAAAAGGCGTTTGCACCTCTGCACTGCGGATGAGCCTGCCACCTTCCGGCAGCAAATCGGATGAACCACGGGTTGCCATCTGCATCAGCCTTGTTATGCCCCACCCGGTGCGCAGTACCATAAATGCAGCGCCGAGGAAGTATATCAGCCACAGATAATCAGCGCTTTCCATCTGTTGTGATACTTCTGCTGCCTGCTGAAAACCCGCGCTTACAACGGGCAGGGTGATCATGGGCAGCACATCCTCCTGCATGGGCGCCAGCAATTGGTCGTCGGCGGCAGCCAGCACAATGCCGGCCAGCATGGTGCCGAGCAGGTACAGGCGATTCGACCGGAAGAAGGTTTCACTGCGGAGCAACAGCGCGTACAAGAGCGCAAAAAAGCCCCAGCAAATGGTGAGTTTCAGCAGAAATACCATAGGAGTTATCTGTTATCCGTTATTAGTTTAATCCAACAAGCGTCGCAAAGCTTCCAGTTTTTCGGCGCTCAGTTTTTCTTCTTCCGCCAGATGCGATACCAGGCGCGACACAGAACCGTCGAAGTAATTGCGCAGTACATCGCC
>JALHMA010000005.1:0-12034 GCA_022844265.1 Saprospiraceae bacterium | reverse complement strand
GTTTAATCCAACAAGCGTCGCAAAGCTTCCAGTTTTTCGGCGCTCAGTTTTTCTTCTTCCGCCAGATGCGATACCAGGCGCGACACAGAACCGTCGAAGTAATTGCGCAGTACATCGCCCAGGGAGCGGCTGCCATACGCCTCTTTGGTCACAATCGGGAAATACTCGTGTGTTTTCCCGTAAGCCTTATGATCTACAAACCCCTTTTTCTCCAGGATGCGCACAACACTCGAAATAGTGCTATGCGGCGGCTTCGGATCCAGGCATTTGTCGAGCAGATCGCTCACTGTCCCCCGCCCGATCTCCCAGAGCAAGTGCATCACTTCTTCTTCTGCCTTGGTCAGTTTTTGCATAAGTAGTTATTAGTTATCCGTGTTGATAATCAAGCATTTGTAAAGAATTTAGGCAAAACTAATTTTGCACGCCTGCTTATTGAATGTTTTTGGATTTGAACGTTTATGCTCGTTTTCAAAAGTGTGGCGCCCTTCATTCTTATATGGATATGCGCCACACTTATCTGTGGGTACGCTCGAACGAGACAAAGGTAAAACGCATTTTTTAGTTGTGCAACTATTTTTTAAGTTTTATAACGTATTTTTACGTTGATCAAAAATGATCTTACCACAATAGGCACATAGTTATTCCACACAGGTAACATAGCACACCATGCCTAATGTGATCTATGTGAATAACTATGTGCCTATTGTGGTAAAAAAACTTGTTCTATTTACGGAAATCAGTTCTTGATCACCACAAACTCCACCCTTCTGTTCTCGGCCCGGCCTTCGTCGGTATCATTGGTCGCGATGGGTTGGCGTTCGCCTTCTCCTTTGGCGAACAGGCGGTTTTTACCGATTTTATTTTCAGTCAGAAAATTGACCACCGATTGTGCGCGGCGTTGCGATAGCGCCTGGTTGTAGGACTCATTGCCCAGGGCATCGGTATGCCCGACAATGCGGATGCTGAGTTTGGGGTTGTCCCGCATAATTTTCAGCAGTTTATTGAGTTCGACAAAAGAGCGTGGCATGAGTTCGTCTTTGTCAAATTCAAAATAAATATTTTTAAGCGGAATGGTTTTGCCCGGTTCGAGGGCCTGGCGTGTGAGGTCGTCCGGCTTCACGGGGACGGGCATGAAGGGAGGAATTTTTTTTAGCAGCACATCATCGATATAATAATAGGCGTAGTTATAGCTGTCCGCTTCCGGCGAAATGGCAACTGTATGGTCGTCGTCGTTGAAATTGCCGATCAGGATATGTTCGGCTTCGTATTTGGCGACAAACTGTCCGCTCACTTTTACCCATTTGCCGCCGGGGGCTGCCACGACCTCCATAGCGTTCATTTGCGCATCCCGGATCAGTATTTCATCGGTGCTGCGGCGGATTTCCTTCACGGAAAAATAGGCGCCGAGGTTGTTGATATGCATGGATTTTTCGAGGTGTGTCACCCAGAACTCCACATAATACGCCTGCCCGATCACCAGGGGTTCGGCCAATTGTATTTCCAGGTATTCCCGGCAGTGGGGTTTGCCGTTGGTACATCCGAACAAAGTAAGACCCGCCATCGCTTTTCCGCTACGGGCTGTTTGTTTGCCAAATCCTTTGGCCGCCCAGTCGGAGGGCACCCGTACGCCCGGGCCGTACACATCGGGACTGGCAGTGGTGGCGCTAAACCAGTATTTGACTACTTCTCCGAAATAGGAACCTTTGTACGACCAGCCGATGGGCGCGCCGGCAAAACGTTCAAAACCGGGATTCGGTACAATATTCTGTTGTGCCTGGAGCGCTTCAACACCAAAGAGCAGGAAGAGGAGCCATCCTGCGCAGCGATTTTTCAGGAAAAAGTTTGACTGGTCGTTCATTGTAGCGGCTATATCTGGGTGCTCGATTCAAAATGATATTTCAAATAAACGGCAATTTAGTAGACAAAAGAAAATTTATGGTAAGCGAAGTTGAAGTGTCGTTAAGTCGGTACCTTTGCAGCGCAATTTTCCAGGCATTTTTCTGCCATGCACAAGCGGGTCCGATATTAGATTATCCGCTATCTATTATCGGTTATCTGTTTAAGATCATCAGTAACGCTAAGGTTTGTTTTTCACTTCATTACGCAAGTAAATAAAAATTATATAAAAATGAATATTGCTGTTGTTGGAACCGGGTATGTCGGTTTGGTCACCGGAACCTGTTTCGCCGAAACAGGCAACAATGTCATCTGTGTTGACATCAATGAAAAAAAAGTAGAAAGCCTTAAAAATGGTAAAATTCCCATTTTTGAACCCGGCTTGGACATGCTTTTCGAACGCAATACCAAAGAAGGACGCCTGCATTTTACCACCAACCTGTTAGAAGCCGTTAGCCAGAGTCAGATTATTTTCCTCGCATTGCCCACACCGCCTGGCGAAGACGGCAGCGCCGACCTCTCGTACATCATGGGGGTGGCCCGCGATCTGAGCAGGATCATTACGGATTATAAGGTGATTGTAGACAAAAGTACAGTGCCTGTCGGTACTGCCGAAAAAGTCACGGCGATTATATCTGAAAATCTGTCAACAGATCTGTTCGATGTGGTTTCAAATCCCGAATTCCTGCGGGAGGGCGTAGCGGTGGAGGATTTTATGAAACCCGACCGGGTGGTTATCGGTACCGAAAGCGAACGCGCCCGCAAAGTCATGCGCCTGCTATACGAGCCGTTTGTGCGCCAGGGCAACCCCATCTATTTTATGGATGAACGCTCTGCGGAAATGACTAAATACGCTGCGAATTCTTACCTCGCCGCACGTATTACCTTTATGAATGAAATTGCCAATCTCTGCGAAAAAGTGGGCGCCAACGTCGATCAGGTGCGGATCGGTATGGGCAGCGACACGCGTATTGGCAAACGTTTCCTGTTTCCGGGCATCGGCTACGGCGGCTCCTGCTTTCCCAAAGACGTGCAGGCCCTGGCCAAAACCGCTACGGAATACGGCTACGATTTTAAAATCCTGAACGCTGTCATGCACGTCAACGATCTTCAGAAAAGTGTGCTGACCGAAAAAATACGGGATTACTATCAGGATGATTTGCAAGGACGCACCATCGCTGTCTGGGGCCTGGCATTCAAACCCAACACCGACGACATTCGCGAAGCGCCTGCATTGGTCATCATTGATGAATTACTCGCCGCCGGCGCCAAAGTGCGGGCCTTCGACCCCGAAGCCATGGGCCACGTCAAAGCCATGTACGGCGACCGTATACATTTCTGCGAAAGCACCTACGAGGCCGCCGAAGGCGCTGATTGTCTGGCTATTATGACGGAATGGAGCGAATTTCGCACCCCCGATTTCGAGCGCATCAGCGAGTTATTGACCGAAAAAGTCATCTTCGACGGGCGCAATGTGTACGACCTCGATTATATGAAAGAGCTGGGTTTTCACTATATCAGCATCGGACGGCCACGGATCAACAGTACCAAGCCTGCGGGTGATTTGGTGTAAATGGGCGATAACAGATGTTATACTTGAACGGATAATCTTAAGTAAAGGGCAAAATTATTGAGATATTGGGATATTGAGATATTGGGATATTCTATTGACAATCAATAAATTGAGTGATAATATCCCAATATCTTAATATCAATTAATATCGTACATATACTTAAATTCTTTTGTTGCAAGAAACGCGAAAACGCCATTATTTACGGAAAAAGAAGGTATTGACAAACTTTTGCACAACTGCGACCGGCGGTCTGGGGTTTAAAAGGAACGGAGGAGTGCCTGCCGGGGAGGAAATAAAGTTTATCGATTAATTCATGCAAAAGATACTCATTGTAGAAGATGATGCACACATTGCAGCCCTTCTTAACCAAATGTTGCAGGAAGCGGGCTATGAAACATTCGTAGCATTCGATGGAAAGATGGCTATGGCGTTGTTTGATAGCCTTCGACCAAACTTGGTGATTACCGACCTTGTGATGCCGCAAGTTGGGGGAAAAGAATTGTGCCATTACATCCGCAGTCGAAACAACAATGCCTTAATCATTATGCTAACTGCTTTAAGCAATACAGAGGATGTAGTGCAGGGCCTTGATGCGGGCGCAGACGATTATATGATCAAGCCCTTTCGAATGCCAGAATTGCTGGCGCGGGTGCGCGCACTGCTTCGCCGTGCAGAGCAGGCAGATGAGCATCAAGTCATTGTTTTGGCCGATCTTGTTTTAAACCTGGATACCAAAGAGACGTTCAGAAACAACGAGTCAATTAAACTTACGGCAACAGAATTTCGATTACTGGAATTTTTGATGAGACACAAAGGCCGTTTGAAAACCCGTGCTGAAATCCTGGAGGAAGTGTGGGGCATGAGTTTTGACCCTGCTACTAATGTTGTAGATGTTTATATTAATTATTTGCGGAATAAAATTGACAAGCCTTTTGAAAAGAAACTGCTACACACGCAGGTTGGACTGGGCTTTATTATGAAAGAATGACGCAATACCATGAGAATACTTCAACTCACCATACGTCAACGCCTGCCGCTTTACATTTCTGTTTCGGCCTTTGTCATCTTGTTGCTCGAAGGATTATTTATCTATGCGTACTCCGTCCGATTTTGCGAACAAGAGTTTCGGGACCGTATCCAGGCAAGACTCGATGAAGCAGATTCTTTGATATCCAAAGACAGGCAGCACCCATTCACAGCAATCAATGCGCTGCCTGCCGGAAGTCTGCCTGAGGAAAAAATTTTTTATGCCACCGATCCGAGCAAATTAAAGGTGAATGATGGCGTAAGTCTCCTGTCTTCCCTGCTCGATACACTGCAATTTCATGAGTGTACATATTGTTTTAAGCATATTGGTCAAAGAGAATACGGCATCCGTCATGATTCGGCAACGCACCATACCCTGGTGGTATCGGCAGTTGATCGCTATGGTCAAAGCAAAATCAATAATCTTAAAAGTGGGTTGTTGATAGGTATACTGTTTGGTGTATTACTGCTCACGTTTGCCAGTTGGTTTTGGGTAAAAAAAATGCTACAGCCTATTGCAGATAAAATTAAGAAGGCCCGTAACATAGGAGCCAAAAGCCTTAACCTGCGTTTGAATGTAAAAAACAGCCACGACGAATTGGGACAGTTGGCACTGACATTTAACGAGATGTTGGAGCGTATTGAGCATAGTTTCCGCACCCATCAGCAATTCATCCGTAATGCCTCACACGAAATCCGAACGCCGCTCACTTCCATCACTACTGAAGCGGACTTGGCCTTGCAGGGAAATCGAAGCGCTGAATACCAACGGGAAGCCTTACAAAACATTCGCCTGCAAGCGGAGAATCTGGCCGATCTGGTAGCACAATTGCTGCTGATGGCAAAAGTAGAAGCGTCCGGGACCTTGAGCGACGAACACTGCGCCACAGATGATATTCTGTTGAATGCTATTCAATCTATACAAATAAAATACTCGCTCGGAGGCCAAGCCATTCAATTACAAATTGACGCTTCTGATGCCTCACAACTCCTGGTACGATGCGACCCGGCCTTACTGCAGGCGGCCTTTTCAAATTTGCTCGACAACGCGATCAAATACGGCTCAAATCAATCTATATCGGTTCGGCTTTTTTCGCTGGATCGCTGGGTACGCCTGGAGGTACAGGATCAAGGCACGGGCATTGACCCCGACGATTTGGAACAAGTCTTCCTTCCATTCTACAGGGGCAAGCAAAACAAACATTTTTCCGGAAGCGGAATAGGGCTTTCTTTGGTGAAAAACATTGCGGAAAAATATGGCGGAAGCATCCATTTGCAATCGGATTGGGGGAGCGGTACGCTTGTGCAGTTCGACCTTCCCAGAGCATGATATCTTACCCCCAAGGTAAGGGAAAAGGCAAAATTGCAAAAGGCGAAAGGCAACGAAAATCAAAGCCTGTAAAATCTAATGCTACTCTAAATTGGCTCTTATGTATTTCTAATACCCCCCCACCCATCTTTGTATCAAAATATAAACCGTTTTGAAACATGGATAATTCGAGTATTAAATTTACAGTATTTGCATCCTTTTTGATGCTGTTATTGAGTAGTTGTGCCACGGTCATGCCTGATCAGGTGGGCGTTAGACGCACCTTTGGCCGTATTGGCGACCAAGTGAAGCAGCCTGGCGTAGTGGGGTTCAACCCTTTCACAACCCGCGTGATCCGAGTCCCGGTGAGGACGATGAATTTAGCCATCATTGAAAACCTCCCTTCCAAGGAGGGCCTGACGATCCGCTCTGAAAGTTCCATCCTCTACCGCGTCAAATCGAGCGCGGTGCCACAAATCCTGAAAGAGACCGGCATGGAGTTCGAAGAGATGTTGATCCTGCCTGTTTTTCGTTCCGCTGCATCTGATGTATGTTCCAAGTACGATGCTAAGGACATGCACAGTGCCAAACGGGCTGAAATCGAAGAAGAAATCAAAAAGCGCCTGGTCGAAGTCTGTGCACCCAAGGGGTTTATTATTGAAGCGGTGCTGTTAAAAAGCATCACGCTTCCTGGCGGATTATCCAAGTCCATAGAGACTAAACTCGAAGCCGAACAGGATGCGCTTCGTATGCAGTTTGTGCTGGATCGCCAAAAGCAAGAAGCGCAGCGCCAGATCATTGATGCAGAAGGCGCCAAAGAAATTGCCCGCATACAGGCCGAGGGTAAGAAAAATGCTGCTATTATCGAATCTGAAGCCAAGGCTAAGAGTAATGAAATAGAAGCGGAAGGCATCAAAAGAGCTAATGAATTGATCAGCTTAAGCCTCACACCCAACGTGCTGAAATTCAAGCAGATAGAGGCATTTCAAAAACTTTCCGCTTCACCAAACACCAAGACCATCATTACAGATGGCAAAACACCCATTGTAAATATGCTGGGAAATGAAGGGAACTGATTGCATAAGTACATAAAAGTTACTTAAAACTATGACAAATCAATTCATACAAACGGCCCTTGCCCTGAGTATTGTACTTTTTGCCTCAGCCTGCCAAACCGACCGCGATAAATCAAAAAACAACACTGCCACCACTCCGCCCACAGAGGTAAAAAACGAAGCGTCTGCTATGTCGCTTCCATACCCTAACACTCCCGACGAAGCCATCGCCCGGCTTAAGGAAGGAAATGCGCGTTTCATCAACGACCAGTCAGCCCACCCCAACCGCGACGACAACCGCAAAATCATTCAAGCACAAAAGCAAACGCCATTTGCCAGCATTATGGGCTGTAGCGACAGTCGTGTGCCTGCCGAAATTGTGTTTGACCAAGGATTGGGCGACCTTTTCATTGTGCGTACTGCAGGCCAGGCGCCCGCAACGGCCTCGTTTGGCTCCCTGGAGTTTTCAGTAGCCGTGCTGGGGGTCAAAGTTATTGTAGTAATGGGCCACGAAAAATGTGGAGCAGTGGCCGGAGCAATCGGCACAACCAAGCTTCCAGGACACATAGAAGACTTGGTCAACATTATCCGACCGGGAGTGAAAGAATACATCGGGAAGCCTGAAAAACTGGAAGAAGCAGCAAAAGCCAATGTGCTGGCGGAGGTCGAAGCCTTAAAAAAACTGGATCCCATTCTCGCTCAATATGTGAAAGAAGGAAAAATCAAGATTATCCCTGCTTATTATCATCTGGAAACAGGACAAGTGGAATTTCTGTGAATGCTCAACTATCTGAACATGCAATTAATACAATCAGCAAATCGAGATCATAGCAGTAAGCATGACATACGCAGAGAAATCTTTGGAATGCTGTGTTGGATGAGGGGGTTCAGAAGTAGCACTACGACAATGTATTCATCGACTTCTACCAATCCTGATTTTAGCAATCTGACCCAACATTGCCTTAGGGCTTTTCAACAACAGCATGCGAGTTCTTTGTCATTTACGCACTCTGTTGTCGATCATTTTTTTATATATTCATTCGATTTCAACGAATGATCATTCACGTTCTATTCTATTTTTATACATACAAAAGTTGGATTAGCAGCCGGAAGCAGAAGTTGCATTCGGCTGCGTTTTTTTGCTGTTGGATTGGCGTATTTTGCCCTTGACTTTTACATAAAAAATTGTGCATGAATCTTTGACTTAACCATCAACTTGTAACTATGAATTGCCCAAAATGTAATCTGCGTTTATTGATTTCTGAACGCCAAGGAATTGAAATTGACTACTGCCCGGAATGCCGGGGCGTTTGGCTTGACAAAGGAGAACTTGATAAGATTATAGAACGAGCCAATGAAAATGTGCCGCAACAAAAAAAACAGTTTGAAGACGACGAGAACCGCAGCTACAGTAAACGGATGACCGGGAGACAGGATAATGATTACCCACAAAACCAAAAGAAAAAATCTATTTTAGGGGATTTATTCGATTTCTAGGTCTTTCAGCCTCCACAAGTGCTCCTTCTCTTTCCTGAAACCAAAGCCCAGCGCCGCGGCACTGTCTTTTTCTGCCTGCCGGCAAACGTACTGTAGAAAGTAAGCCAATTTTCTGCATTCCGCTCACCTATAACCGGCCCAAAAAAATATTTTTTATAACCTTCGGCTTATTATCTGTGTTGTACTTGGCGCTGTTACTTTTACGGCAAACTAAGTATAATTCGTCCCATGCCAGAGGATATTGTCATTCGTGTTTTACTGCTGCCTTTGGCATTGCTGTATGGGCTGGGTATTGGCCTGCGCGATTTATTGTACCGGATCGGCGCCCTGCGCAGCGTACGTTTTGATTTGCCGGTGATCTCAGTGGGCAACCTTTCTATAGGCGGCGCGGGCAAGTCGCCGCATATCGAGTATTTGTTGCGCTGGATGGGACAGTATGTGGATGTGGCGGTGTTGAGCCGGGGATACGGGCGAAAAACCGCAGGTTATTATGCGGTGAATAGTTACGATACGGCCGAGCAGGTAGGCGATGAGCCGCTGCAATTCAAACGCAAGTTCCCGGAAGCAGCCATCAGCGTGAGTGAAAGCCGCGCTTTGGGGGTGCCGGAGTTGGTCAAAAACAACCCGGGCTCCCAATGTGTTCTGCTCGACGATGCTTTTCAGCACCTGGCCGTCACGCCAGGACTGAACATCATGCTGACCGAATTCAACCGGCCTTTTACGCGCGACTGGCTGATACCTTCGGGCCGCCTGCGGGAATGGCGCTACGGTTATCGCCGGGCCGATATTATCATCATCAGCAAATGCCCGGCAGATTTGAGTCCGCGACAGCGCCGCGACCTGCTGGTGGAAATTGATCCCTATAACCACCAGCAGGTCTTTTTTTCCCGCTACGAATACGGTGAGCCTTACCAACTCTTTCAATCTGAAACCCTCAGGCCGTTCGACTTGCAGACAGATGTGCTTTTACTGAGTGCAATCGCCAATACCGACTACCTGCTGACATACCTGGCCGGACAGGCAAGGTCTGTACAGACCCTGGAATTTACGGATCATCATTATTTTAAGGAAGACGACCTGTTCGACCTGAAAAAGCGCTTTGACCGAATAGAGTCGAGGGAAAAAATCATCATCACAACGGAAAAGGACGCTGCGCGCCTGGAGTTGTGCCGCGATTTTTTCCTGAAAAACCAACTGCCGGTATATGTCCTGCCGGTCGAGGTCGTTTTTTGCGACGATGACGAAGCCGGATTCCAAAAGGCGGTGCGGGATTTTATGATGAATTTTAAGGTGTAGGAAAGGTTTATGAGGGTTTATGAGGTTTATAAAGGTTGATGAGGTTGATATTCATCCGCTCGGGAATGAAGTGATTTTACTTTTTCCGAGCGGATGAATATCAACCTCATCAACCTTTATAAACCCACATAAACCCTCTTTCCTCACTTCTGCGTCCCTCCCACGCTCAGTTGCCGCGCAGGCGCAATCGCTTCCCTGTGTTTGTCGCCAGGCAGAATCACCTCCATCGGTCGCATGTGGCGGCCATCGGACCAGCAGCCCAGGTAGCATTGTTCGGGGGTATTGCCGAATGCAACATGTTCGTTGCAGCCCTGCCGGGTATGATCCATGAGGGCATCTGCAAATTTCCAGTAACAATTGAAGTCCACCTCATTAAGGCGGGAGGTCATCAGGACGCGTTTGGAGGTATAGTTGCGTACGCCGGTATCAAAATCGAGGTCGTATGAGTACGGTTCCGAATGAGAGGCCAGCACCCAGCGACGCCCCAGGGTATCGCGGTCGCGGCGTTGCACCACCAGGTTGCGCTGGGGGGTATTGACGGCGGTTTCAAACACGAGCCGGCCAAACTCGTCGCCGACCACGTAGTCATCTTCGCCCACCACCACGACCATGCTGATATCGGAGGGTATTCCCGAGTAATCGGGCAGCCTGGCGCCTTTAAAAGGGCCGCTGCCCGGCTCGCACAACAAAATGGAAGCGGGTTTCGGGATGTCGTATTTTTCCCAGTGGACGGCGAGGTTGGTGACGATGACCCCGCCGTAGGAATGGGCGATATACGCCACTTTTTCCGTCCGGGGCCTGACATGGCCGTCCTGCTCGAGCGCTTTCAGGGCATCGCGGATACCTTTGGCCGCATTTTCGGGGAATCCTTCGGGGCGGGGCCACACCAGGTTTTTCTGGTAGCGCGGATAAATGACGATGTTGCCTTTGGCGACCAGGTGTTTGATCCATTTGCCGTAGGCCATCGGGTTGTAAGCGCCATAGCCGTGCATAAATACCACGACTTCCGCCGAATCCGGTTTCGGATCTGTCGGTTCAAACAGCCAGTAGCCGTCGGCGGTGGTTGCATTGTCGTAAAAAGCCACGGATTGGTGGGTATATTCTGCTCCGCCGGGGCCGGTGGCCGGTTGTCCGGGATATGGTACAGGCTGTGCCGCAGCAAAAATCCCCCGAAGCAGCAGCGGCGACATCGGGAAGATGGTTCTGCAAACCTGGCGGAGGTTGAAGCGGCGGAATATTGTGCGGGTAGCGGGTAGTTGACTCGTTTGCATAGCATTAAAAAAGTAGTCAGTTAAACGCAAAAATGTTTGCTTTCGTTTACAGGCTTTCGATGAATTACAGGATTTTGGAGACAGAAACAGAAACACAGGTATTTTGAGATATGCCGTGAAATTGAAAATCCAGAACATGCTCGTACGTTTGTGTGGTGCGTGAGAACAAGTTTATATCGAAATCAACACCTGCCATGATAAAAATGATCGCCCTTACTCTTCCATTCATCTGGGCCACAATTGCCTGTGATTCGGGCGTCCCTCCGCCGCAGTCAAAAATATCTCAAGACATTCCCGAGGCCGGCACTGCGAGGGATACCATTGCACCCAAACCGATAGATTTGGAAGAACCGGCAGGAAAAGCCGAGTCTCCCGCTCCAGCCCCGCCCCCACCACCGGCTACATCTGCGGGTAAAAGCGGATCAGATCGGTCGCAGGGCGCTTCCCCCGGCGTTCCGGGAGCTGCCATTTTGCAAAACGGGTTTGCTGATCTGGCGGCGCTGGATCCGACGATCCGTTTAGACATCCGGTATGCCACTTCGGACAATTTTACCAAATCCAAAATTTACGATTGCGCGCGTTGTCTACTGCGTCCGGAAGCGGCGGAAGCCATTGTAAAAGCAAACAAGTCGCTGAAAAGCAGGGGTTTAACACTGGTAATGTTTGATTGTTACCGCCCCCGGCCCTACCAGCAACGGCTGTGGGATAAGGTGCCCGATCCGAATTATGTGACGCCGCCCACGAAAGGTTCCATGCACAGCCGGGGGGCTGCCGTCGACCTCAGTATCGTGGATGCACAGGGCAAGGAACTCGATATGGGAACGCCTTATGACTTTTTCGGGGAGAAGGCGCACACCGATTTTACGCGTTTACCCGCCCAGGTGTTGGCCAACCGGGCCTTGCTTCGTAAAACCCTGGAGGCAGTCGGTTTTAAAGGGATCCGGACGGAGTGGTGGCATTTTTCCTATCAAAAACGCAACTATCCTCTGTCCGATTATTTGTGGCCCTGCCCTGAGGGCAAAGAATGAACTACCTTTGACAATGTTTGATGGTTTGAAAGGTTTGTTGGTTTGAGGTGGTAACTCTTGGCTTTAAGTTACCACCTCAAAC
>JALHMA010000004.1:15181-56932 GCA_022844265.1 Saprospiraceae bacterium | reverse complement strand
TACTCGTTTTACCAACGCACCCAGGGCTGGGATCAGGCGATGGTGGACCAGCAGGTGCTGGGCAATTACAAATCCGGCAAAACCCAATACAGCCGGTACGATCCTTACTCCATCATGCACTACCCTATTCCAAACGCACTGACGGTTGGCGATTTTGAAGTCGGCATGAATATGAATTTGTCGCCGACCGACCGCGCATTCGTGGCCAAAGTTTATCCGAAAAATACGACCGCGACGACCAATAAACCGGTTACAACCACCACCAACAAACCAGTCACAACCACGACCCGCCCGACAACTCGTCCAACAACTACTGCCACGACGCCTGTTACGCTCACCATTCGAAATGAATTGTCAGCCAATCAAAAACGGGAACAGGTATGGGTCACGGTGGACGGTGTTACCAGAACTTTTGTACTGGACAAATCCAACTACCAGGCAGGTAAAATCACGTTCAATTTACCTAAGAACGGCAGTTATTCCTATGCTATACGCACCAAAACGACGTTTCTGAGAAAAGTGAACGGCCGCTTGCAGGAGGTTGTTCAGAATGGACATGGGGAAGGAGAACTGACCGTTCGCCGCAATGCCATTTTTGATTTGACGATGGGCAAAACTTATAATGAGCGCTGGTTTGAGGTGAATTTGGCCTCAGCCACTGGAACCAAAGCGCCTTAATTATTCCAGTTTTCAAAAGTCATTTCAAACCTGGTTTCTCCTTTTCCATGCGTCCCTGCTTCCGTCCAACCTGATTTCCGGTAAAATTGTGCTGCCCTGGTACCAGATTCGGTTCCCAACCACACCTTATCTTTCGTTTGGGAAAAATACCAGTCCAGCATCGTGTCGTGCAGGCGCCTGCCTATGCCCCGGCCTTCAAATTCCGGGTGTACAAACAAGGCCCAGATATTGTTATCTTGAAGATCTGCGATCGAAAAACCCACTATGCGGCTGCCTATCTCGCAAACCCAGCCTTTACCCCGGATGGTCAGGTAGTCTACACAATCCTGATCGGTTACCAAAGCAGGATCGGATAGTATATTTTCCCTGACGGAATGCCGGACGATCTGGATTTGAGGAATGTCTTCGATGCTGGCTTCTCTGTAAATCATGTTGTGGAATTTAAAAATCCTTTCGATTATTTTCCCTGTCCACATCACCGGATAACAATTGCGGGTCAATCACCAACGACCTGATAGCGCCCAATGGTTTCGGCAATTTGAACATATATTTTGTATCCGCAGCAGGCCACACCGCCTGAGGAATGGCATTGAACCCGCTGGGGTGTTTAGTACGCAACAAATCCACCGGGATATAGTGCCGCTCCAGGCTTCCATCGGCAAAAAACAACTCCAAAACAACCGGCAAAACAGTACCCCGTGCCCGTTGCAGCACAATCGAGGTGGCGTCCGGCCCGTCTGCCTGTACAGATTCGATGGCATAATCCACCTGCGAACGCGTATTCCATTGCTGCTCCCACAACCAGTCCAATTCTAATCCGGAGCTGCGCTCAAACAGGTGAATACATTCCGCTGCCGGCGGACTACCATACAAATAACGGCTCCTGATGGCTTCAAGCCCTTTCCTGAAAGCGTTGTCACCCATGACATATCGGAATTGCCGCAACAAATAAGTGCTTTTCAAAAGATTGTTCTGAAAATCCCAGGAAATGGCAGGATCGAGATGCGGCACGGAACTGCCCGCAAAAACCAGCATGGGTATTTCTGCGCGCAGTTCCCCCATTTGCACAACGGACAATTGCGGGTGCCGATAGGGAGCAGAGATTTGCTCATAATTGCGCAAAACCGTCTCCAGAGCAGCCAGTTGATTTTCATTTTTAAAATAAAAGGCGTGCAGGGTAAGACTATCGCGGATCTGATTTTTTTCGTGTTGCCATTCAGGGTCTGCCGCCCAGGCAAAATCGCGCACCTGCTCCGCCTGAAATTTCCAGACATGTACCAAACCGTAATTTGGTTGAACCGCCTCGCCCGGATTTTCATAACCAAAACCGATGGTATTGACGTTCTGTAAAACACCGGTTGCCGCGACCATATATCTCTTCGGTAGCGTAATTTCTACTTTATACGTGCCGAATTCACTCGAAAAATCCGCTTCAAAAGGAGAGCCGAGGCGCCAGCCAAGATGGTCGTACACACAAACCTGTGGGTACCAGTTGGTAAAAGTGTAATCCACACCCGACGGACTGTTGCGCCCGAATCCGCCGCTGAAATTGGGTATATCTGCCTGCCATGCGATGGTGTACACATCCGAATCGCCGGGCAACAGCGACCTGCTCAACTGAATTTCCAGCAAGGTCTGACTCAGGCTCTGCGGTGGTATGGCAGGGTCAGGTTTTGACTCATGTAACAGAAAGTCGATGGCAATACCGTTCTGCTGAACCGCATACACCGCGTGTTTCGACGCCACCTGCGGCGCCCTGCCTTGCCAGGCTACGCGAAAATATACCTGCCGTAAAGTATCCGGCGAATGGTTGACATACCGGACGCGTTCACGTCCCTGCACGGCATGCGCCTTGTCGTCTAAACGCAGATCTATCTGGTAATCAACTTGTTGATGCCATGTTTGGCTGTACAGAGTTCTGGCGTTTCCTGTTACCAGCAGGATAACTAAACAAATCGTTCTCAGGTAATAAATCATTAGTAGTTATCGGTTATTAGTTATTGGTTATTAGTGTTCATAATCAAGCATTTGTAAAGAATTTGAGCAAGGCTAATTTTACACACTTATTTAAGAATTTCAGGCAAAATATATAAGATTTAGTTCTTTACAAATGCTTGATTATGAACACTGATAACCAATAACTAATAACCGATAACTACCAGGGCGTCAGCGGGTGGTGGAAGCCAAAACTAATTTCATTTCATAAATCTTTCCCGCTTCCAGCACCAGGCTCTGTTGTTCCAGGCTTTTAAGCCCTGTCATTTGTACGCGAAAGGAATAATCAGCGGGCGACACAAAAAAGGTGCATGCGCCGTATTCGTTGGTTACTTTTCCGTGCATTTTATCAACATCGCGGCGCAAGAGCACCGTAGCGCCCAGAATAGGTTCTCTGGTGGCGGTTTCAAAAATCTGGACGTGCAAAACCGCCCTGTTGTTGTCTGCGGTACCAGTCGATTTGAATGATAATATTTCGCTTTCTGTAGTCTGCTGGACAGGAATACTGGTTTGAGCATGACCCGACAACGGTAAAAGGGGTAAAAAGAGCAAAAGGCGGAAAATAGGATGTGTAGACATGTGGCGATTAAATTGGAAAAGTGGGTAAATAAAACCGGTAAAAACTGGTGTTTCGTGTTTGGTGTATCGTATTTCGGATTAAACGGGTAAAGGGTTGTTTTCCAGGGATACATACTTTACAAGTCCGAAACATACGAATAGAATCAAAATCTTCGTACTACAGAGACGCTTCGTTTTATATTTTTTACCACTCCTGATGGGCTGTAAATTTCCAGAAACAGAATGTAAATACCCGGACGGGCACGGGTACCGTCGTCAAAGTCGCCATCCCAGCGCAGGGCGCCTTCCGTTCCGATGAGTTCCTGGCGAATCAGGCGTTTAACGGGAACACCCCCGGAATCAAAAATAGTCATCGTAGCGGCGTAACCTTCCAAGGGCAGTTTGTATTGTATTTCCAGAAAATCCTCGTAGCCGTCGTCGTCCGGCGAAAGTCGCTCCACAGGGAGAATTATCAGGTCGTCGCCGACGGCGTCCAAGGGGGCCAGTCGCTGTGAATTGGGCAATGTCGGCGTTCCCGGCGCACCTGTCAGCAAGGGCGAAGCCGAGGTCCAGTTTGCCGGATCATTGGTCGGTGCACCGGAGCGGATTCGTTCCAGCGCCACGCCGTCGCGGTCGCTGCTGGAAAACAGGCCATTGTGCCATTCGTCCACGTAATTCAAGGAATCGACTATGACAGTCTGACCGCTTTGCGCCCAATACAAAGTCAAATTATCCGCATCGTCGGACAAAGACGGAAGGGTTTGTCGCAGTACATCGTCCTGTTTAATATTTCGAAAACGATTCAGTACGGATTTCCGGTTTGCCGTAAACACCTGGTATACGCCCGGCAACAACAATTGTTCTGTGGTAAAGGGTTCGATATCTGATCCGCCCCTGAAACTGGCTATAAAAAACTCCGACCATTTAAAAATCTTCTGGCTGCGGTTATACAACTCTACGTAACGCTCGCCGTTGGTCGGTGGGTTAAAAAGGATTTCATTAATGACAATATCCTGATAATCAGGCTTTTCCGGGAGCCCTGTATAAGTGGTATCCGTAGCGTTGAACGCATTTTCGCTACAATCCAGAACGCTGCTTTGCAAGAGCAGCGCATAAATACTTGCCGCTTGCAAGGGCTCGGAAAGTGTCAGCCGAACCCGGGTGGGATCAGCGCTGATTTGCGCCGAAAGAATATTTCGACCGGGAATAAAACGGTACGCCTGCGGGTTCAGGGCCGTACTTTTATCCAGGCCCTCGGAAAAAACAAGTACAACAACTGTCGCGGATTCCGGAAACGCATACAACAGCCTTGGCGCCTGTGTATCAGTTGTTTGAGCAAAAGCGGCATTGACGGCGCCCGGAGTACCACCCGGAAGCCTGGGGCAGGATGCCCAGTTCTCAGCGCCAATACAAGGCAAATCCGGGTTGATACGCTCCAAAGTCCAGCCGCCATCCTCTTTATCGGGTTCCGTATGCCAATCTGTGGAATATGCTACCCGGTCGATGGTTTGTCCATTCGTATGGCTGATGGTCAGCACTTCTCCATCATTATTCAGGGCCGTACTACTCAAAGGTCCGGCCAGAACAGTATCAGCCGCAATAGGGCGAAGTGTAGCCACATTGGCAGCTGTGGTCAGTACAACACTTGTACCCGGGTACATCAGGTGAGCGGGCAGCGGCAGCGCAGCACCGGATCCTTCCGAAATACGCAAAGTAGCCAGGTCGATGATTTTGTCGGAGCGGTTCAGCAATTCCAGCCACTCCATGTCCGGCAATCCGACAGAAGGGCTTGGGTCCGACATGATTTCATTGATTATTATATCAAATTCTGTCGCCGTTTCTACCCTTACATGTTGAAAATCAAATGTTTGCGTAAGGCTTGTATTACCGCTCACATCTTTGATTCCAACACTTTGAAAGGTATAATTTCCTGTTGTGAGCGGTGCATTCAAGGTAAGTAAAACAGATTTGTTGTCGCTTTGCAAAAAAGCCGACTGCGGCTCCCCCACCCCTCCGGACAAACTGTAATTCGTTGTTGTATTCGCAGAAACCGGGTCCAGGTCTTCGTCAAAAATGGCCAGAACCTGCAATTCATTCACTGCCGATGCGCCGATTAAAACGGGAGGCGTTACATCCGGCAGATCGGGTAAAATGGAAACATCATCAAAAAAGAAATTGGCAATATTTGTAGTGGTGTACAGGCACTGAAATCCGAAAAAACGATCAATACCGCCGCTAAAAGTAGCGTCTGACACCACAAATTGCGGTTGCAGCGCACCGGTCGGCGGTGCCGCTTCAGCCGTCCAGTCGCCCGAAACCGTTCTTTTGATGCGAAGCCGGATATTGGGATTGGTAGCAACCAGCGCCGCCTGCCCGATAGCAATCAGCGTTTTTACCCCGGCTTCCTGCCGGAAAAAACGCAACGCATCCTGGCTACCCGTTTCGCCGATTTCAAGAAAATATCCGTTGGCCTGAGACAAATCCGGCTGATCGGCCAGCAGATAAATGCGCAGTAAATTTTGATTGGAAGGTGAAAAATTTAACCGGAAACGCAGATTCCAGACAGCGCTGTCCGGTATATTGCCCTGCACAGCCAGTATGGAAGCACCTGCTGCCGGAGCATTTAATTGCAATTCACCGGAAGTATTGACCGTAAATGCCGCCACATCACCTGTCCAGGCTGGATTACCCGTGAAATTTCCATCAGAAAAGTCATCGGTAATCTGTCCGCTGGCCGCCGCAAACGGTATCATAAAGGCGATTATCAACAAAAATCGGGTACACATATTTTGACAGGCTTGGAATGATTTGCCCCTCCTTCGCCTAAAAAAGGCTTCGGCGGGTGAATGTTAAATGGTTTGGTATCGGGAAGGTACGTCGTTTGTAGATTTTACCGAATTTTGCAGGATGCGCTACCTGATATTTTTATTCCCCGTACTGTTTTTTACCACCTGCCAGGAGGCGGAAAATCAACTGACCGTTGTGCCGGAACAACTGGCTTTGCGCGATACCGCCGGTCAGAAAAGCAAGGAAATACTGATCCTTAAAAAAGGAGAACATCTGGAGGATCTGGGTGAGGTCAGCCATTTTGAAACAGTCCTGCAATTACAAGGCGGCGTCCTGCAATCACCCTGGATTAAAGTGAAAACAAGCAGTGGACAACAGGGCTGGATCATGGCGTCGCTCTTGTTACCTGCCGAAGAGGAATATGCTGCCTGGCTCGAAACCAAGCGGCTGATTTGTTATTTTGGCGAATCGCTGACACAACGAAGGGCTAATTGGCTGACTGCGGCAAGTGCACTGACTACAGATGCGGATGTGGCGGCGCATTACCGGGAAGCCGTTGTGCTTCGGGATACCTTTATGTCGGTTATGTTGCGCCGGGCCGAACCCAATGAAACTACTGTGCCATTAGACTATGCCTGGCTACACCCTGTTTTGCCAGGTTTTATTGCTCAAAAAGTGACAACCTACATCAATCCATACCTTTTTGCCGATTATCAGTACTGGATGCAACTGGCCCGGCAAAGTGCCGGCGATCAGGATGACCTGTTTTTCGAGACCTGTACAAGTATTTTTCCACCGGACAGTATCGAATCGTTTTTTCCGGTCTGGAAATTTCAACTGGATGATGTCGCCTCTGCCAGCCAATTAGGAGCGGGCGCGCACCTGAACACATTGACCCGGATTGAAAAAAACCTGGCGACCGGCGATTTATTCAAACCTGAAATATTGCGTTGGAAAGAAAGTATCCTGGCAGATATTGCAGGAAAAGATGTTGGTTATTGGCAACCAGCAGAGAAAATTTTGGCTGAGTTGCAGAAAATAATAGAAACAGAATATTCCTGCCTGGAAGTGCGCGACCAGATGGTCTTGCAAACACGGCTGGGAATGTTTGAAGATCCGGCTGCGAATGGCATCCGGGTAAATATGCGCAGCGGGGAATAAAAGTTGCCTTAATCCGGCGGTGGAAACTCAATCGGCTCTTCCGAAGGGATCATCGGAACCGTGCGCTGGTATTCAATCTGGCGCTCATCAAAAGACCGGTAGCGCGTCGTCGGCTGCGGGATAGCAGGTTGCAAACTCCTGTAAGTCAGCACGATCAGAAAGGCGATTAAAGCCCAGCCCAGCCACTCCGGCAGTTCAAGTTCTATGGATTCCGGGATTTCCGTCGCCTCATCGTCGTCGCCCAGATAAGGAGTTGCCCGAATCGGAGGAGCGGGCAAACCCGCATCAGCCTGAACCGGCCTTGATTGGTAGAACCGTTCTTCCGTCAGCCGTCGTTGCAACACTTTGATGTATTTGGCCAATTGATCGGTCAGTTGCAGAAAACCCTCTTCCACAGGTTTTGCTTCGGCCAGCGTTTTTTTAGGCCCTAATGGTTTGTAACCGGCCAATCCGGAGTACTGCTGCCAGTGAGAAGGCGACAGCAGCACCGGAAAAACAAGAGGGTTCAGATCATCGCCTGTAGCGATACGCCGATTAACGGCAAGGGAAATATCGCCCTGTATTCCATTGTTGATCAATGACTTATAACTCGTCAGGAACAGGTAGATGTGCGCCCGTTCCTTCCGTTTTTGCATTTTTTTGAAATAATCCTCCCGACTGTGATCCCTCGGCACATACCAGAAAAGCAGAATTTGCCAGGGCAGCGGCAAAGCAGGCGGCGGAGCGGGCGGCTGGTCATACCACAGATTCACCTCGTCGCGCATGGGATACAACCAGTCCAGCAGCATCTGGCGGTATTTGCCATCGGCTTTATCACTGGAAATATACACGTTTATTTTTACCGGGGTCATATTGTTATTTTATCTGTTTCTCAGATAGTTCACGATTTTACTAACCCCCGCGCTTTAGCCGGGGGGAAATGAACGGGACAATCACATATGGGTTTTAACCCAAAATGGGTGATCTGGGGTTAAAACCCCTTTGGGTTTAGTTTCTTCAATACCCCCGGCTAAAGCGCGGGGGTTAGTAAAATCGTGAGCTTGTTTTTTGAGCGTTACTAAGTAAAACCCTACAAATTAAATCAAATTTTTCCAAATTACCTAAGTTACACGGTGCAATGAATGCACTATTCCGGTAATTTTGCCCTTTCGTCGCTTTTTTGCAGCTGCAAAACCGAAATACCCGCTTCTTCGCCCTTTCAAATTGAATGACATTCTATACATCACAAAAAATAAAATATGACAACGACCAAGTCGCTTTTTTCCGCCGAAGGACTCGATGACCGCAGCCTGGAATTCCTGATTGCCGCACTTGAAAAAAATAACCTGCCGGGTTTTGATTATTTTGAATTCAAAAGAGCGGTTCACAACCTGCTTTTGATGGAATTAGACGAAACCATTGCCTTTAAAAGCGCGTTTACAACAGCAGCAACCCTCGGTGTGACAAAAGAAAAACTGATAGAGACGGCCGGTTACTACCGCAATCTCGTCAGTAAAGAAAAAGAGCATTTCGATAACGCCCTTGAAAATCAAAATGTTGTAAAAGTTACGGGCAAACAAGCCGACATCAAACGCCTGCGCGACCAGATTGAACGCCATAAGGCTGAAATAGTACGCTTGCAGGATGAAATGGCTGATTATCTCAACCAGATCAACCTGGCCGAAACCTCTGTCAAGGCAGAAACGGAAAAACTGGAAAAAGCCAAATCAGCCTTTGAACGCACGCATCAGGCCGTTTTGCTGCAAATGGATAAGGACGTGGAAAATTTGCATAAATATCTGTAAATGAATGGTTTGATAGTTTGGAAAGTTTGATGGTTTGGGGTGGTAACTTAAAGCCTTTGGTTACCACCTCAAACCATCAAACCGCCCAAACCATCAAACGAATAAAAAAATATACATGGAGCAAAAATCGTTTTGGAGTAGACCGGAAGGTATTACAGGCTTGCTTTTTCTGGCAGCAGGCGTTATTGGAGGAGGCGTGCTGCTCAGCGCCTTGCTTCCCACATTGATTGTACTGGCGCAAAATACCTTGTACCTGGCGGGTATGCTGGCTGCATTGGCGGCGGTTGTTTTTGTTGTGCTCGATCCGAAAACGCGCAACCTGTTCTGGTACATGTACAAATCGGTCATGCGCTGGATAACCGGACTATTTGTAAAAATCGACCCTATTTCTATCCTGAAATCCTATATCGAGGACCTGGAAAACAATTTGCGTTCGATGAGCAAACAAATCGGCGCCTTGCGCGGTCAGATGCGCCAACTCAAAGGCACTATGGATGGCAACAACGCCGAAATCCAGAAGAACATGACCATTGCCGACCGTGCCAAAAAGCAGCAAGATGAAAAAAATATGGCGCTTTCCGCCAGAAAAGCCGGTCGTTTGCAGGAAGCCAATGCCAAATACGATGTGCTGTACAAACGAATGGAGATTCTGTACCGGGTGTTGACGAAGATGTATGAAAACTCGGAACTGGTGCTCGAAGATACCAAGGATCAGGTCAGCCTGAAAGAACAGGAATACAAAGCCATCGCTGCCAGCCACAGCGCTATCCGTTCTGCCATGAGCATCATCAGCGGCGACCCCGATCAGCGCGCCCTGTATGATCAGGCGCTCGAAGCGCTGGCGGAAGACGTGGGCCAGAAAGTAGGTGAAATGGAGCGCTTTATGGATACCAGTAAAAACCTGATGGCTTCTATCGACCTGCAAAACGGCGTATTTGAAGAAGAAGGTCTTCTGTTACTGGAAAAGTGGGAAAAAGAAAGCCCGCTGCATGCGCCGAGTGGGAAAGAGAAAAAAGCCACTCCCATGGAAAAACCGCTCGACCTGAATACGCCGCCTAAAGAAATCCTGCGCGACGACAACGACTACACTAAATTGTTCGACTGACTTTAGTGTTTAGTGTATGGTGTTTAGTGTTTGGGGGAGCTCCGCCCAAACCACACACGGTCGCCGAAAGCGAAGCACCCCTAAACACTAAACACCATACACTAAACACTCAACATGAACATACTCGTTACCGGCGGCGCCGGATTCATCGGTTCGCATACCGTGATAGCCCTCACTGAAGCAGGTTTCCGCCCGGTAATTTTAGACGATTTCTCCAATTCGGAACAAGGTGTCCTGGATGGTTTGGAACAAATAATGGGTTCAAAACCAATCATATACGCGGAAAATTGCCACAACAGGGAAACGCTCCGACGCATCATCCGCGAAGAAAACATTGAAGGTGTGATTCATTTTGCGGCATTTAAAGCCGTTGGCGAATCCATGCAAAAACCCCTGGAATACTATGACAACAACCTCGGTTCGCTCATCGTTTTGGTGCAAACCATGCTCGAATGCCGGGTGTCCAACCTGATTTTTTCGTCTTCCTGCACCGTGTATGGAGAGCCTGACACACTGCCTGTAACGGAAGAAACGCCCGTCCAACCCGCGTCCTCGGTTTATGGCAACACCAAACAGATCGGAGAGGAAATACTGCACGACACCGTAGCCGCCGGCAATGCATTGAGAATCATTTCATTGCGCTATTTCAACCCCATCGGAGCCCATCCTTCTGCTGCTATCGGCGAATTACCACGCGGCGTACCGGGCAACCTGATTCCTTTTATCACCCAAACGGCAGCGGGTCAGCGCGCATCGCTGACTATTTTCGGCCACGACTACCCTACCCCCGACGGCACTTGTATCCGGGACTACATTCATGTGCTCGACCTGGCGGAAGCGCATGTGGCGGCTTTACAATTTCTGCTCAAAAAGGATATTGACAACTACTACGATGTTTTTAATATCGGCACAGGTGAAGGCGTCAGCGTGATGCAGTTGGTCAAGACCTTCGAACAAGTGAGCGGGCAACCATTAAATTACAAACTGGGGCCGCGCAGATCCGGCGATGTGACGGCTGTATATGCCGATGTACAAAAATCGGCAGAACAATTGGGCTGGAAAGCCAAACGCAACGTAGCAGAAGCGTTGACCGATGCCTGGCGCTGGCAACAGGCGTTAATGGAAAAAAAACGGTAGCACAGCCTTCAGACTGTCGGGACAAGCGCCATTTATGGCGCTTTTTATAGTTTTCAGGGCATAAATGCCCCTTTTCCCGACGGCCTGAAGGCCATGCTACCGTTCTCACTTCTCACCTCTCACTTCTAATTACTTGCCTCCGCTCAATTCATCCTGGAGTGCCTTCAATTCATCCCACTTGCCTTCATCGGCGAGGCGGGCCTGATGCGGCCAGGAACCCGGGTTGTGAATCTGGAAGTTCGGGCCTGCGGCCTGCAGGATTCCTGTGAGGGTCTCGGGCGAAGTTCCGGACAGCGCTTTCCAGGTTGTGATACCTTCTTTGATGAGCAGGTCGGCGATTTTTGGTCCGATACCTTCTACAATTTTCAGATCGTCCGTTTTGTATTTCGTTCCGGCAAACAGAATCGTAGCCACGGCAGCCGCCTTGGCGACTTTGGAGGCAGCGCCGCCGCCCGCATTGGCCAATTGTTCGCGCAAGGCATTGCGTTCGCTTTCTGCCATGATCAGATCGCTTTTTGTTTTGCGAAGCAGGTCATTCAGACGCTCTATTTCAGCATCGCGCTGCGTGAGTTGTACGCGCAGGTCGGTCAGTTCGCCATTGAGCGAAGTCACTTTCGTATTCAATGCCCCGTTTTGAGTAGTCAGGTCATTGATCTGACCTTTCAGTCCGCCGACATTATAAAAGGCATAAGCAGCCAGCCAGCCTAAAAGGAAGGGCAGGAGGCATAAGGCGAGGGCCACAGGCAGGTGGTCCATGAAACTACATTGCAGGAAAATATAAGAAAAAAGCATGGCTTAAGTTCGTTTTGAAAGTTTAACGGTTGACGGTGATAACTACCCGGCGGTTTTGGTGGCGTCCACCTTCAGTGCTGTTATCAGCCACCGGTTCGGATTCGCCTTTGGAGCCTGTCTGGATGCGACTGGCAGCGATATCGTTGTCCTGGAGGATTTTAACAACAGACTGTGCGCGTTTGAGGCCGAAGGTCATATTGCTTGCATCTTCCCCTACATCGTCGGTATGACCAATTACGATGAAAGTCGCATTGGTGCTTTTGTGTTTGTCGCACAGTTCTTTCAGGTAGGCATCCACTTTAGGATCGTGTTCTTTTTCCGTCGAATTGAACGGGAACAGGAGAATGACGTCTTTATCCGACTCGATAATAGCGCTGTCTTCTTTTTTCAGCACCATTTTCGACCAGGAGAAGGAGGCGGATTCTTTCGGATCGCCGTTTTCAACGAGGCCGTCTTTCACCAGTGAAGTGGCGAGTCGGACGCGGCTGGCGGGGAATTCCGGCGCGAGCATATCGCGAATGGCCGCAGCCCGGGCCAGGGCGAGTTTTTCGCCATCAGCTTCACCGCTTCGGTAATAACCGGTGATTACGAGGGTGTCGCCCTGTCCGCCTTTTGCCAGCAGACTTTTTTTCCAGGCAGCAAAATTTGCGTCCTCGACGGGTTTATCCGCGTTCCATTTAAATAAGGGTACGCCGGAACTTTGCGTACCGGCAGCGAGCGCTGCATCATCGCCGCAGCAGTGTCGTACCTGATAGGAGTGCCAAAAGTTGGCGCACCAAATGGTGTACCCGACCAGCAGCAGGGCAATTAACCAGAGTGGAATCTTCATGTGTAATTTGATTTATCGTTTTGCCAATGTATTGTTTTGGCAAATATCTTAAACGAAAAATATAAATAGATACATTTTAGTAAAAACTTTATAAATAAATCAAATGCGCATTATTTTCCCACTTTATAAAAAACTGCCCGCCTTGCATCCCAGCGGTATCGCAGCGTCCGGGAAGTCGTTGCAACCGGTGAACCTTTCTTTTTCGATTCCACGTTTTGCGTAAGCATAATATCCGGCAGCGGTGGCTGAACGGTTTCGTATCTGACCTGAACAAATGAAACTTCGCTGTACTGGGCCGGATTCTGTTCTTTTTCACCGAGCCTTGCCATATCTATCTCTGCCGCTAATTTGGCGCTGAACGGTTCGTACAACACCCATTTGGTGGTGATGACGCCGCTGGCATGCCAATCTTCCTGTATAGCAATAAAAGTTTTGGAACCTATCATCTGGATATAAAATGCAAGAGGAGCGTACTGGCCGGGTGCGCCCTCATGCAGGCGGTAGTACATGTTTTTGACCCTCCAGCCATCCTGCGTTTTTTCCAGGCGGGCGAAATTGAAAAAATAACCCTCTACGGTGAACAGCACCCAGGCTTCCTTGTCGCCGCCCACATCGCGGATGGCAATGGTGTCTACTGCCACATACAGTCCTCCGTGGGCTTCCACTTCAAACGTGTCGAGCACTGCCTGCGTACGGGGCAGCGTCCAGGCCTTGTCCGATTTGACATATCGGGCGCCCAGTATCTCGCGCAGAAACGAGGCTTTGTCCAGTGTTTTGACGGTGTTTTTTTGGGCAAATAAAGCGCCGGATACAAGTACCGGGATCAGCAAAAGGGCGTATTTCATAACTAGTATTAGTTTACGTAATCCTGAAGGTATTCAAATGCGGGTGTTAAAGTGCCTTTATCGGCAATTGTGGCGCGCCGGAGCACTGCACTTTGGTTATCACGGGCTAATTCGGGCAAAATATGCTGCAACAACTGCTCCCCGAAAAACACAGACGCATCCCGCGGGAGTTCGGAAGGCAGGTTGTCTATGGCCATCACATCTACCGAAGCGGAAAGATAAGGCGCTGTTTCCAAACCTGTTGCGGGGTCAAAACCATACACCGGATCGGTGATTTTACTCGGTCGGATGGTACATGGTACGGAAGAGCCCGGCATAATATCGCAGGAGATGTCAGCCACCACCCGAATATGAAAATCAGGCTGTTGCATATCTGTCACGGTAAAAAACGCCGGCGCTTTTTTATCATAAAAAATACCGTTGATAAAAATATCGGTTCTGCGGTAATACGGTGCAAATACGCTTATATAATTTTCGCCGTGCCGGTAATAATCCTTTTTATCAAACGGCTGTCCGGGTTCGCGATGCTGCACATAATGCTCCGCATGAACCTGCGTGAATACAGGCTTCGTAAAATCCTGCGTCAAAAACGCTTCCGGCGGCACCTGGGTGATACCCATATCCAGCAGGTTTTTGGCTGCGCCGGAGGCAACGCGCCCGGAACCTGTCAGTACGATGCGCAGGGGCGGCAAAGGTGTTTGCTGATAAACATGGAGCATCTCAGCGTAATTATGGCTTTCATATAACCGAGGCAATGAAAACTGGCCGGTTCGACGTCCCCAGGTCCACAACGCATTGTGGGCGCCTACGATACCAGCATAATAACCGAATGCTACCAAACGTTCGCCATTTTCATTGGTCAGCACTTCGTAGTCAATCAGCCGGATGTTTTTGGCTATGGCTGTCTGCAACAAAGCTCGGTTATACGGTTGTTTCTTGATGGTGTGCGAGAAAAAGAGGTAGGTCTTCTCAGGTATCAGCCAATCGGCAGGCACTTCTTTGACACCCATAAGTACATCACAATCGCTCATATCTTCCTGTAAGGCAATGCCTTGAGCAGTATAATCTTCATCTTTAAAACAACGTATCGGAGACGGCTGAACAACAATTTGAACAGGTAGCAAGGCTTGTGCTTTGGCGCATTGATCGGGGCTTAGCGGCGCCCGCTCGTCGGGCGGCACTTTTCCTTCACGGATAATTCCAACTTTCAACATGAATAATTATGGTCAATCTGGTTAGGCGTGTATTAAAAAAGGCAAGGAGCAAAGGGCAAAAAGCACAGGACAAAGGGCAAATTAAGCATTCATTGAGATGGCATATTTGCACTTTGCCTTTTAATTTGCCTGCATGATTTGCAGCACTTTTTGCACCACATCTTCCACCTGTGGTTTGGAATGGTAATCGCCGTCCTGGCCATACGCTGGGCGATGCGGTTTGGCGACAAGCGTTGCAGGCGCAGCATCCAGGTAACCGTAGCCGCCTTGTTTTTCCAGCAACTGCTGCAGGATATACGCGGATGCGCCACCTTCAAAGTCTTCGTCGAGTACCAGCACCCGATTTGTCTTTTTCAAACTTGCAAGACAGGTTTGAGGCAGATCGAAGGGTAAAAGTGTCTGAATATCCACTATTTCAATAGAAACATGGAATTGCTCTAACTGCGCTGCGGCTTCTTCCGCAATACGAACGCAAGCGCCGTAAGTAATCAGCGTCAGGTCTGTGCCACTGCGCAATATTTCAGGAATGCCCAGCGGCACCGTGAATTCGCCAACATTGTCGGGCAGGCGCTCCTTCAAACGGTAGCCGTTCAGCACTTCCACCACAATAGCCGGATCGTCGCCGCGCAGGAGGGTGTTATACATACCGGCTGCCTGCACCATATTGCGGGGCACGCAGATGTGCATACCGCGCAGTGAACCCAGCATCAGCCCCATCGGAGAGCCGCTGTGCCAGACGCCTACCAAACGGTGTCCGCGCGTCCGTATGATGGCCGGAGCAGCCTGCAGGTTGTTGGAACGCCAGCGCAGGGTGCACAGGTCGTCGGACAGTGGGGCAAGGCCGTACAACAGGTAATCGAGGTATTGAATTTCAGCAATGGGTCGCAGTCCGCGCATGGCCATCCCGATGGCTTGGCCCATGATGGTCCATTCCCGGATACCGGTATCAAATACGCGTTCTGCACCGTGTTTTTGCTGCATACCGCGCAGGCCCTGGTTCACATCCCCGATATGTCCGACATCTTCGCCGAAAGCAAAAACTTCTGGGCGGTGTGTAAATTGGTAGTCGAAACAAGCGTTGAGCACTTCATAACCATCCTTCATGGGCGCATCTGGAGCATAAACCGCCGGTACTACCGGAACCAGAAGCGGCGATTTTGGCGATTCGCTTAAGAGGAAACGCGAATAGATACGGTCGCCTTCCGTTGTTTCGCTCTGTACGAAACCGGCCAATGCAGACAGGGCATCGCTGTTTTTTCCGTTCAGCACTGCCTGGGCACGTCGGGCAATTTGCAACAATTCAAACCGAAGCGGCTCCCTTTTCTGGGTCAATTCATTCGATAATAATCCCAGGGCAGGCAATTCAGGATGCGCTGTTTGTAATGTCTGAAGCAGGGGAAGTAGTTGGTTTTTCAGTGCTCCCACCCGGTCGTGGTAATTGCGGTAAGCGGCTTGCGCGGCTTCCACCACCTGGCGTTTTGCATCCGATTTTATTTTTTCAATTTCTTCCGCTGTGGCGATACCGCTTTCCAGCATCCACTCTGCCATGCGGCGGTTGCAATCATATTCTTCCTCAAAGGCCAGGCGTTCCGGGCTTTTGTACCGACGGTGGTCGCCCGAAGTGGAATGGCCCAGTTGTTGGGTTACTTCCTGAATATGAATCAAGGCGGGGCGGTGGCTCACCCGCATTGCATCTATCGCATCCTTGTAAAGTTGGCAGAGCGCGGGATAATCCCAGGCCTTGCCTTTATAAATATTGATGCCGTTGGTATTGCGCGAGGTCTCCACTTCAAAGCCGGCCAGCGCATCGGAAATACTTTCTTTGATCGTCTGGTACTTTTTGGGCACACTGATACCGTATCCGTCGTCCCAAACGCTGACAGCCATCGGCACCTGCAATACGCCGGCGGCATTCAGGGTTTCCCAGAATGCGCCTTCCGAAGTGGAAGCGTCGCCAATGGTTACAAAAGTGACTTCGTTGCCACCGTTGGATAATTCGCCGCAGAGGGCGGGGTTTTCGCGAAATTTTTTGGAGGCGAAAGCCAGACCAATGCCGCGGGCCACCTGACCCGCCGTCGGCGCAATATCAGAGGTGATGTTGTAGCGGTTTTTTTGATCCACAAAATTGCCCGCTTCATCCACAAAAGCAGTAGCCGGATGGCTGTTCATCTGGCGCCCCCCTGAAAACGGATCGCCATACGGATCGCCGTACAACTGTCCGAAAAAGTTGTCGAGCGACATTTGCCCTAGTGCAAACAGGAGCGTCTGATCCCGGTAATAACCGGAGCGGAAGTCTCCTTTTCGCCAGGCTTTTGCCATGGCGACCTGAGCAACTTCTTTCCCATCGCCGATAATACCGAAATTGGCTTTGCCCATCAGTACTTCCCGACGGGCAACAACACTTGCTTCCCGGCTGATGCAACAGATGTGGAAATCGTGCAAAACTTCCTGGCGATATGCTTCATCTTGTGGAGCAGGCGGTTTTTTGTGGCGGGAGGATGTGGTGGTTGCGACCATACTTATTTTATAAAAGTTGGCAATATTTCGATAGCTTGTATTTGAAAAGGCGAGCAAAAGTAAAGCAAATTTCAGCGTTTGAATATACCGGACTGGGTACAAATGGATTTTATCGTCTACAATGTTCCATAGAAGATTTAGTATCAAACAGTTGAATTTCAGGTTGAAAAAACCTTTTTCAAAAATAACTAATAGTGTAAAGCACTTATCAAAATATTAAATTTTTGAAAACTCCTCTTTCCCAATGTTTTTTTTGACCTAATTTTGCCCCCCGAAAGACCCACAGATAATATCAATCACTCCTTAATTTTTAACCTGACAATTATGAACGAGCCTAAAATAAGGTATAGTGACGAAGACCTTCAGGAGTTTAAAGTACTGATCGATGCCAAACTAGCCCAGGCGCAGGAAGAACTGAATACCACGCAACAGCAGATTGCCGACCTCAATGAAAATGGTTTCAATCAGCAGGGCGGCGACTGGTACGACGACTCTACCACACATACCGACCTTGAAATGCTTCAGCGGATGCTGGTGCGTCAGCAGCGCTATGTGCAGGATTTGAAAAACGCTCTGCTTCGTATTCACAATAAAACCTACGGCATCTGTAGTGTTACAGGTGTTTTGATTGACAAAAGCCGTCTGCGCCTCGTGCCGCATGCTACCAAAAGTATCGACGGCAAAAACCTGGCAAACTCCGGCAAAGAATACGCTACTGACACTACGGGCGACTTCTTCACCACCGGCGTGGAAGAAAACGACCGCCCCATCGGCAAACCCATTGGCGATAAAGTGCGCTTGCCCGGCAAACGCCCGACGCAACCCAATGGCGACGACTGGGAAAATGAAAATGAAACACTGGAAGATACCAGTTATGACAGACGCAAATTCGAGGACGACGAAGAATAGGTAATAGCGCAAAAGACAATGGGCAAAGCAATCAATGCCTGGCGTATGCTGCTAAAAAAGGATCCCGAATTTCTCCTTGTGGGAACAATTCGGGATTTTTTATTCCCCAGACGTATCTGAATACCACATAGATACATAGAAAAAACATAGATCACATAGCCCGTTTTGATTACTTTCCAGCATATGTGCCCTATGTGGTAAACCTACTGTGAACTATGTGGTAAAAAGATAACATCAGGCAATGATAACCCATGAGAAAAATAATACTTCCTGCTCTTGCCCGTTTTTTCCTGACTCTACTGCTTTGCTGCACCACAGTAGTATTGGTAGAAGCGCAAACAGACGACCCCGTTACTGCTGAATTGCTGGAAAACTTTTTCCGCGATAACGAAACGGCCTCCGAGTCAGATGCGTTGCAATACCTCGAAAACCTGGAAAACTGGCGCAACAGGCCGCTCAACCTCAATACGATCAGCAGGGATGATTTGCTGGGCCTGCACCTGTTGAATAACCTGCAAATTGAAAGTTTTCTCACTTACAGGACACAATTCGGGCCTTTTCTTAATGAATACGAACTCCAGGCCATCCCGGGCTGGGAAATATCCGATATCCGGCGGATGCTCAATTTTACCCGGATTCGCAGCGGACTCGACGCGCGCAACACCAACTTGCTCGAAGGTCTTTACAAAGGCGACAATGAAGCGTTGCTCCGCTGGGGCGCGCCGCAACCGCCCAATTACCCTTCCGATAACGTAGAAGGCCGCCCATACAACCTGGCTTTGCGTTACCGGCATACCTACGACAATCGGCTGCGCTTTGGCTTCACCGCAGAAAACGACCCCGGTGAAGCGCTTTTTTTTGGCAGCAACCGGCAGGGATTCGATTTTTACAGCGCCCACCTGTTTCTGCAAAACCTCAACAGCACGGTTAAAACCATCGCTTTAGGTGATTATTCGGCTCGGTTTGGCCAGGGCGTATTGCTTCAAACCGGATTTGCGCCTGGCAAATCGGCAGAAACAGTCTCGGTCACACGCGGCGGTCGCAAATTGAACGCTTACGGTGCATTTGGCGAAGCGTTTTTTTTCAGGGGCGCGGCCACAACCATTGCTATCAACAAAAACGTGGAAGTCACAGCCCTGTACTCCAACCGCCGCCGCGACGGCAATGTGGTAGTACCCGATTCGATCGACCTGGAATCATCTGAAATTGAATTTACGTCCCTGCAAACCTCCGGGCTGCATCGCACGCCGGGCGAAGTGGAGGATGAAAAAGCCCTGCATGAACAGGTGGCCGGGGTTTCGACGGCATTCAACTGGAAAAACGGGCAAATCACCGCCAACGGACTTTATATCAGATATGACAAAACCCTGTCGCCTTTGCCTGCGGCCTACCGCCGCTTCGTTTTTCAGGGACAATCGCTGACCGGGGCCAGCCTCGACTATAACTGGCGCTTTCGCAACTTCCTGCTCTTTGGAGAAACTGCCCGCAGCGACAATGGCGGCATGGCCGCCGTCAACGGCCTGCTGCTCTCTCCCGATCAGCATATTACCCTGACGGCTGTACACCGTTCCCTGGGGAAAGATTATCAGTCCGTTTATGGTGCCCCTTTTGCAGAAGTAACCGGCGCCTCGAACGAACGCGGACTTTATCTCGGCGCCGATATTCGTTATGTAAGGCGGTGGCAGTTAAATGTTTATGCAGATATTTGGCAACATCCCTGGCTGCGATTCGGGGTGAGCGCACCTTCACGGGGCCGCGAGTTTCTGGCCCGGCTCATCTGGACCAAAAGCAGGAATTTTTCTGCCTATGCGCTTTGGCAGGCGGAAACAAAAGAACGCGACAGCGATGTGGAAGGCGTTTTTGGATTGCGGGAAAACCGCCGCGAACGCCTGCGACTGCATGCTGCTTACAAAGTGAGTCCGGGGGTCGAATTTCGCAGCCGTATCGAGTGGACCACGTTTACTGTACAGGATGGTCCGCGCAACAATGGTTTTATTGCCTACCAGGAGGCCGCCATTAAACCCCTCAGTTTTCCGGTGACTGCTACTGTGCGGTATGCGGTGTATGATACCGACAACTTCGATACCCGGGTTTTTGCGTTTGAAACTGATCTTTTCTCCGCCATCTCGATCCCTGCCCTGTCAGGTCGCGGGTCGCGGGCCTACCTCAACCTGAGCTGGCGCGTCAATAAATGGTTACGGCTCGAAGGGCGCGCCGAACGAACGAACCAACTTCAAGCCGTAACAAGTTCCGGTGTAACCGGGAAAAGACTGTTCTGGAAACTACAGGTGCGTATGAGATGGTGAGTGGTTGTTCGTTATCAGTTATTCGTTATTAGTGCCGATAATCAAGCATCTACCATCAAAACCATTGGGGCAATTACCGTAATCCGTTGATCGCTTCCACCCCGACAATTTCCGGGATTTTGCTGCGAATAGTTTCCTGGATGCCGGCCCGCAAAGTCATGGCGGACATGGTGCAGGATTCGCACATGCCTTTCCAGCGTATTTTGACGTGCATATCATCTGTCAATTCCACAAATTCCACATCTCCTCCATCTACCCGCAGGTGCGGGCGAACGGTACTCAATGCATCTTCAATTCTGTCAAGCATTTGCTGTCGGTCGGTCATTTTCTATAATTTCGTGCAAAGATAACCACGAAAAGGCGGAATTGTTGAGTAAATGTACCTCCGAACCCTGTTCGGAGTGAAAAAAGCGGCCGAACAGGGTTCGGCGCTACGATTTCAACTTGTGCGCCCATTTCTGCCTGAACTTTTTCACCTTGGGTGCAATCACAATAGAGCAGTAGCCCTGATTCGGATTGGTTTTGTAATAGTTTTGGTGGTACGTTTCGGCTTTATAAAACTTATCAAAAGCGCTGATTTCAGTGACAATCGGATTATCCCAGATTTCTTTCGAAGCCTCTTTAACTTCTTCAGCCACAGTTTTTTGTAACTTGGAATGGTAATAGATGACGGATCGGTATTGCGTCCCAACGTCATTGCCCTGGCGATTCAGCGTGGTCGGGTCATGTACGGTAAAAAACACTTCCAGTATTTCCCTGAACGTAATAACAGCCGGATCGAACGTCACCTGAATCACCTCAGCGTGCCCGGTTGTACCGGAGCAAACGGCGTCATACGTCGGGTTGTCGACACGACCGCCGGAGTAGCCGCTTTCTACTTTCGATACACCTTGAAGATCCTGATAAATGGTTTCCACACACCAGAAGCAGCCCGCACCAAGGGTTGCAATTTCAGTTTGGCCGGAAGGCGTGGTCGTCTGTATGTCGGATTGGGATGTTGTAGTCATGGTAGTTACTTTTTCTGATGTTGTTGTTTGTGCGGATACACCTGTTGTGGCGATCATCGCCAACAAGATGAATTTGTATTTCATGGACGACATTTTTATGTAAAAACAAACGCGTATTGCTGCATTTTGGTTTTGAAATACCGCACAGTACGGCTAAACTGTCGCCATCGCAACATTTTGCCGCTGCAAATGGTAACCGTTTTCACCGGCCAGGAGTTGCAGAAAACGGTTCAATGCCAGCCACTTGGCCTGATCCAGTTCATAACTGATGTTCTCGCGGTAGTATTTTTCCAGATCGAAACCCGGCATGTTAGGCAGAATTTTGATGAGTTCCGGCAGGTGATCCAGACCCGTGGCAAGTGCGGCATTAAAACGCCCAATCACTTCCGGTTCCAGAGGCCTGGTGCTTACCCATGCGGCATAAACGAAAGGCAGCCCCGTCCAGGCTGTCCATGCTTCCCCGAGATCATATACAAATGGGAAGCGGTGTTCCAGGCCGATGGTTCTGTCGCCGATAACCAGCGCTGCTGTTTCGCCGGTGATCTGCGTTTCAAAACCTTCCACTGCCGGCACAAATTCCGGCTGGATATGCCAGTACTGTTCACATAGTATACGGGTAAGTGCAACGGAGGTCCTGGAATGAAAATCCAGTAATATCCTTTTGATCTCTGTAAGCGGTTTTTCAGAAAACAGGCAGACTGTTTTTACCGCCCCTACTGAACCTATACAATAATCAGAAACCAGAAATGCCTGAGGTAATTCAGGGATGATCGCCACCGGCGTAAGCGCCAGATCAACTTCTCCCTGCAATAATTTTCGCGCGCACACAGAAGGAATATCCAGGCTCAGTTCCATTTCATCGGCCATTTCGCTGCGAAACAAACCGTAAATAAATGGCTTGGTATTCAGGTAACTCACGGCGCTCAGCCGAATTTTTTTGTCCTTCATGTTTCAAGGCTGTTATCTATGCACTGGCACTTGCTTTAAGCATTCGCTCTAAGTGGCCGGTATCGTTTTCCTTTTCAAAAACAAACTTATTATCCTGATAATGAATGACATACAATCCGGTATTGGAATGAAATGTGCCCTCCATATCGGCAGGCCCAAGGCCCTTCAGCGCCGTAATAAGGCAGCGCAGGGTACGGCCGTGGGTGGCAATCAGGATATATTCTTCCGGCCTTTTTCTGAGCCATTCCAGAAAGCGATCAACCCGCGCCCGGAGCTGGGCAGCCGTTTCACCGTCCGGCAGAGAAGCATCAAAATTACCCTGTTTCCAATGATTGATCATTTCGGCATGCAAAGCGATGCGTTCCGGTGTGGAGGGCAGTCCCTCGTGTTTACCCCAACTGATTTCGTTGATGTCGGGTGTTTCGATCCAGGGGATGTTTTTATCCAGAAAACGCCGCACGGTTTGATGGGTGCGACGCAATTTGGACGTGACAACCAATTGAAAATCAATATCCTGGTACGTTTCAAAAAAAGCGTGTGCCTGTTCGTGGCCGGTATCGTTCAGATCAGAATCCACCCCGCTACCCTGCACGATCTGCAGGCGATTGAATTCTGTTTCTCCGTGGCGGAGGATGTAAAGCGTCATGTGTTCGTTATTAGTTATTTGTTATTTGTTATTGGTGTGGTCACTTTTGGTTTGAGTTATTTGTGTGGCCAATGGTTACCACACCAATAACGAATAACCAATAACCAATAACTCAAGAAAGAACAGGCAGCTCAACATAACCCCGAAATGCCTTGTCTTCTTCAAAAACGGTATCCGTAAAATCGTTTAACACGTTGTACAGCGTATCCCGCTCGATGGGGCGGCGACCTACCCGGCGAATCATATCGACCAATTGCTGGGTGGTCAGGGTCGGGTGTTGCTCTTCCGAACCGGCCATCGAGTATATTTTGGTCGTATCATCGATGGTGCCATCCATATCATCTACGCCGAATGCCAGCGACATCTGTGCAATCTGGCGACCGATCATCGGCCAGTAGGTTTTGAGGTGGTCAAAATTGTCCAAATAGATGCGGCTGATGGCGTAATTCCGCAGGTCTTCCACCGCGGTGCTTTCGGCAATATGGCTCATCTGGTTATCCTGATTGCGGAATTTCAGCGGGATAAAGGTCTGGAAACCACCCGTTTTGTCCTGCAATTGGCGCAAACGCTCCATATGATCGACCCGGTGCCGGAATTGTTCGATGTGACCATACAGTATAGTAGCATTCGAGCGCATACCCAGTTCGTGCCAGATTTCATGGATGCGCAACCACTGATCGGCATCACATTTGTCAGCTGCAATTTGTTCCCTTATTTCCGGGTGAAAAATCTCCGCGCCGCCGCCGGGCATACTGTCCAGACCTGCTTCTTTCATCATGCGCATCCCATCTTCATAGCTCACTTTGGCCTTTTTAAAGATGTAGTGATATTCCACCGGCGTCAGCGCCTTCACATGTAGTTCCGGGCGGTGTTCCTTTATTTTTTTGAAAAAATCGAGGTAAAACGGCAGATCGTATTGCGGCAGAACGCCTCCGACGATATGGACTTCCGTCACCGGTTTTCCGTCGTATTTATACACCATGTCCAGCATTTCTTCCATGGAAAAAGCCCAGGCATTGGCATCGTTGCGCTGCTTGATGAGGCGGGAATACGAACAAAATTTGCAGTCGTACACACACAGGTTGGTCGGCTCGATGTGGAAATTGCGATTGAAAAAGGTCTGGTCGCCATTTTTCCGCTCCCGCACATAATTGGCCAATGCGCCTACAAAAGACAAATCGCCATGTTCAAACAAAAAAACGCCCTCATCGAAAGTAACCCGCTGATTATCAAGTACTTTCTGTGCTACCTGGCGATGATCGGCACTTAATTTCGAATCCTGGAGCAGTATGTCTATTTGTTCCGCGCTGCGCATAAAATGATTTGAATTTGAAAATTTGATACTGTCATGTAAACCCATGTCAAAGGGTATTGTTCATAACTTTCAATTTTTTTTGAAAATTAAATTTTGGGGGTTTACCACATAGTTCACATAGGACTACCACATAGATCACATAGCGTAGAGTACACTAAAATCTATGTGATCTAAGTAATCAAGCAAAATTAGTTTTGGCTAAATTATTTGTAAATAATTGATTATCAACACGAATAACCAATAACGAATAACCAATAACTACTTATGTGGTAGTCCTATGTGAACTATGTGGTAAAACCCCTCACCCATCCTGAAACTTGATAATTTCCATCAGTTTCTTTGCATTGCGTTCATTGGAAAACTCGGTTTCAAGCAGCGTTCGCCGCTCCTCTACCCTGCTCCGTTCGAATGGCGCATTGATGAGCGCTTCTATCGTCTGGCGGATCGCTGCGGCTGAATTGCGCACATAACACAATTCGGCAAGCCCGGTGCCGCTTATCATCAGTTTGTTTACCACACAAAAACGTCCGCGGAACAAGGCATTGATCAACTTGAGTTTGATACCCGCCGATTGGAAGGAAACGAGCAAATTGATGTGTGCCGAAGAGATCAGTTCATTCATCCGGCGTTCGTCGGGGTTTTCGATCAATTGAATATGTTCATAGCGCTGCACCAGGTCACGCAGTCCACCGGTTGGTTCCATGCCTGCAATGATAAACGGGATATCAATTTTAGAAAAAACCTCCTCAATCAGCCAGGTGGCTGCCTGGTCGTTGTCGGGCACGCTTAATTTCCCGTGAAAGAGGACATATTCACCCCGGCCGATTTGACTTTCCACCGCTGCATTGGGGTGAAAAGCGGGGATATAATGTGTATTGGCCTTTATTTCGCGGTAATAGTTGGCATCGTTGGTCGACAAAGTGATAATCTCGTCCGTATGTAACACCACTTTTGGCTCGATGCGCTGGAGTTTTATACTTTCCACGAAGTAATAGGTTTTTTCCAAGGGTTCGGAAGGCGGAGTAAGGCGCGAGAGGTTTTCATAATATTGCCACTCCACATTGTGCATCCGTACGATCTTTTGGCGTCCGCGCAGTTTTTTGTGCCAGACATAAGCAGCAGTGTGCATTCCTTCAAAAAGAATGGGATGGTTGTCTTTGCGCAGTCTTTTCAACAAATTGCTGTTTTCCCGGGTGCGCATGATGAAAGGTAAAAGGCTCAATTGATAATAAATAGAGCGGCTGCGTTTGTAATAGTGTACCTCGTGGCAATAACGTTCCAGTTCCTGCTGCGGCTTGCGGTCGCCATACTGAAAACAATGTAAAATCACTTTTACACCCTGCTGCTGGAGTGCCTTGATCTGATTAAAAATAACGATCACCCCGCCATAGTTGGCAGGATATGGAATATCAAAAGAAACAATGTGCAAAAACATATGGGTTGTTATCCGTTATTAGTTATTGGTTATCCGAGCTCAACATCAAGCATTTGCAAAGAATTAAATCTAAACTATTTTGCCTGATATACTTACCGGTTATCGAGTCGCTTTAAAAATGTGGTTTAATACGGCAAAGGTAGGGCCTTTTCGCCGCCGTGAAAAAGGCAATAAACGTGAAATAATCGTTTTTCGGATATAGTTCTGCCCGATATCGCGCTTATGCCTCCAGCAAATCTGTTCACGATTCACATACGTCGCCAAAAAGCCCCGATAAAAAGCAGGCGTCCGCAAAATTTTTCAAATCATTTTCTTGTTTTTTCTTTGGCAATACGCATACCTTAGGGAAACTTTTCGGGGCAAATCCTGTTGCCTTAGAAATTATATTGTTCACCAAACTTTTAGGATTATGAACATTACATTTGAAGAATTACGCCGTATTAAGCACGCGCTTCCAAGTGGAAGCATCTCAAGAATCGCACAAGACCTGAGTCTTGAGGAGCAAACGGTACGCAATTATTTTGGCGCACAACAATACAAAGACGGAGAAGTGGTGGAATTTCATCTTGAACCCGGTCCGAACGGCGGCATTGTACATTTAGAAGACACTACTATTCTTGAACATGCTCAACATATTCTGAACGAGCACAGAAGTATACATTAAAGCAGACAAACACAAACGTTGTCGTTCTTATCAACAATTCTTTTGAACGGGTCATCCAAGATAAACATTGGTTGACCCGTTCTCTTTTCACCTCGCATTTTTTGTGCCTGAAACCAAAAGGAACGATTATTGTAAGATCCACGCACCATGAACCGCAACGAAAATATCCGGCGTTTAAAACATGAAAATTTCGACCTCTGCATTATCGGAGGCGGAGCATCTGGCGCCGGTTGTGCCCTGGATGCCGCCTTGCGCGGATTGAGGGTAGCATTGATAGATCAAAGCGACTTCGCTGCGGAAACCTCCTCCAAAAGCACCAAATTGGTGCATGGCGGCGTGCGATACCTGGAACAGGCGTTCAAAAGACTGGATTTTGCACAACTCCGGCAGGTGCGCCACGGCCTGGAAGAACGCCACATCATACTCGCCAACGCGCCGCACCTGGCAAGGCCGCTGGGGCTGATTACGCCTGTTTTTAGTTGGTGGGAAGGTTTGTATTTCAGGATTGGCATGAGGCTCTACGACTGGTTTGCATCCGGCAAAGACCATCTGCCGAGAAGTTGCTGGCTTTCAAAAAAAGAGGCCTTGCGTCGTATGCCCGGCCTCAGCCACAACATCCATAGCGCCGTACTGTATTTCGACGGGCAACTGGATGACGCGCGTTATTGCCTGGCGCTGGCGCACAGCGCCGACGAGCAAGGCGCAAGCGTTGCAAATTATCTAAAAGTAGTTGATTTTCAAAAAGATACGCATCAAAAAATAGAGGCGGCACAGGTATTAGACACCCTCAAAGGGGATTCTTTTCTTATCCGCGCGAAGTTGTTTGTGAATTGCACCGGCGTCGGCGCGGATCAAATCAGGCGCCTGGCCAACCCTGGTCGGGGGCTGCGTATCCGGCCATCCAAGGGCGTTCATGCCGTGCTTCCAGCAGGTGTTCTGAACAGTACCGACGCCATGCTCATTCCTAAAACAAAAGATGGCCGGGTTGTTTTTGCAGTGCCTTTTGAAGGTGTCTTGCTACTGGGAACCACGGATGAACCGTATCCCAATCCCGAACAAGAGCCTGTGCTGGAATCTGCCGAAATAGACTTTCTCCTGGAAACCCTTCAACCCTTTCTGGCAGCAAAAGTGGACAAAAAGGACGTATCTGCCGGGTTTGGCGGTTTGCGGCCTTTGCTGGCGCCCAATATCTACCACAGCAACGGCGCCATGACCAAAACAATGCTTCGCGACCACGAAGTGGAACATGACTCCAGTTCCGGGTTGCTCAGCCTGCTCGGCGGCAAATGGACCACGTACCGGCTGATGGCAAAAGACACGATAGATACTGCCTGCAAGATTCTGGGCATCAGCGCTACATGCCGGAGTGAAACGCACCTGCTGGTCGGAGCAGCAGGCTGGAGCGCCCAACTTGCGTCAGAACTGCAATCCACCTTTGGCCTCGATTATGATATTTGCCTGCACCTCAGCCAAAAATACGGCGCGCGTGCGCATCTGGTGGCTCGGCTGGCACAAGAACAAAACGAATGGAAGGATAGAATTTTGCCGCATTACCCATTCCTGAAAGCCGAAGTGGTGTATGCGGTCCGGGAAGAAATGGCCTGCACCCTGCGCGATTTCCTGGCAAGGCGTATCCGGCTGGAAATCACGGACTGGCAGCAAACGCTTGCTGCCAGTCCGGTTGTAGCGCAACTTATGGGACGGGAATTGGGCTGGTCGGCACTTGAAATGCAGCGGCAAACGGATGAATACATGGCACTGCTGGAATTTTTCAAATCCAAAACACACGCTTAAGGTCAGTTCAAATATAGATTTACAGTTTTTAAGAACAAGTACGATATTAATTGATATTGGGATATTGCGATATTATCACTCAAATTATTGATTGTCAATAGAATATCCCAATATTTTAATATCTCAATAATTTTGCCTTAACTTAATGATTTGCTCCCTATGATACATCGACTTTTACATTTCGAATCCAGGCACCAGCAATTGCTTCCTAAAAGGTTGTTTTACAATCGATTATTCAAAAGTATGCTGGCAGGTATACTCATCATATTGCTATTTCTTGGCGTAGGCGTTACAGGCTATCACTACACCTGTAATATAGCCTGGCTGGATAGTCTGCTCAATGCCTCCATGATCCTGTCCGGTATGGGGCCGGTAACACCCATCGAAACAGCGAGTGGCAAATGGTTTGCCTCTTGTTATGCATTGGTAAGCGGTGTGGTTTTTATCACGGCCATCGGTATCATCGTAGCGCCGGTAACACACCGAATTTTCCATCGCTTCCACATTGAAGACGAAGTAGAGGAAAGTTAATATTGCCCTTTTCCTTATGTTTGCCCAATGTTACCTGCTCGTTTGAAAAACACCTTCAGTCGCTTTTTCGGCTACCAGCACCTATCGGCTGAGGAAATCGAGTATCGAACCCTCGCGCTGACGATCATTGTGTTGATTACCCTGCTGGATTTCACCTACAACCTGGCATACTTTCTTTTCGGCCAGCCTTTCACCTGGTGGACCACTGCTATCTATCTGATCGCCACACTGCTTAACCTGGCTTATTTTAAACTCAAGGGGCATTTTCGTTTTTTTCGGAATACACAATTGGTGCTTACAATAGCGCTGCCATTGGCCGCACAAATTACCCATGGCGGTTTTGTGGGGAGCAGCGGAGTGGTACTGGCGGCTTTTTTAGCGCCTTTGGGCGCCCTGATGTTCGCGGGAATACATACGGCACGGCTCACTTTTTTCTGCTACCTGTTTACCCTATTTGCCGCAGGGATTTGGGAATACGTTGCCGGATCGAACCCTAATAACCTCCCTCCGGAAATACACCTGCTCTTTTTTGAATTCAATTTTGCATTTATCGCTACAGTGGCTTATTTCCTCATGGAAGGCTTTTTAAAAAACAAAGCCTCTTTGTTAGCCATGATCCGGGAAGAGCATCAGGTTGCCAATACGCTGTTGCTCAATATTTTTCCCGATGAAACCGCTCGTGAACTAAAAGAGCGCGGACGGGTGGCTGCCAAAAGTTACCAGCAGGCAACGGTGCTATTTACGGACTTTGTCGGATTTTCCGCTTTTGCCCGCACGCTGACTGCCGAGGAACTAGTGGAACAGATCGACTTTTATTTCGGCGCTTTCGACGACATTATGACGCGCTACGGTCTGGAGAAAATAAAAACCATCGGCGATAGCTACATGTGTGTGGGCGGCATTCCTACGTTCACGGATAGTCATGCCCACGATATGGTACGCGCCGCTTTGGAAATCAGACAATTCGTTGTTAATCACAGAGATAACAAAATGTCACAGTATAACTACCCATTTGATATCCGAATCGGAATACACACCGGCCCGGTGGTAGCAGGCGTAGTCGGCAGCACTAAAATGGCATTCGACATCTGGGGTGAAACCGTCAATATTGCTTCCCGTATCGAACAGGCCTGCGAACCCGATATGATTAATATTTCAGAAGCAACCCATGCACTGATTCGCCACCGGTTCGATTGTGTCTACCGGGGACGTTTTCCGGCAAAACACATCGGGGAGGTGGATATGTATTATGTGAGTGGTGAATTGTGAGTGGTGAGTAGTGAGTGGTGAGTGGTGAATAGTGAGTGGCATATCGTTAGAAGAACATTCCCAATATTCCTCTAACGATATGCCACTCACTACTCAATATTCACCACTCACCACTCACAATTTTCGGTAGAGGTAGTTGGGGTTTTTCATGACCAGTTCCAGCCCTTTCCATCGTTTCATTTCCTGCGCCAATTGCACACTGCCGTATGTCCAGAAATCAGCGGAATCATCGAGCAGCAGAAAACCGCCCGGAACCAGGTGTTCCAGACTGTGCTCCACATCTCGGCGTGCCACTTCGTAGGAATGATCTCCATCGACGTATACAAAAGATAGTGGCCCACCAAGAGTGACTTTTCGGCCAAAAACATCCGTTTTACGCGCTTGTTTTTGCCAGGTATCAAAAAAGGCATCTGAAGAAAGCCGGATGGTATGCGGCAGGTATTCGCGGCTGAAAAAGAGTGTGTTCCTTCTGAAACTTTCCCGGATAAAATCATTAAAATCATCCCGGGTGATGTGCCGGCAAGCCTCGAAATGGGCCATATAAACCGCATCGTCCTTGCGCGTCGGGTCGTGATAACCTTCATATACCCACGGGTCACAAGTGAAAAACGGGCGATTGATCCCGTGTTTTCGCAGCAACCAGGTCATCACATTTGCAGACAATCCTGCAAAGGAGCCGATTTCCAGTATTCCACCGGTTTGAGGAAGGCGCTGGAACGCGTAATCAAACGCAAAAATATTGCCATCGTGCAACATCCCTGCGCCGCCTATGGCACTCCGCATGCGGGCAATATAATCATCGTGAAGGGTTTTATAAGGATAAAGCCGGAGCAGCAGTTTTCGATAGAGGGACATAGTGAAGAAACAAAAAGCAAGTTGGCAAAAAGCAAACAACAAATGCGGCACGGGCAAAAGTAGAAATATCCATGTTTATCTGTTTACTTTGGCCGGAGTAAACTATTCACAAGCAATTTTACCATGAAAAATTTCTTCCCACTGTTTCTTAATATCCTGTTTATCAGCAGTATATGTGCACAATCGCCGCTAAAAACCAAGGCCGACCGGATGAGTGCGCAGATAGAATCCAAAATCGTTTCCTGGCGGCGCGATTTCCATCAGTACCCCGAACTCTCTAACCGGGAATTTAAAACCGCTGAAAAGGTGGCTGCACACTTAAAAAGCCTCGGCATGGAAGTGCGCACAGGCATCGCATATACCGGTGTAGTAGGCATATTAAAAGGTGGAAAACTCGGGCCGGTCATCGGTCTGCGCGCCGATATGGACGCTTTGCCGGTGGTCGAACGCGGCGACCTGCCTTTCAAATCGACCGTACAATCTGAATACAACGGCGAACCGGTGGGTGTGATGCATGCCTGCGGGCACGATACCCATGTTGCCATCCTGATGGGGGTTGCGGAAGTTTTGACTCAAATACGCGCCGAACTGGCGGGAACCGTTGTTTTTGTATTCCAACCTGCGGAAGAAGGCCCGCCCGCCGGTGAGGAAGGCGGCGCCGAACTGATGATCAAACAAGGTGTGCTCGACAATCCAAAGATTGAGGCGATGTTTGGCTTACATATAAACTCCCAGACAGAAGTGGGTAAAATCACCTACCGGGCCGGGGGCATCATGGCTGCTTCCGATTGGTTCTACATCAATGTCTACGGCAAACAAACCCACGGTTCTCAGCCCTGGAGCGGCATTGACCCGATTGTAGTATCGGCTGAAATTATTCAGGGACTGCAAACGATCGTCAGCCGCCAAACCGACCTGACATTACATCCGGCTGTTATCACAGTGGGTAAAATAGAAAGCGGCGTTCGTGCAAACATCATTCCCGAAATGGCAGAAATGGTGGGCACCATTCGTACCCTCGATACGGCCATGCAACGGATCATTCACCAGAAAATACGACTGACTGCCGAAAAAATTGCGGAAAGCGCCGGCGCCCGGGCGGAAGTGCGTTTTGAAAACAAAACGCCTGTTACCTACAATGATCCTGTACTGACGGCCCGCATGTTGGGTTCCCTACAGGCCGCCGCCGGGAAAGAAAATGTTTCTGAAAACAGGCCGCGCACCGGCGCCGAAGACTTCGCCTTTTATGCACAGCATGTTCCCTCCTTTTTCTTTTTCCTCGGAGGAATGCCCAAAGGCATGAAGCCCGAAGCGGCTGCGGCGCACCACACGCCCGATTTTTTTATCGATGAAAGCGGTATGGCGCTGGGGGTAAAAACGTTTTGTTACTTAGTGCTGGATTATTTTGGGGAGAAGAAGTAAGGAAAAAGGGCAAATATGAGTCTTTTCTAATTTGGGTACTAAGTGTTCTACAACAACCGTAGAGTAATTTTACCACATAGACACATAGTTTTTACACATAGAACACATAGTTTTTAGAGTACTCTACGCTATGTGTTCTATGTGTAAAAACTATGTGTCTATGTGGTAAAATTACTCTACGGTTGTTGTATAACACTTAGATTTGACTGCTTCGCAGTCTTTTAGTACTCAATTAGGGATAATTCATATTTTACTTAAATCAACTGCCGCCTTTAAACTCCGCTACCAGTGTCTGCAAACTACTCTTGGCATCGCCATACAGCATCCGGCAGTTGTTTTTGAAAAAGAGCGGGTTTTCCACGCCGGCAAAACCTTTGCCTTTACCGCGTTTCATAACGATCACCGTTTGGGCGCGGCTGGCTTGAATGATAGGCATACCCCACAAGGGGCTGTTTTTATCTTCCTGCGCGGCAGGGTTCACGACGTCGTTGGCGCCGATGATCATACAGACATTGACGCTATCCATTTGAGGATTGATGGCGTCCATTTCCACCATCGCATCATAAGATATGTTGGCTTCTGCCAGCAATACATTCATGTGGCCGGGCATACGTCCTGCTACCGGGTGAATGGCGAAACTGACGTCCGCACCGTTTTTTTCCAGCGCTTCGGTCAACTCACGTACGGCGTGTTGGGCCTGTGATACGGCCAGACCGTATCCGGGTACAATGACGACGCGGTTGGCCGCTTCCAGAATCAGGTAAGCATCGCTTGCTTTTACTTCCTTGATTTCACCAAAAACTTCTGCCGAGGCGCCCGTCGGAGCGGCGCCGAATCCGCCCAGAAATACATTTGCTACCGAGCGATTCATGGCTTTGCACATGATGAGTGTCAGGATAATACCACTGGCGCCCACCAGAGCGCCTGCTACAATGAGCAGGTTGTTCTGCACGATAAAACCGGAGGCACAGGCAGCCATACCGGAATAACTGTTCAGCAAACAGATCACCACAGGCATGTCAGCCCCACCAATAGGTATTACCAGGGCAATACCCAATGCCAGCGCCAGCACGGCAAATACTGCAAAATAGCGATAAGCCTCCGGCGCTACCGTGTCCATGGCAAACAAAACGCCGGTAGCAAGTATACCGAGAAGAATTGCTCCGGTTACGATCTGTTGTCCATTATAGGTAATAGGTTTACCTGAAATAAATTTTTCTTCCAGTTTTGCCCAGGCGATAAGTGAACCGGAAAAGGTAACAGCCCCGATGATGGCTGTCAGCCACAGAATAAGGCCGCCGGAAATACCCTGCCCTTCCGGATGTGCGTGGTATTCGCCCCAAGCCACAAAAAGTGATGCCAGGCCGCCAAAACCATTGAGCAGGCCCACCATTTGGGGCATACCAGTCATAGGCGTTTTGTAAGCGAGCCAAAGGCCAATCGCCGTACCCACAGCAACCCCGATCAAGATATACTCGTATCGTTCGACATGCAGGTCCATCAACGTAACAATGATGGCCGCAGCCATGCCGGCGCCCGAAATAAGATTGCCTCGTTTGGCAGATTCCGGGCTGCTCATCAATTTGAAACCGAGGATGAAAGTGATCGCCGAAAGGATATAAACGATATTAATCAGTGTATTCAGATCCATAAGGAGCGCTTATTTTTTTTCTTTTTTCTTGAACATGTCCAACATGCGGTCGGTCACAAAATAACCGCCTACCACATTAATCATAGCCAGCGCGACTGCAATTCCGCCCAGCAAGGCTGCAAAATCGTTGTTACCAACACCCTTTGCCAAACCTGCGGCTAAAATCGCCCCCAAAACGGTAATACCTGAAATGGCATTGGAACCTGACATCAGCGGCGTGTGCAACAGGGACGGCACTTTGGAAATAATTTCGACACCCAGAAAAATAGCCAGTACCAGGATGAAAAGCAGGAAAGTAAGTACGGTTGTTTCCACGATAACTAATTGAATGTGAATAATAAAGTTGAGCTTGGATAGTTGGGATCAGAACTCCCGGAGCACTTTTCCGGCATGGGTTACCACGCAACTTTGCAGGATATCGTCTTCCATATCTACACGAATAACTTTGTTTTCCTTGTCCCAGAATTCATCCGTCAGGTTGTACAGGTTGGCCGAATACATTTGGCTGGCATGCACTGCCACGCGACCCGGCAGATTGGCTAAACCGAGTATTTTAACGCCGTTTACGTCCACTTCCTTGCCCAGTTCGGCGCCTTCCACGTTGCCGCCGCTTTCCACAGCCAGATCGACCAGAATACTGCCCGGGCGCATCCCGGCAACCATTTCTTTGGTAATAATAACAGGCGCTTTACGGCCGAACACCTGGGCCGTCGTCACCACAATATCGCTCATTGCGCATTGTTTGGCCATCACTTCCCGTTGTTTTTGCAGTTGTTCTTCCGTCAGCGCTTTGGCATATCCGTCTTTTGTTTGTCCGGTTTCACCCAGGTCAACTTCAACAAAACGGGCGCCCAGCGATTTGACCTGTTCGGCCACTACGGGGCGGGTATCAAAGGCATCCACGCGTGCGCCGAGGCGCTTGGCTGTTGCGATAGCCTGCAAACCGGCTACGCCTGCTCCGATAATAAATACACGCGACGGAGAAATGGTGCCTGCCGGGGTTGTCATCATCGGGAAAACGCGATCGGTCCGTTCGGCAGCCAGGATAACTGCCGCATAACCGGCCAGACTGGCTTGCGAACTGAGCGAGTCCATTTTTTGGGCACGTGTGCTGCGCGGGATCAATTCCATGGAAATAGCAGTCACACCGCGTTCAGCCAGACTATTCAGCAGGGCTTTTTCATTAAACGGATCGAGGTAACTGACGTGAATTGCGCCGGGTTTCAGCAAGGCGACATCTGCATCTTCCGGTTTGCGGAGACGCAGCACCATATCGGATTGCAGCACGGCGTTCCGGTCTTTTGTAACAACCGCTCCGGCTTTTTCATATTCGCTGTCAGGCACACGAATACCATCGCCCAACCCCGACTCAATGAGTATGGAAGCGCCCAGGCCAGTCAGTTTTTTTACGTCGTTTGGAATAAGTGCGGCGCGCAATTCGCCGGGATAATTTTCTTTTGGAACGCCAATCTGCATGGATGAAGAAATTAAGTAAGAGGCAAAAGTGCAAAAAGAAATGAAAACTTATAGCATTAGCGCATTTTTGGTTGCCTGCGTTTTCCGCCCGGCCTGAAACCGTTTCGCCCGCCCATCATAGCCATAGTAGATGGATTCATGCCCTGACCGGCTTGTTTGAGTTGTTTTTCGATTTCTTTTACCTGCTCCTTTAGCGTAGGCTCTGTGATATTCAATTTTTTCAAATCGGCGAAATGCGACTGGGCCGCTTTGATGTTGTTTTTGCCGGCAGCAATCATGACCATTTGCATAAGCGCCGCGCCGCGTTCATTGTCGGAGGGCAATCCTGCATCCAGGGCTTTTTTTACCCATACCTCTGCCGTTACAAAGTCGCGCTTTTGCATCGCAATTCCTCCATGCGTCATAAAATATACCCCTTTATAACCCACCAGCAGCAGTTTTGGGAAAAAAGTGAGTTTCAAACGTTGTTCGGCTTCGTCGAGCCGCTGTTGGCTCACCAACATATTGGTAGAAAGTATGGTACCCAGCATGAGATACCCGATCAGCAAAATAATACCAACCAGTAAGAAAGGGAATCCGTACCAGAAACCATATATCGCCCACAACACAATACCGGACAGTATACCGCCCGCAATCAGGGCAAAACGAAGATAAATATTGATCGTAAACATTTATTGAAATGGATATTTAAGTAGTTATTCGTTATTAGTTATTGGTTATTTGTGTTGATAATCAATCATTTACAAATAATTTAGCCAAAACTAATTTTGCCTGATTACTTAGACTAAAAGTGAAGCAGTTGAGCATGTTGAGTACCCTCCTTTGCCTTACCCTTTTCGGCCCTGGGCTACGGCGGGTAAAAGTTGAGGAAGCATTGCCTTTTGCCTTTCCGGGGCGAAAATAAAGAAGTGGCGCCTTAAAAAACGGTTATCTGACTTTTTTAAATGACAACTGTCCGTTTGCGGCCCCGGTTGCGACATATTTCAATTCATTTTCATTGCATTTTAAAACCAAATGACACTGAATATCAAACTGCCCTTTTTCCAAAAAGCACCAGCCATCGGCTGCATCGGCGTCCGGGCAAGCCGTATTGATGCAGGAGCCGTCAACTTCTATAGCCGTTTCAGCACTCAATTGTCCGTTGTTGATATGGCGCAGGGTATCGTCTGAAATTTCCAGCACATATGTCGAATCCGAGTCGCTTCTCCACTTGCCCTGCAATGCCTCCAGCAAATCATTGTTGTCAGGAGCAGACCTGGATTGTTCCGAAACTTCAGTGGCTACAGCCTGGTTTTGATTGCGGTTTCGACATGCGACCGCCTGCACTACCGCAAATAACAGGACGAAGTAAAGTAGTTTCTTCATGGGTTATTTAGTGTTTAGTACTGTGTCATCTAAATTTTTGAATATTCGAGGATGCGAGCATTTGAGTATAAATGATTCGTTATCAGTCAGATACTCGAATACTCAAATCTTCAGATACTCAAAAAAATCAGGCGACTCTGTATTAGGTTATAGTCAGGTTTGAGTGGTTTGACCCTCCTTCGCCTCACCACCTTCGCCCGTGGGCTATGGCGATTAAAAAGGCTTCGGCGGGTAAGGTTTTAGTGGTATAACCCTCCTTCGCCTAAAAAGGCTTCGGCGGGTAAAGCGGGGCAATGCTACGAATACCGGGCCACATTTGCTACATTTTCCAGTCAAAACGAAGGGTATATGTTCGGGGCGCTTCGAGTTGAGCCGGTCGGTAACTGTACTCTTCATTGAGTATGTTGTTACATAAAGCACTGATTTTAAGGTGCTTGCCAAAGCGATGTGCTGCGCGAATATCTACCACGCTGAAACCGTTGTTGTGTGTATCTCTAAAGTTTTTTACCCCCGGCAAAAAGAACTCAAACACCCGGTCGACGGCATCCATGTTGCTGTTGTACTGTACGGAAAGCCCGAAGGACGTGCGTCCGACCTGGTATTCCGAATCCCATTTGACGGTGTGTTTGAAACGATATTTCAACACATTCTCCAGGGTGTCCGAGCTGCCCCAATAGCGGCTGATTTCGCCACTCGATTCAACATAACCGGCGTCCCGGCTCCAGTTTTTGTATTGGGGATTGATGTTGGTGTATCCTGCAATCAGAAACAAGGTACCCGGACCGAGTTTTCCCTGTCCCAAAACGGAAATCTCGGCGCCACGGATGCGGGTATTACCCTGGTTTTGAGACTGAAACAATGCGCCCAGTCCCTGCCCGGGCACAAATTGTATTTTTGAAAACACAAACTCCATCATTTGTTCGTATTCCTGCACAAATCCGGCAACGTCGACGTAACCCTGCCAGGCGCCCAGGCGAAACCCCTGTTTCAGGGCTAATTCTGCCGACCAGCCGGTTTCGCTTACGAGCGCAGGATTGGGCGCTACGGAATTGGCGCCGCTGAAACTGGTATTGATAAATTTTTCGGCAATGGTCGGATAGCGGTAGCCCTGTCCCCAGGAAGCGCGGAAATAGGTTGCCTTGCCCGCCTGATAATTGGCGCCCAACCGAAAAACAGGTTTGGCTTCTTTGGTCACGCCGCCGGGAATGACATATATGGTATTGTCGGGGAGCAGCGTCGAGTCGGGACTACTAAGCCTGTTTTGTTCGTATCGCACTCCGGCGGACAGATTCAGCCGGTTAAATGCTTTATAATCCATCTGAAAATAACCGGCCAGGTTGCGGTTGGTATAATCGGCATTTCCATACAAACCGGCAGTAACGGTGGTATAAATGCCCACTATGCCGGCGGTCGCCACCAGGTTTTTCACCTGCCGCTGCACCTGGTATTCACCGTATAACATCTTGCTGCTATTGCTTTGGTTGCCGTCGTTGTTGTTGTTAACGGAGAAAAAACGACCCAGGAATTTGTGCCGGTTGCCTGCAGCATCGAAGTATTGAACGGTTGGGTCTATATTGTACCGGAAGCGGCCCAATGATTTGGAAGAAGAGTTTAATCCCGGTTGATAGGCCCCTGTGCTGTCGTTGCCCCAAATGAAGAAACTACCGCTGCGGCCAAAGTTGAAATTGGTATTCAGGCCCAGGGTGAGCCGGTCGTTGACGCGATAACGAAAATTGGGCGTGATACGGCCGTACCTGCTGTACGTATCCCTGTTGTAACTATCGCGAATAAGTCCGTACGTTCCGAACACAAAATCCAATTTGCCTGCTTTGCGGCGGTGTACAAAACTGGCTCCCGTTTCAAAGGGTTGTGCCAGGCCTGAAGTATCCTGTCCCCACCATTTTTTACCAGCGTCTTTCGGATCGCCCCAGGTACGGACGAAATAAGCGGCTTCCGTTTCGGGTTTATCTTTTGCAAAACCGGTTCGGATGTTAATAATGCCGTTCATGGCAGAAGAACCGTACAAGGAAGACGCGGCGCCTTTCAACACCTCAATCTGCGCGATATTTTCCACCGGGAAGTCATCCCAGTTGGGGTAACCTGCATCGACCTGCAAGGCAGGAATATCGTCTACCAACAACAGCACGCGGGTGCCGGCTCCGTAAGAGAAACCCGAACCGCCCCGGATTGATGCCTGTCCGTCTATCATACTCACGCCGGGCACCTTGGCCAAAACGTCATCGACGGAGGTAGTGTTGGTGTTTTCCAGCAGGCGTGGTTTGAGTACTTCCAGGGAAACGGTTACCTCCCCCAACGGCTTTTCAAATTTCCCTGCCGTCACGGTGGCCTGTTGCAGCAGGTTGTCGGCATCGCCGAGGGTTACGTTCAGTTCCAGGGTTTGTCCAACCTCCAGGCGAATATCCTGTGTCCTGGATTCATATCCAACAAAAGAAAAAACAACAGTATGGGCGCCAGCGGACAACGATAATTTATAATTGCCGTTTGCATCCGTAGCCGCGCCTCCTGAACCGACCCGTACCGTCACGCCAGGCAATACCTCGGAGGTCCTGGTATCGGTTACCGTCCCTTGCAGGGTGGCATTTTGGGCAAAAAAGGTATAATTTGTAAAAAAAAGAAGAATGGCAAAAAGAATTCTCATGGTTAAGTTTTTGGAAAATGAATTTGGAAACGGCGTAAAAGTAAAGAATTTTGCCACCTTGTATTTCTCCCAAAAAAAATTCAAATTATGACGGTTCATGCCCTTCGCTTATTACCTGGTCAAGATTTAAAACGCGCAATTGATGCTTTTGCCCGAGCGCAACATCTACAAGCCGGTTTTATAGTCACTTGTGTAGGCAGCCTTCGGCAAGCCATGATACGACCCGCCAACCAACCCGATGCCCTCAGCCGGGTGGAGATGTTTGAGATTGTTTCACTTGTCGGTACCTTATCGCCAGACGGCTCACACCTGCATATTTCGATATCCGACAACCTGGGCAATACCATTGGCGGACATTTGCTGGAAGGAAGTATCATTCATACAACGGCAGAAATTGTGATTGGAGAAGCCAATCACCTTAAATTCAGCCGTGAAACCGACCCTGTAACCACTTATAAAGAATTAAAAATCAGTCCACGTTAAACCAAAATCTTCCTACTGTATGCAAACATTTACCCAACGATTGGCCTTTGGTATTTTACTTTTTTTCTGTACTGTATCAACACTCATCGCTCAATCCAACAATGATTGCTCCGGAGCATTTGAGATAGCAGACCCGAGCAACTTTTGTTCGCCGCTCAATGCGGGTAACAACCTTTTTGCAACGCCGAGCAATGTACCCGTACCAGGCTGTTTTACCGGTGCTCCGCACGATGTCTGGTACCAATTTACGGCGATTGCACCGAATGTGGTGATCGTCATCAATGGAGCCAGCAGTACCCCGGGCGGCACCTTGCTATCCCCGGCAGTGGCCCTGTATGAAGGATCCTGCGATGCCCTGAATCTGTTGGGTTGTGAAGCGGATCCACTGTTCTTCGGATTCGGCGTGACAGAATTGCGGGTAGAAAACCTGATTCCCGGCAACAGTTATTTTTTCAGGGTAGACGGCGCAACACCCGGCACTTTCCAGTTTTGTGTGAGCAATTTCTTTTTTGACGGAGGGATTGCAGGCGATTGCCCTACGGCTATTCCGCTGTGCGACAAATCGTCTTTTAATGTGCAGGCAGTGGCCGGGCCGGGTGCAGACCCGTTTGAATTAGACGATGCCCCCTGTTTTGGCGGCGCATTTGCAGAATCCAATTCAACCTGGTATACATTTACTGCGGCCAACAATGGCACACTGGAATTCAAATTAACGCCCAACAACGCTGCCGACGACCTCGATTTTATAGTGTACCGGTTGCCGAACGGAATGGGAAATTGCGCCGGAAAAATCGTTGAACGCTGTATGGCAGCCGGCGATTTTGACCCGGCAAGTCCTTGTATGGGGCCTACCGGACTAAACGCTTCTTCCACCGATATTGACCATGGCGCGGGCTGCCTGGGTACGAACGAGGATAATTTTTTGCGGTTTATGGATGTACAGGCGGGCAACACCTACGCATTGGTTGTCAACAACTTCACTTCCAGCGGAAACGGATTTCAGGTGGATTGGGGCGGAACCGTAATATTCACGGGGCCTGTGGCTGCCATTAAAACCGATGACCCCGATGACAACATTTGTCTGGGCGATAGTATTATATTTTCCGATTCTTCCAGTTTCCAACAAGGTATAATTACGGATTGGGGATGGACCTTCGGGGAGGGCGCTTCGCCCAGTTTTGCCACTACCTCCGGGCCGCATACGGTTACTTACCAGGCGCCGGGGCAGAAATTAATCACCATGACCATCAAAACCTCGCTTGGTTGTGAAATAAGTACCACCCGCCAGATACTTGTAGAGGATTGTTGCCAGATCACCCTTTCGGTGGATGTCACCCCGGGGTGTCTGGACACGCCTGAAGCGACCGTATCTCTGCAAATTGAAGGCGCCACACCTCCTTTAACATACCTGTGGAGCGACGGACAACAAGATTCTGTCGCGACAGGCATCGCGCCAGGCAGTTACAGCGTTACCATACAAGACGCCAACGACTGTGAGTCGATAGCCGATTTTATCGTACCGCCGCCGGTGGATTTTACGGCGTTTTTCCCTTCCGATACGGTCATCATAACCGGCACCGGCGCTACATTATCCGTTATTTCAGATAATCCTGC
>JALHMA010000004.1:0-15081 GCA_022844265.1 Saprospiraceae bacterium | reverse complement strand
GCTTACCGATACCTTTGGCGCATTGTTAAATTTTCCCGGTGCAACATCTGTCGCTTCCGTTTGTCGTTTGATTGTCAATTTTTAATCTACGCATACTTTCCGATCCCAGGCATATTTCACCGGTTTATACATCAGTCCATAAACACAAACCCGCATGATCAAACACGCCTGGGTACTCACCCTGCTACTACTCGCTACAACGCTTACCGCTCAAAATCCATCGAGAGTTACGATAAAAGGTACTGTCATTGACACTTCCGGGGACGAAACGCCGCTCCCCACGGTCATGTTACTCAACCCTCTGGATTCTACCCTGATTAATTTCACCCGGGGCGATAACAATGGCGCATTTGCTTTTAAAAATGTAAAAAATGTCCCTTACCTGCTAAAGGTATCTTACGTCGGGTACCTGCCGCTACAGCAGCATTTGCAGGCGTCGCCGACGGAGCTCAACGATGTTGGTATCATCAAAATAAAACCCATTACAACTGAATTGCTGGAAGTGGTAGTGAAAGCCGCCAAAGCCACCCTGAGCATTCGCGGCGATACGATCGAATACGATGCATCGTCTTTTAAAGTACCGCCGGGTTCTACCGTAGAAGATATGTTGCGCCGCTTGCCAGGAATCGACGTGGATGCCGACGGGAACATCAAAGCCCAGGGCAAGGATGTAAAAAGGGTATATGTGGACGGCAAAACCTTTTTCGGCGACGACCCCAAGGCCGCCACTAAAAACCTGGGCGCCGAAACCATTTCCAAAGTGCAGGTGTACAATGAAGCGTCCGAACAAAGCAAACTGACCGGCGTGGACGATGGCAAGGAACAAAAAGCCATGAACCTGGAATTGAAAGAAGAATATAAAAGAGGCGCTTTTGGAAAAATAACGGGCGCCGTCGGCACAGAAGAGCGCTGGGCTTCGCGCGGCAATTACAACAGGTTCAATACCAAAGAACAATTCTCCGTCATTGCGTACGCCAATAATATCAACCAGACGGGCGTCAACTGGGAAGACTACGGCGAGTTTAAAGGCCAGAATACTTTTGGTGATTACGATAACGGCGATTTCGGTTTTGGCAACGGCGGGGGCGGTTATTATATCGGCGGCGATGGCGACGATGTGCCTTTTAACAATTTCGACGGTCGCGGCTTCACGGAAAATTATGGCGGCGGCGCCAACTACAATTTCGACAACAAAAAAACGAAATTCAGCAGCAGCTACTTCTATAACCAGACCGAACTCACGCTCGATCAGTCCGCTTTCCGGCAAACGTTTTTACAGGACAGCACTTTTTCCAATACGGACACTTCATCGAGGGTCGATTTCAGAAGCAATCACAGTATTGCCGCACGCTTTGAACAGGAACTGGACTCAAATAACATCTTGATCGTCAAGGCCAATACCCGATTCAGCCACAACGACGCCCGCTACAATCAGTCGCAGTATTTTACGGGGAGCAACGACCTGCCTTCCAACAGCCTCGACATCGACAACGACAACGTGCTTGACTCCTGGCGGCTTTCGGGCTCCGGCATTTTTCGCCATCGATTCAAAAAGAAAGGACGATCCTTCGCCCTCAGTGCCGGGTACAACAGCAACAAATCAGACGGCTCGGAGAACCTCTTTTCTATCAACCGTTTCTTCAGGGCAGGCACTGTAACAGAGCAAATACGGCAACTCAATACCAACGACAACATTGGTCAGCAAATCAAATCGAGTATGCTGTTCACCGAACCGCTTTCCAAAAAATGGTACTGGGAAACATTCTACAATTTTGCCCGCGCCGGCAACCAGGTCAATCGCCAGGTTGTCGACCCGGAACTCAACAACGAACGGATCGACAACCTCAGCATTTTTTATGATAATACGGTGTTATACAATCGTTTAGGCTCCAGTATTCGCTATTCTTATGAAGGTTTGAACGCGACAGTCGGCGCCGCCGCCCAACACCTCCAACTCGACGGCGCTTATTCCACCGACCGCAACACCCCCCTTTTGACCGACCCGATCCGGCGCAGTTTTTTGAACTATACGCCGAATGTCGACATCAATTATGAGTTTCCGTCCAACCTGTGGCTGAGCGCCGAGTATAGTTACGAAATCAACGAACCGCAACTTAACGACCTTCAACCGGTACCCAATGTAAACAACCCTGCTTTTCGGATCGAGGGCAATCCCAATCTTACGCCACAGCGCTCGCACAGCCTTGGCCTCAACCTCAATTACTGGAACCCTGCCTCCCTCAGCAGCGTTGGAATCGGCAGCAACCTGAACCTGTTCGACAACCAGATTATTTACAATCAGACCATCGAAGTGATCGACAGCATCGGGATTCGAACCATTACCCGGCCCGATAATGTATCCGGCGGCAATCGGTTCAACCTGTATTTATGGTCCAATTTCCCGATTGTAAAAACGAAACTGACCATGAATGTCAATGGTAATATTAACGTGGGACAGTCGCCCTCTTTCGTAAATGGCATTGAAAATGAGACGTTTAACAAGGGTTTTAATATTCGCGCCGGCCTCAATGCCACGCCGAACCAGAAGTTGATTATCGGCCTGAGCGGCAACCTGCGGTTCAACGACATTTCTTATTCCATCCAGGAAGAGCAAAATCAGCAGATTCAAAACCACAGCGTAGACGCTTCCGTCAAATGGCAGTTTTTATCCAAGTCTTTTTTTGAAAGTAATTTCAACTACGCGGTGTATCGCAACGACCGTTTTGATTTCAACCAGGACATTCCCACCTGGAACGCCTCCGTTCGACGAATTGTAGGCAAACAAAACCGGCTGGAAATACGATTGGCAGCATTCGATATTTTCAACAGGCGCGTCAGCATCACGCAAAACGGTACCCAGAACTATGTGGTTCGCAATATTGCCGGCACACTTGCCCGTTATTTTATGCTGAGCGCGAGCTACAACATGCGCGGGTATGAAAACAAAATCAACAAAAATCAGTGGTGGTGATGTTTTGGTGTTTGGTGTTTGGTATTTAGTGTTTGGGGTGCTCCGCTTTTGGCATCCCAAACACCAAACACCAAATACTAAATACGGCCAAAGGCGGAGCACCCTAAACACTAAACACCATACACTAAATACATTTATGAAACAACACATCATTCTCATAGCCCTGCTCCTCGCAGCAGGTAGCGTCCGGGCGCAGGAAACAGAAGGCGTTGTGCGCTATTTAGTCACGCACAACTGGGCAAAAAAAATGGCCGCAGTGGATTACATCAGCAAACAACAACGCGAACGCGTCGCTTACATGTGGGGCAATCGATCCGAATGGAAGATGTTCACGACGCTGTATCTCACACCGACTGAAACGAAATACGAAGATTCCGAGGAAAAAGCGGAACCGGACGACGAGGGTTATTCCTGGCGCAAAGATGTGTATCATATCAAGCGCAACTTTGCCGCCAACACCATGTACGACGTTGTGCAGGTATTTGGAAAAACGTATATCGTGGAAGATACCCTGCGCGCGCCCGACTGGAAAATCCTCAATGACCTGAAAGAAGTAGCCGGTCATATTTGTATGAAAGCATCCTGGGAAGACACCCTCAAACAACAAAAAATCATCGCCTGGTTTGCCATGGATATTCCGGTCAGCGCCGGACCGGAACGCTTTTTCGGTCTGCCCGGACTGATCCTTGAAGTGGATGTCAACGACGGCGGCATGTTGATCAGCGCCGATAAAATTGACCTGAAAAAGTTGGGCGCAGAATTGGATTTACCCAAAAAAATAAAAGGGAAAAAAATCAATGAAGCTGAATATATCGAACTGCTCCAAAAATTTATGGATCAAAGACGGGAAGCGGAAGAACCGCCTTTCTGGGGTATTCGATATTGAGAATGAGGGATGAGGGATGCCGAGCGTTATGTCCGACATAACGCTCGGCATCCCTCATCCCTCATTCCTCATCCCTTTTAATCCTTACCATCAACGTAAGAGCGTCACATCCCCCTGATATCCATCCTCCGTTCCATCAGGGTAGCGCACTTTGATGTAGTACACGTACACATCGCTCGGCGCTTCATCGCCATCGAAATTGCCGTCCCAACGTTTCACAGTCGGCGTAGCTTCAAATACTTTCTGGCCCCAGCGATTGTACACGAAGAACTCTACAATCTCGATATTCTCGCCTGCCAGCACAACGCCGAAGGTATCGTTGAATTCATCGTTGCCGGGTGTAAAGGCATTTGGAATAACCAGACAACGCCGCAAATTGAAACTGACAGAGCGCGTAGCAGAACATCCGAAGTCATTGGTCGCTACAACCGTATACAAAGCGGTGCCTTCCGTTACACCCGGGAACAATCGAATGGAATCACTGGTCTGTCCAGCAAGCGGGTTGCCATTTTCCGTCCAGAGTAATTCCGCATCCGCAGGTGAAGGCGTTACTTTCAGGATAATCGGAGTACCGGCACAAAGAGAATCTTCCGTTCCCGGGTCCGTTTCAATCGGCGTCAATGTGACGCCGGCCACTACGTTTACATCTACCTGATCGGTCGCAATACAGCCGGGGCCATACAGAAGCGTGGCAGTATAAGTCGTTGAAATCGTGGGGCTTACCTGAATGCTGTTCCCGGACTGGCTGCCCGGATCCCAGGTAATTTGTCCGGCAGTTCCGGTAACAACAGCCGTCAATGCAGCCGTTTCGCCGATACAAAGGTCCTGATTGGCGCCTGCATTTACCGTAGCATTGGCAACGGTAACAATCACTTCCCCCTGCGTATCACACAACAAACCATCTGCCAATACCCGGTATGTGGTGTTCTGCGTGGGCGACACCATCGGATTGGCCGACCCGGAAATAAAACCGGCAGGCACGGACGTCCAGGTGTATGTCACACCTGGTTCGGACGGGCCGTTGTTGAGTGTAATGGAACCGCCGAGGCAAATCGCAGGGTTTTGCGGCAGACCCAGGAACGGCGCCGGTTGTACGACCACCGTTATACTGGCATTGGCTGGGCATTCCGCATCCGGTGCGGAAACGGAATAGGATGTGGTTGCCACAGGAGTCACGATAGGATTCGAGCACATGGTACAGGAAATACCGGGCACTTCTTCCCATTCCAATGCCTGCTGAGGGGTTACGGAGGCCGTTAATTGCACCGGTTGACCAGGGCATACAGCAGTCGGGTTGGCGGAGGTTGTTATCGTTGGAATAATTCCAACCGGAATTTCAACCCTCGATGTATCCACACATCCGCGGTTGACAACAATGCGTTCAAAGGTATGCGTCGAGGTTGCCAGCAGCACCAGGTTCCAGTTGTCCTCCGGGGTTATTTCTCCACCGAACACAGGCCAGTTAATTTGTATATCCGGGAAGTTGGCCGGTTCATAGGTTGGCGAAATGAGGTAAATGGTATCGCCGGGGCAATACAGTTCCTTGTCTTCTACCCGGGTAATTGCAGATTCCGGGAGCGAGTCAACCCGAATTTGAATAGAGTCGCGCACCAGGCAATTGTTAATATTGTAGGTAGCAAAAATGGTGACCGATTCATCAAGGTTAGCCGTAGTCGTCGGCCCTGTCGGATTACTTACATAAAACCCGGGCGACCAGACGACCTGAGCGCCTGCGGGAGAAGATTGCGCTACTAAAGGCACGGTTTCACCCAAACATATTTCGATGTACGGATCACCCAGAATATCCACATCCGCAGAAATAATATTCAGGGTAATCGACTCCATTTGCGTGCAGGCGCCGTTGGCGCTGGTAGCAACAAGCGTATAAGTAGTGGTCACGTCGGGCAAAGCAATCGGACTGGAAGTGGTATCGCTGCTCAGACCTGTTGCCGGTGTCCACAGATAGGTAGTGGAAGTAGCATCCGTATTGGTCGCCAGTGTTACCGGGTAATTCTGACAAACAGTTGTGTCACTATTCAGCACCGGGAAAAACAGCGTATCCACGGTGATGGTAACAGAATCTGTAACAAAACAACCTGCAATCGTGATTCTTGCCTCATAAGTTGTTGTTACTGTGGGTGTTGCAATCGGATTTGGGATGGTTGGATCACTCAGACCCGCTACGGGCGACCAGGAAAGTCCCTGGTTATTTACATTGTTGGTAGCCAGCAGCGGCACACTGCCGCCGAGGCAAATATTGACGGAATCCAGCGCCGTTACTTCCACCGTGGGGTCGATAATGCGCACGAGTACGGAATCCACGTCTACACAGGAAGCGATCGTTCCTGTTACCACCAGCACGATATCTTGCACGGGCGTAATGGTCGGATTGGCAATAAAGGGATTGCTCACTGCCCCCGGAGGCGCCCAGAAATAGTTGGTTGCGCCTTCCGCCTGAAGTTGAAGGGTGTTGCCGGCACAAACAAACAATGTGTCGCCGCCATTTACCAGCACTTCCACGTTGTCTTTGATCTCGATCGTCAGGGTTTTATAAACCACCGTTCCGCAACCGAAGTTGTTGGACAGTGTAATTGTGACGGTTTCTGTTCCTTCCACTAAAGCATCTGTGATCGGAGCGATCGGGAAACTCAGTTCCGTTACACCGGCGGGGAATACGATCAGGTTTGGAATGGTGAGCAGGTAGTCGAGTCCAAGGGTAGCCGTACCACCTACTGTCACGACAAACGATGATGCTTCATCCAGCGGCTCCGAAAGCGAAATAATCAATTGATCCTGATTACCGGAACAGTCTTCAATAAAATACTCGATACCACTGGCAAACTGAACCGCCAGATTGGGTGTGGCGCCTTTAATTTCAGAGACAAACACGCCGGAGTCGTAGGAGAAGTCCTGGCGGTCAGCCACTGCTAATTTCAGGTGATATGTATTGCAGGGCGTAACTGCCGAACGTGCTGTCAGGCTCTTTTTGATGCCCAGGGAATCGGCTGTGAGTCCGTCATACTGTAAAGTGTTACTACCATAGTTATTGCGGTAATACTGCCAGTTGAGCAAATTATTGACACTGTTGATTTGGACCGGCGTATTTGTGCCGGGCAACACCGCTATATTCCGGGCATTGTTACTCAATCCGGGATCGCCGGCGATGCCAGGCCCTGAGATCAGGAATGCAAAAATGTCATTGAAATCAGAATCCACAAATTCGGGATATTCTTCAGAGCCGAAAACGTATTCAAAACTCAGTTCGTCTGTAGCGACAAAAACATCGAGTTCCACGATACAGGCATCCGTAGAAGGTGTTCCATTCCCGAGTTGTTCCGAAAGGTAATCGAGGTCCGGGTCACCGGTACCGTTAAATACAAAAGAGGCACTGGGCGAATCATTCGGGCCGAGGGCAAGATTGACATCACCGGAGGTCAGGAGCAGACCCTTACCCAATCCCAGCTCATTGTTGTCGGTAGCAAAATCGAAGGTGCCGTAAGCGCCGCTGGGACAGTTGATATTGGTCACGGTGACCGTGGTTGCCGGAGTAGCTACAGCATTTACAATATCTTCACTGGAAATAGTGGTATTGACATTCAGTTGTGCCGGTTGCACACAAGGCTGCGAGGTACATTCCCAATGTCCCTGCCAGCCTTCAAATTCGTTGGAATCGTCTGACTGAAACTGAATAGTCAGACATCCGCTTGTAGCCGCTACCTGGAAACAAACGCCTCCCCCACCACCGGGAGAACCAAAACCGCCATCACCACCCAATTCAGCCAAAATAGGTGCATTGGTATCGTCGCCGTCGTAAAAAGTCAGAAAATCGCCTGCAAAAAAACTGCCGTCTTCAAGATTAAAATAATCGAGTGTAAAATTGATACAGCCGGAAGGCTGGGTAGGGCAAATGACAAAAGTATGGTCTTCATTCACGCCATAATCGCCGTCCGGGCCTCCCGTATCGTACAAGGTTCCTTCACAAAGCGTCGAGCCGCCGTCATCTACATTGGAAGAAGGCGGAACGGCCGTCACACAGAGCGTAAAATCGCCGGAATTGGGTGTTGCGGTTACAGAATAATCCGAAATGCGGATAAAATATTGCAAACCCGGTGTGAGGCCGGCTACGTCTAAGAACAGTACATTTTCCCCAATATCCGCTTTCGCACAAAGCAATTCTGCCAATCCGTCGAATGTACAGTCGCCGCGGTAAATAGCAAACTCTGGATTGACAATCGAATTCGTTCCAACACCTGTCACAGTGATACGGAAGTCAAACAAGGTGTCCGGGCAGGTGAAAGCAAACCAGACGTCGCGTTGCGCCACGCCGCTGTTAAAACAGGTAGGGTTGTTGTCATTGCCAATGTTCGTGGCGGTAGCGTTTTCATTGGAAAAAACGGTCGTCTCGCAGAATGGCGCCGGGCCGAGATCAATCAGGCCGGAGCAATCGTCATTTATAGGAGTTTGAGCAAAGAGGGCGCCGCAGGTTATGAATAAAACGACGAATGTGGAAAGTTTTCTCATCTGTTGAGTATGATATCAGGTGCAGTTATGTGTCTTTTGAATGCAGACGGATAAGGCAGGTCAAAAGGTTGAATGTCAAAAGCAAGAGCCAAAAATAGGAAGACACCCCGGAACGGCAAATGGATGCTGCCGATTTGTGTCGCCGGATAGCATTCTAAGGACAAAATAATACTGTTACGGGTAATTACTGACATTTTTTTAACATCTCCCGGAGCGTTTCCAATTGGAATGCGGGGTTTTTATTGCCCCAGCTGTTGTTTATGTAATTCAAAATATTGGTAATCTGTACGTCTGAAAGCGCTTCATTGGCAGGCATTTTTTCCGCGTACATCTTTCCATTTACTACGATGGTGTCTTGTATTCCTTTACGGATCAGGCAGGGCAATTCGTCCCGGTGATTTACCAGGTAATCAGCGCCGGCCAGGGGCGGAATGAGCGCGCCCAAACCTTCGCCGTTATCCATGTGACAATTTGCGCAATGCGTCTTGTACAACCGGGCGCCGCTCTGATAGGGTTGACGCTCGCAGGCCATTCCACACAATGCCATTACAAATAATAGGTAGCGCATTATTTATATTGTTCGGCCAGCAGTGTGGAAATATCCTTCATAAAACGGTCAACATCAGCGGCGTCTGTGCCGTCGCAAAAAGCGCGTACATGCCGGTTTTTGTCCACCAGGATAAGCCGCCCGGAATGATCAAAACCTCCCGGCGCGTCGGGGTCTTCCTGTGCCACGCTGAAATAATCATCCGCAATTCCATAAATAGCGTCGTGTTCGCCAGTCACCAGATGCCATTTTTTTGCATCGATACCCAGTTTTTGCGCATGGTTCTTCAAAGCTGCTACCGTATCGTTTTTCACATCTATGGAATGGGAGAGCATCAACACCCGGTCGTCGTTCTTAAACTTTTCATACAGGCGCAATCCGTTGGCTTTCACCCTGGGGCAAATGGTGGGACAATGTATAAAAAAGAAATCGACGACATAGATTTTACCTGCAAAAGTGGCGTTGTTCACAACCTGGCTATCCTGATTAATAAATTGAAAATCAGGCACTTGTCGGTAAATGGTATCTCCGGCGGGAGAAATATCGCGCTCACCCAAAATGGGTAATGTTTTTGAACCAGGCGTGTTGAAACATGCTGAAAGGCCCGCCATCAACAGCAGAAAAAGGAAGTTTTTGTGTATCATTTAAGTAGTTATCAGTTATTGGTACATAGTCGCCTAATTTTTTTGAGTATCTGAAGATTTGAGTATTCGAGTATCTGACTGATAACGAATCATTTATACTCAAATACTCGCATCCTCGAATATTCAAAGATTTAGATGACATAGTATTAGTTATTCGTTATTAGTTCTGATAATCAAGCATTTGCAAAGAATTTAGTCTAAACAAATTTTGCACACTTACTTATAAAAAATAACCTTGTTTCCGGTTGCATTTTGCCCTTTGCTTTTTGCCTACTTCGGCAGCATTTTTTTTCCCGCTTCCAGGGCAGCGTGAATATCATCCCGGTTTTTGGTGATTTTTGCCTTTTGTTCTTTCAAATAAGCCAGGATTTCTTCGGCAGATTTATCTTCAGGTTTTTTATATTGAGCCATCCAGGCCATCATATCGGCTTCGGCTTTTTCCATGTTGAGGAGCGCCTCCGAATAAGGAACCGATTGTTCGGGTGTCATCATAGCAGATGCTAAAAAAGATTTTAAAGCCCTGGCCGTCCGGTTCATATCTGCCATTTCCTTCATGGCTTCGTCGTGAATGTCCATGGTTTCTTTTTCGAGGGCCGCAATTTCTTTTTTAGAGCCGTTACAAGCGATTAAGAGCAAGCCTGTAACACTGAAGAGGATCAAAAAATGGCGCATTTTTTATGTTTTTGGTGAAAATTTTAAAATTTCAAAGCAAAAGTAACTGGCAAAGGCGCTTCTGTGTATGATACTTGGGAAAAAAGCCGAATTTCGCCCCGTTTGGAATTGCTCCAAATGTGTTTTGATCAAATAAATGATACATCCCATGCTCACTGCTATCTCGCCCATCGATGGACGTTATGCTGATAAAACCCGCGAACTCAGCGCATATTTCAGCGAGTTTGCGCTGATTCGCTACCGCGTTTTTGTTGAAATTCAATATTTTATCGCACTCTGCCAGTACAACCTGCCTCAACTTGCGGCATTCGAAGACGACAAAATCGACGAACTCAATGCGATTTTTGAAAATTTCAACCTGGTGGATGCCGAACAAATAAAGGCCTTTGAACGCAGCACCAACCACGACGTAAAAGCCGTGGAGTATTTCCTGAAAGAACGTTTCGACGGACTCGAACTGGGCCCCCTGCGTGAATTTGTTCATTTTGGACTCACTTCCCAGGACATCAACAATACGGCCTTCCCCCTGCTTTTTAAAAACGCCCTGGAACACGTGTATTATCCAATGCTGCTGTCTGTGCGCAACCACCTCGAACAACTCGCGCAGGATTGGGCATTTGTTCCCATGCTCGCCCGAACGCATGGCCAGCCAGCCTCTCCCACCCTGCTCGGCAAAGAATTCCGGGTGTTTGTGGAGCGGCTGGATGTGCAGTTGGAGATGTTGCGCAGTATTCCGCACCGGGCCAAATTCGGCGGCGCCACCGGCAACTTCAATGCGCACTACGCAGCCTACCCCGATTATGACTGGCAACGATTCGCCAATGATTTTGTACTCGAATTCCTCGGCCTCGAACGCTCACAGCATACCACACAGATTGAACATTACGATTGTTTTGCAGCCCATTGTCAGGCGCTGAGCCGGATCAACACCATTTTGATTGATTTTTGCCGGGACATCTGGACATACATTTCCATTGAATATTTTAAACAAAAAACCGTTAAAGAGGAAGTTGGTTCATCAGCAATGCCCCACAAAGTGAATCCGATTGATTTTGAAAATGCAGAAGGCAACCTCGGACTTGCGAATGCCGTTTTCCAGCACCTGGCTGAAAAACTCCCCGTCAGCCGCCTGCAGCGCGACCTGACCGACTCTACTGTTCTGCGCAATGTCGGCGTTCCGATGGGTCATACTGTGGTCGCTCTGAAATCAATCCTCAAAGGGCTGAACAAATTGCTGCTGAATGAAGGGCAATTGTACGACGATCTGGAGGACAACTGGATGGTCATTGCGGAAGGTATCCAGGTTATTCTGCGCCGCGAAGGTTACCCGCAACCCTATGAGGCGTTAAAGGCGCTGACACGTGGGCGTTCTGTTGTGACCCGCGAAGTGCTGCATGATTTTATTGATCAGTTGGCCGTAAACGACGACATCAAAACTGAATTGAAACAATTGACCCCGCACAACTACGTTGGACGTTGATCTTAATTTTTCAAACAAACTTAAATAATATTTTAAATGAGGCTTTTTTCATTCGCGATCTTATCCCTTTCAACCCTTTTTTCATCATTATCCGCTCAAATTACGGACCCAAAGGCTACTGAATTCTGGGAGCCGCAGGTACGTGTGGTAACGCCGGGTGAAGGAACCAAACCACCTTCCGACGCTATTGTACTGTTTGACGGAAGCAACTTTTCGGAATGGCAAAGCGCCAAAGACAGCAGTAATGCAACCTGGACGCTGAACGGCGACGGCAGCGCTACCGTTCGTCCCGGCGCCGGCGATATCGTGACCAAAAAAGCATTTGGAGACTGCCAGTTGCACATCGAATTTCGCACGCCTTACGTGGTGAAAGGAGAAAGCCAGGGGCGCGGCAACAGCGGCATCTTTTTGCAGAACCGTTATGAAATCCAGGTGCTCGATTGTTACCAAAACCGCACTTACTCCAACGGGCAGACCGCATCGGTGTACAAACAATCCCTCCCGCTCGTAAATGCCTGTCGCAAACCGGGCGAGTGGCAGACCTATGATATTCTCTACACAGCGCCTCGTTTTAACAATGATGGTATACTGATTGCACCTGCTCGTGTCACCGTGATCCACAATGGCGTGGTAGCGCAACTTAATACGGAAATCAAAGGACCGACGGAATACATCGGTCTGCCGAATTATAAAGCGCACGGAAAAAGTGGCATCAAATTGCAGGATCACGGCGACTTGGTGGGTTACAGGAATATCTGGATCAGGGAACTTTAACTCAAGTGCGAAGTGCGAAGTCGTTAGTCCGTAGTCCGTAGAGTACGCCGTTTCATTTTTGGCAACTCAATTTTGAAACGGCACACTCTTCGCACTGACAACTGACGACTTCGCACTTTTGACTGACGACTTCGGACTTTGCACTGACGACTAAACTATGGCCGACCAATTTCAATTTTATAAACAGCTGGATTCAGCCGACTGCGGGGCTACTTGCTTGCGTATGGTGTCACGACACCATGGGCGGCATTACTCGTTGGAATACCTGCGGCAATTGTCCTACCTCGACCGGGAAGGCGTGTCGCTGATGGGTATTTCAGATGCGGCTGAAAAAATCGGTCTGCGCACCCTGGGAGTCAAAACCGGTTTTAAACGGCTCTCGGAGGATATTCCCCTGCCTTGCGTGGCGCACTGGCAGCAGGATCATTTTGTGGTGGTGTATAAAATTGCACAGGGAAAAGTATTTGTGGCCGACCCCAAAATTGGCAAAATCGAACTGGACGAACAGGAATTTCTCAACGGATGGATCAGCGATGTCGTCAATACGGAAGCGCAGGGCATTTTGCTTTTGTTGGAGCCGACCCCCGATTTTTATGAGCGCGAGGGAGATACGACCGATCGCTCCGGACTGAGTTTTTTGTGGCCTTATCTGTGGCAGCACCAACGCCTGATCTGGCAGTTGAGCATCGGCCTGCTCCTGGGCAGCATAATCCAACTGGCGTTTCCATTCCTGATGCAGGCCTTGGTAGATAAAGGCGTGCAACTCAACGACCTCAGTTTTGTCTACCTCATCTTGCTGGCACAGGGCATGCTGTTTATCAGCCAGGTGTCCGTGGAATTTATCCGGGGCTGGATACTGCTGCATATCGGTACGCGGGTAAATATCAACCTGGTTTCCGATTTCCTGATCAAACTGATGCGCTTGCCGATGTCGTTTTTCGACTCAAAAATGACCGGCGACTTGCTGCAACGCATTTATGACAATGAACGGGTGGAGCGTTTTCTGACGTCCTCCTCGCTTATTACCCTGTTTTCAGTAGTCAATCTGTTCCTGTTCGGCTTTGTGCTGGCTTATTACAATCCATTGATTTTTCTGGTGTTCTTTATCGGAGCTGCGGCGTATTTCGGATGGATCGCACTTTTCCTGCAACGCCGGCGCTCGCTCGATTACCGGCGTTTTGAGCAGATGGCCGAAAACCAGAATTCGCTGATTCAGCTGGTGAATGGTATGCAGGAAATCAAATTGCACAACGCCGAACGTCAAAAACGCTGGGCCTGGGAGCGTATCCAGGCGCGGCTTTTCAGGGTGAATGTGCAATACCTGGCAACCGACCAGATGCAGCGGGCCGGCGCCGCATTTATCAATGAAGGAAAAAACATCCTGATCTCGGTGCTGGCTGCGCAGGCCGTTATTCAGGGCGAAATGACCCTCGGTATGATGCTGGCCGTTCAATACATCATCGGTCACATGAACGCCCCGCTGGAAGCATTGGTGCAATTTATTTTACACGCACAGGAGGCTAAAATCAGCCTCGAACGCATGAACGAAATACATCAGCGCCCCGATGAAGACCTCAACGATGAAACAAAAGTGACGGTTTTGCCTTCCAATGGTGACCTGGGTTTACAAAATGTCTCCTTTCGTTATGGCGGCCCCCACGACCCCTGGGTACTGAAAAACCTCAACCTCGTTTTAAGAGAAGGCAAAACCACTGCAATTGTCGGCACCTCCGGCAGTGGCAAAACAACGCTGCTGAAATTATTGCTCAACTTTTACCCGCCCACAGAAGGTATTGTCCGAATCGGCGACCTGAATCTCGCCAACGTCCACCACAAACTCTGGCGCAGCCACTGTGGCGTGGTAATGCAGGACGGTTTTATTTTTTCCGATACCATCGCCCGCAATATTGCTTTGGGAGAGGAACATATTGACCGGCGACAATTGCTGTATGCTGCAAAAGTGGCTAATATTCAATCATTTATCGAGTCCCTGCCCCTGGGTTACAACACGAAAATCGGCCAGGACGGCAACGGACTCAGTCAGGGACAAAAACAACGACTGCTTATTGCAAGGGCTATTTATAAAAACCCGCAGTACATCTTTTTTGATGAGGCCACCAACGCGCTCGATGCGCACAATGAACGGGTGATCATGCACAACCTGGAACTGGCTTTCCGCAATAAATCGGTCGTAATTGTTGCGCACCGGCTCAGTACCGTGCGCAATGCCGATCATATTATTGTGCTGGAAAAAGGTGAAATCGTCGAGCAGGGTACGCATACTGAACTGACCAATCAAAAAGGTGTTTATTACAGGCTGGTCAGGGAGCAACTGGAACTGGGAAGTTGAGTGTTTAGTGTTTGGTGTTTAGTGTTTAGGGGGGCTTCGCTTTTGGCATCCTCGGAATTTTAGCCAAACCTGCTACTGTTGCCAAACGCGAAGCCCCCCAAACACCAAAAACCAAAAACCAAACACTAAAAAAATGGCAGATAGCGAATACGTCGAACTTCGCTCCGAAGATGTGCAGGAGATTTTAGGCACCCCGCCCGGCTGGCTGGTGCGGTGGGGTACAACTATTGTACTTT
>JALHMA010000003.1 GCA_022844265.1 Saprospiraceae bacterium | reverse complement strand
GCATCCAGCATCCAGCATCCAGCATCCAGCATCCAGCATCCAGCATCCAGCATCCAGCATCCAGCATCCAGCATCCAGCATCCAGCATCCAGCATCCAGCATCCAGCATCCAGCATCCAAAAAAAATGCCCAGCAACCTCATGTTGCCAGGCACCACACGTTTGAATACTCGATTATGGGTCGGGTTTATAGCAGCGAACCACTCCTAACTTGCAGCTCGAAACTCGCAGCTATTCCGCCTTAGTACCTAACACCTTTTTCCTCCAAACGCGTTATCTTGATTTCTGTGCGTCGGTTTTGCTCGTGCGTGGCGTCGTCGCATTCCACGCCGTTTTCGCAGTGGTTTGTCAGTTGCGTCTCGCCATAGCCCTTTGCAGTCAGGCGGCGTTTGGCGATGCCTTTCGAAATGATGTATTTCACGGCGGCATTGGCCCGCTCCTGCGATAGCCACTCGTTGTACTGGTCAGAGCCACGGGCATCGGTGTGCGAACCCAATTCGATTTCGAGGGTCGGGTATTGCTTCATCAGCGCAACAACGTGGTCGAGGTCAACGGCTGCATCCTTGCGGATGAAGAACTTGTTGTAGTCGTAGTAAACCTTCTCCAATTCGATGACCGTCCCAACTTCCAGCAAAGGGCTTTCAACTTTGGCAGGTGCGTCAGGATTAAGGTACATGGCAAAGGTCATATCGCCATCGTTGCAGTTGATTTCACCCGTTTTCCAAACCTTTTCCTGCTTGGTAAAACCTGTTTTTTGCACCAATACCTCATACTCGCAATTGCAATCAATCGGGAATTTGAAGCTGCCATCGGCGTTGGTGCTGTACTCCTCCACTTTGTTGGTGCATTTGTTCAATATCCTTACGGTAGAGCCTTGGAGTGGGGAGTCCGTCACCCGATTGCGCACTACGCCCGTGAACGCAACTGCCTTGAACTTTTCGATGGGAACAAGGTATTCTGGCACCGCCAGCATCTCGGTAGAGGTCACGAGTAGGCGCACGGGTTTGTAGCCTTCCTTGCTCACTTCGATATAGTAGTTCTCGCCCGGCACAACTGGCACTTTTATTTCACAGCTTTTGGCTATAGGGCCTTGCACGGAAAAACCCTCCGTGTAAAGCACCACGTAGTCTTGTTGGGCATTGTACATGTTTTCCACGCTCCCCCAGGCAGGGCTTTCCGCAGGCCTTATTTGAAGTTCTGCATCTGTGATGCGGACGTTGGTGCCCTTTTCAACCACGCAGACGTTTGCCAACTGGGGCCGCACACCTTGGAACTTCCAGCGATAGATGTCGTCTTGTCCCTTGCCACCGGGCCGGTTGGAGGTCAGGAACCCCTTAAACTCCGTCTTGTCGGTCGTAAAGGCAAAATCGTCGTTTGCCGAGTTGACGGGGGCGGGGAGGCGCAGCGGTTGGCTGGCTTCCATGCCAATCATGATCACGGAGTAGACGTCCAAGCCACCCATGCCCTGCCTTCCGTCGGAGGAGTAGTAGAGGGTATTGCTGACCGATACGAAAGGGAAAATCTCATCGCCAGCCGTATTGACGTTCGGGCCAAGGTTGATGGGTGTGCCCCAATTTTCGCCCTCCTTCGTCACAGCGTAGATGTCCATTCCGCCATAGCCGCCCGCCCTGTTGGAAGCGAAGTACAGGATGGTACCATCCGCATTCAGGGTGGGGTGGCAGGTCGAGAAGTTGTCGTTGTTGAAGGGCAAGGCTTGTGCATGCTCCCAGCGTCCGTCTGCCCACTCGGCAGTATAGGTTTTGAGGTCAATCACCCCGACAGTGTTTGGTCCACTGCCGTTGTTGCGGGAAAAAATCATGGTCTTGCCATCAGGGGTAAAAGTGGGTGCCCCGTCATGGTATTTTTCATTGATTTCACCACGCACCATCTCCGGCATGAAGAAGCGGCCTTCGACATCTTCTTTTGCAAAATAGAGGTCAGAGTAACGCCCCGTCACCAGGTCTTGGTCACAAACAAAGACCCGTTTGCCGCCCCTTGCCGAGGTGAACATCACTCCGTTGCTATAAGGAATGGCGCAATAGTCGAGGTATTCCGTATTGAGGTCCTTGGCATTGTCCAGCATATAGTTGCCGTTTGGCGGAACCTGCAATTTCACGTTATAGGCGCTCTGCGCTCCTGCCCAACCAACGGGCAGCAGCAGCGCAAGGATTATTTTAGATATTAATTTCATTGATTCATTGTTGCATTGCTTCATGGTTGCATTGCTTCATGGTTCTATTGCTTCATGGTTTCAGTGTTTCATTGTTAAATGAAACTGTGAAGCCATGAAACCATGAAGCCATGAAACCGTGAAGCCATTTAGAAGAACCGCAAGTGGCTCACCTCGCAAGACTTGCACTTGAAGGTGTAGCCCAGCATGATTTCCCAGCTTCCGTTGGTGACCTTTCTCAACTCCGACTGCGTGATGTCCACCGCCACGCCAAGCCTCATGCCGTTGTTGAACTCTATGCCCGACAAAGCATCGAAGGAATCGCCAAGGCGATAACTGCCGCCTACCCAGAAGATTTTCTTGAAGAGCAGGTTGATGTTTGCATCCACATCAACCGGCGCTGCTGGGTTATAGCTGACCATGATAGCGGGCATCATGTCAATGTTTCTCGTGAGCTGTGTGCTGAACCCCCCCATCAGGTAGGTGGTGCGGGCGTTGTCGGTTCGTTTGCTGCGGTCTATGTAAAGGCCGCTCTTGAGCAAGCGGGGGATTGAAAGGCCGAAATAATAGTTCTTTCCAAGGAAGTAGGCACCAGCCCCAAAATTGGAGTTGAACAAGGTCTCGTCCCCCTGCGGGATGCCCGGGTCGTCAGGGTCGGTGGGGTTGGCCAGCGACCAGCGGATGCGCAATTGCTCCAGCCTGCCCGAAATGCCAAGGCTAAGCTTGGCCGTTTCGCTCAATTTGATGCGGTAGGCATAGCTCATCTCGGCGGCGTTGGTTTTCACCTTCCCGATTTCGTCGGCGGTAATCCCAATGCCCATGCCGTTGCGCTTGGCGGCGAACGGCGTATGGGCATTCACATGCACCGTTTGTGGCGAACCTTCAATGCCCGCCCATTGGTTGCGGTAGAGCGCAAGGGCGTCAAATGCCCCTTTTGAACCCGTATAGCCGGGGTTGTAGGCCAGCTTGTTGAACGTAAAATGCGTGAACTGCACGTCACTTTGCGCCAGCGCCCCCCCTGCCAATAAGAGTAAAACCAAGGATTGGATTAGCTTTCTCATTTTATTTTTCATTGATACATTGATATATTGTTACATGGCTTCACTGTTTCATGGCTATGAAACAATGAAACAGTGAAGCCATGAAGCCATTTATCTGGTGATGGTGAAATACCCCTGCAAACACTTATCGCTCTTGCCCTTCTCCAATTGGATGAGGTAGAAATAAGTGCCCGGGGGGAGGTTGTTCCCCTTGTAGCGGCCATCCCAGTCGTTGGCATAGCCGTCCTTGTCAAAGACCAGGTCGCCCCAGCGGTTGAAGATGCGCACGTTGTTGTCCTTGTAAGACGTCTCCAGGCACGGCACCTCGAAATTGTCGTTTATGCCGTCGCTATTGGGCGTGATGATGTTCGGTGCGAAGCAATCCTGGTTCTCGTCGGTGCCGAGCACGTTGAAGCGCACGGTCGCACGGTCGCAGTCGTCAGGGCAGTCTGAGTTGCAGATTTCATAGACCATCATATCTGGGCCGAAGAAGTTCTTCCTTGGCGTGTAGGTCAACTTGCCGTTCACCAATTCCGCCTTGCCGTTGGCAGGTGCTTCAATGATTCGCAGGTCCCAAGTCTCCACGTTGCCGGGCACGTCGTTGACGACTACATCGGCATTGCTCAGGGTCTCGTTGAAATTCAGGTCATACACATCGTCTGCTGCCGCAATGCCCGTGAATACGTGCACTTGGACTGTGGGTGCCTCGAAGGTGCAACCATCAATCGTCAGCGTAGCCACGTACTCGCCAGCCTGTCCCGGCGTTGCCGAAGGCAGAATGGGGTTCGGAACGTTGGCGGTAAAGCCCTGCGGCCCGTTCCATTGGTAGGTTGCGCCATCAACATCCGACACTTCAAGTTGCACGAGGTCGCCTCGGCAAGCAGGCGTGCTGATGTCCGTGGACGACGAGGTCAGCAGTGTTGGGGACGCTGTCAGCGTAACCATTTCAAGGTTGGAAGGTGGCGTGGCACAGTCGCCGTTCGTGGCGATGACCGAGTAGATGCCCACGTTGGCCGTTGAAGCGTTGCCGATGAAATAGGTCGGTTCAACCGTCGTGGCCAGCAAGACAGGGCCGTTGCCTGCATCGAAGTACCACTGATACTGCATGTCGGCATTCGGTGCTGAGGAACTGTTCAACGTCAGTTGCTGGCCTTCGCAAAGCTGGCTGTCGTTGGCGTTCAATTGCATGGCCGTGCCGCTAATATTGGTAATAAGCACCAATTCGGTGTTCGATGGCTGCGTCGTGCAATTGCCAGCGGCAACTACTACTGAGTAAGTGCCCGCATCGTCCATCGTCACATCGCCCACAAACCAGGTAGGCACATCGGAGGTGCCGAGCAATACCTGGCCATTGCCGTTGTCGAAGTACCATTGGTAAGAGGCACCGGCATTTGGCCAAGCCGAGCTGTTCAGCGTCAGCGTCTCGCCCATGCAAAGCTGGTTAGAGGTGGTCGTCAACGTCGGGGGTGTCCCGTTCAGGGTATTGGTCACCTCTACGGCCGCTGCGTTCGATGGCTGTGTCGTACAGTTGCCAGCGGCAACCACTACGGTATAGGTGCCCTCGTTGCCGTTGGCAATGTTTGGCACAAAGAACGTTGGCAAGTTGGTGGTGCCGAGCAATGTATTGATGACGCTGTTGTTGAAATACCATTGGTACTGCACGTTGGTGCCCGGGTAAATCGAACTGTTCAGCGTCAGCGTTTCGCCCTCGCAGATTTGGGCAGTAGAAGCCGTGAGCGTCGGTGCGCCACTGAGCGCATTCGTTATGCTGATGTCCTGTGCGTTGGACGGCTGCGTGGAGCAGTTGCCGACCGAGGCTGTCACGGTGTAAATCCCCACATCGTTGGCATCGAAATTATTCACAAAGAACGTTGGGTTGTTTGTGGTGCCGAGCAATACGTTGGTAGTGCCGTTGTTGAAGTACCAGTTGTAGCTGGCGTTGTTGCTTGGGAAGAAGCTGCTGTTCAATTCAAGCGTCTCTCCTTGGCAGAGCAAATCGTTCACTACCGTCAGCGATGGTGCCGGGCCAATGTTCGTGGTCACGGTAACGTTCTGGGTGTTGGAGCCAGCCGATAGGCAGTTTCCATTGCCCGTTACCACGGAATAATTACCAGTGTTGGCGGCGGTCAGGTTTGACAACTGCAGACTCGGCACCGACGTAGTGCTTATAAGGTTGCCATTGAAGTACCACTGGTACTGCACGTTGTTGCCGGACAACTGGGTGGTACTGAGTGTGAGCGACTCGCCCTGGCAAAGCACGTTGCCAGAGACGCTGAGGCTTGGGGCCGTGCCCGCCTGATTGAGCACTATCACCTGCTGGCTACTCGAAGGTTGCGAGGTACAGCCCGAAACGAAGGCCTGCACGGTATAAGTGCCACTGTTCAGCGTCGTTGTATTGTTGATGTTGAAAATGGGTGTCTGCGTCGTGCCGAGTGATACAGCGTTGCTTGACCCACTTGGGCTGTAGAACCACTCATAAGTTGCACCGCTGATGGTCGTGCTGGTCAATTGTAGTGTTTCCCCTTCGCAAAGGTTGTTCGCACTGGCGCTGATGCTCGGTGTTTGCGCCAGCACGTTCGTTACCGTCACTTGCTGCGGATTGGACTGCGGGGAGGTGCAGCCGTCAATCATCACGGCCACGCTGTACCCGCCGCTGTTGGCCAACGTTGCATTGGGCACACTGAAGGTCGGCGTACTGGACGTTCCTATCGAACTGCTATTGAAAAACCACCTGTACTGTGCCCCGGTGCCAGCAGAGGGCGTGTTGAGAATAATGGTCTGTGTTTGGCAAATTGTCCCATTTGCCACGGAGATGGTAGGAACTTGTGTCGCAGCGGTGCTAACGGCAACGTTGATCAGGCCAGAGGTCTGCGTGGCGCAGCCCGAGGTGCTGGCCGAAACGAAATAGTTGCCATCGTAGGCGCTGCTCACGTTGTTGATGATGAACGTGGGCGTCGTCGTACTGCCTAAATTGATGGTGGTACTGCCATTGTCGAAGTACCATTCGTAGCTCACGTTGGTGCCCGGATAGGCCGTTGCATTGAGCTGCAACTGCGAAGCAGCACAGGGTGTATTGTCGTTGGCCGTAATAATAGGTAACTGGTTGATAGATGGGCTGACCGTTACCGATTGTACGTTCGATGGTGGTGAAGTACAGCCGCCCACCTGCGCCACTACAGAATAGTTGCCCGTGTTGCTTGGTGCAACATCGAAAATGGTGAGTGCCGGAACGGTCGTCGTTCCAAGCGGTGTAACGGTCGTACCATTCGTCAGGAACCACTGGTAAGTAGCGCCATTCTGAATACCAGATGCACCGAGTCCCAAAATCCCGCCTTGGCAAATTAAGCTACTCGAAACGGTCAGCGTCGGAGTGGTGTTTTGCACGTTGACCACATTTAGCGCCACAGAAGGCGATATTGCTGACTCGCAACTTCCCCTCCTCACTTGAACCGAATAATTGCCGTTGTTGGACTGGGTCACGTTGTCGAGTTGGAAGGTCGGGACTGTTGTCGTTGCAATTAGCGTATTGCCAAAATACCAGCGGTATTCTACGTTCGGGCCGCTTTGCGCAGCAGTAGTAAGACTCACATCCTCGTCGTTGCAAGGCTGCAAGTCGCTTAGGGTAATGGCTGGCGTTGTTGGGATAGTGGTTACGGTAACGGCGACTGATGCGGGCTGCGAAGGACAGCCCCTGTCGGTGAAAACCGTGAGCACGTAGTTGCCACTCATGGCGTTGGTCAAGTTTCCAAGCGCCACAGGGAACGGGCCTTGAGCTGGTGCGGAACCTTGGAAGTTAAATCCGTTTGGGCCGGTCCAGGTATAGGTCACGCCACCTTGCAATGGGGTTGGGTTGTTGGCCGTAAGGCTAACAGGCTCCCCTTCACAAACCGTTGCGGGTGAACTGAGGTTGCTGATGGTCGCTACTGGTGTACTTGGATTGCAGTCGTAATCCCTCCAATCAGGTATGCCGTCGTTGTCCGAATCAGGGCATGGGTTGCCCGCAGGGCATTCATTTTCATCAGCAAGGCCGTCACCATCCGTGTCGAGGTCGTCCACATCAGGAATGCCATCGCCGTCCGTGTCGGTACAAGGCATGGAGGTTTCGCACTCATAGGAGTCATCAATGCCGTCGTTGTCCCGGTCGAAATCCCGAAAGTCGGGGATACCATCCGCATCCCCATCCGTGCAAGGCCCATCCACAGGGCACTCGTCCTTGTCGGGGATTCCGTCGTTGTCGGAGTCGAGGTCACGGAAATCAGGCTCACCCTGGCCGTCCGTATTAGGTGGCGTTGAAGTCGGCGTCAAGTTCGGCGCATTGGCTTGGCCATTGGCATTCACAGTCGGGTTGCCCGTGCCGAGTATGCCATCGTGGTCAGGGTCGGGCTTGCTTGCCTCTGTAACGTCCCAAATGCCATCGCCGTCCGTATCAAGGTCACGGTAGTCGGGCAGTTGGTCGTTGTCAGTATTGAGTGGGAAAGATGTGGTGTTAAGGATAGCCCCTGTTGGGTCTATCGTTGCCCGCCCATCTGCATCTACCGTTGGTGTACCGAATCCAATGATGCCATCGTTATCGCCGTCTGGCCTAGTTGCTTCCGCAACGTCGTTAAGGCCGTCATTGTCGGAATCGAGGTCACGGTAGTCACGCACCCCATCGCCGTCCGTATCAGCTGGCAAGGAGGTCGGGATATTGTTGCCGGAAGTCGGAATACCCTTGCCGTTAACGGTCGGTGAGCCTGTGCCTGGCATGCCGTTGTTGTCGGGGTCTGAGCCATCTGCCTCTGCTACATCGTTGATGCCGTCGTTGTCGGTGTCGAGGTCGAGGTAGTCGGGGCGGGAGTCACCGTCCTTATTGGAAGGAGCAGAGGTTGTGCTGAGCGACTGGCCATTTGCACCAGCAATGGCTTTGCCGTTGGTGTCCACCACGGGGGTGCCCGTTCCGATGATGGCATTGTTGTCGCCATCGGGGTTGCCGCCTTCTTCCACGTCGTGGATGAGGTCGTTGTCAGAATCAAGGTCGTGCCAGTTGCGGATGCCGTCCCCGTCACGGTCGGGTGGGAGCGGGATGGGCTGGCCCGTTACGGCTGGGTCAATCACGTTCGCAAGACCATTGCCGTTGACGATAGCTGGGTTGGCTGGGCTGCCAAAGCGACCATTGTTATCAGCATCGCTATTGCCATAGCCTGCTTCCGCAATGTCGTTGATGCCGTCGTTGTCGGAGTCGAGGTCGTCGTGGTCGGGTACGCCATCGTTGTCCCAATCAAAGCGGGCATAGGTTTCCACTGCATTGGGGTCGTTGGGGTTGGAAGCAATGGCGCTGTAGAGGCCGTTCAAGCCGAAGGCTGATGGCTGGCCATCAATCACGCCGTCCCCGTTGAGGTCTGGCTGGTTGTGCCCTGCCTCAAACAGGTCGGTGATGCCGTCGTTGTCGGAGTCGAGGTCGAGGTGGTCGGGCACCCTGTCGCCGTCAGTGTCGTAGACGGGGTTGAGGTTGTCGCAAATGCCATCTGCATTTGCATCGGAGCAGTTGTTTGGAATGGCCGGATCGTTTGAGTCACGGTAGTTTTGGATGCCATCAGCATCGGCATCGCCGCTGGGGTCAAGGGCACCGGGCAGGCAGTTGAAACCGCCCTGCGGGTTGCAGAACTCTTTGCGGTCGGGTACGCCGTCGTTGTCATCGTCTATGTCCACATTGTCAGTAACACCGTCGCCATCCAAATCTGGGATGGGAGGGATCAGGCAATTGGGCACAACATCTATCACGAAACTGCCGAAGGCTGCACCAGCATATTGGACGAAAGTCCAATAGTCCAATATCTTGTTGTCCCCAAAATTCTGTTGATAGACAAAAGGCACGTTGGTAGGTGTAGCTTGTCCGTTCGGGTTGTTGCCACTGACGGGGCCGTCCACAAGGGTATGGTCGTAAAAAAACTTGTCGAAGGATGAAGCCTGCACATTGCTGAGCAGCTTAATGTGAACGCCACCCACATTGTTCTCAATATCAGAGAGCAGGATGTGGGTCTCGCCGTCACGTAGTTCCAGCTTGTATCCGAAAGTAAAGCTGAAGTTGGCGGAAAGCGGGATGCCGAGGCCATCTTTTCCATCCCAGTAGATGGAATTTGGGCCTGGGTTAACATCCTTGGAAATGGTAAGGTCCACCAAGTCCGCAAAATCCCCATCGTTGTTCAGGTCGAAGGAAAGGAATGCGATACCACTTTGCGAGGATGTAAAGTCAATGGTAGCACCGTTGCCTGCTTGGAACGTTCCTGGAATGCATGGGTTGTCGTTGTTGTCGAAGGCGCTGACCCCTATATTTTCAAGTACCGGCTGTGTTGCCGGAGGGAGGTTGAAAAGCCAGGTAGTATGGGTGTTGGCCCTGAAAATATCAGTGACCAAGGCCGTCGAAGGCATGGTCGGGTCTGGTTCGTTAAAGAAAATCTTGTTGTTGATGAGGTTGGCTGGTAGGTAATCCTCTGCCTGCGGCTCATAGTAATAGAACTCGCCAAGAACCCAAGAGAGTGGGTCGGCAGAGCGGGTCACGTCGTCCCGCTTGAGCGATTTATAGGTTGGCTCGCCAGCCGAATCCACCATGCCCCTCGAAACGGAGGTGATGGGGAAGCGGTAGGGATCCGTTTCCATGAACTTTACCTGGTACAAAAAGCCGCCTTTCGTCAGCACGAAGAACTCAGGGGAGGTCATGGAGCCGTTCTGGCTAATAACCGACACGTATTCGTTGGAATAGACCCGCCCTGTTTTCATCGAACCACCAGCATTGGCTGCGCCACCTGACGACACGGTGATGTCCCACGCCGTGATGACGGTGGGTGTCATGGGCTGGTGTGCTGCCCTGTTCCAAGGTTGGCTGTTCAGGACGTTGGCGAAGTTGGACGCTTGATAGACTGGAAAGGCGATTTCCACGGTCCAGATGCCATTTTGTCCACTGCCAACCGTCACGGTGCCTGGGGTATAGCCACTGGCACCACCGATGGGGCCGCTGGCCTCCTGCACGTTGTCGTATATGATGGCTGTGTTGCCCCCTCCCGTGCCATCGAAAGTGGCAGCCAAAGTCCCGTCAGGACGAAAAATTTTTATGAAGCCGTTGGCAATGCCCACGTGGCTCGCCCCAACGTTAATGGTCTCGCCAACATTGGCATAGACCTTCAGCTGTTGCTCGTTTCGGTTATCGAGAAAAAGGCGATAACCTCCGTAGTTGGCGAAATCCTTCGAGCCTTCTGCCCAAAGCCCGTTGCCCAGCAACAACAGCAAAGCCAAGGTGAGCATTTGCAGCGCCTTGGCCCTATTGTTCATGAGATAATCAAACATGTGTTTCATATTGAACTCGGTTAAATGATAACAAAGAAATCCCAATCGCCGATGGCCCATACCCTGCCATTTGCGTTATGATAGATTGTTAATTCTGCTAATTTTTCAGTAAGGAAAGCCCTTCCCGTTGGGCCATTTGGTCAGTTTCTACCAGGCAAGAATGCGAATGGTGGATGGCCAATAGCAAATAATTTTATGTGTGAAAAATGAGCAACCGAGTCAAGGCAGATGCAGTTTTCTCATAATAAACAGTTTCCGCAAGTGCGGTAAACGGTTGCTGTGTTGTGTAGGACGAAGGCAAAAACACTGTCAATAGCCAAAAACCATTAGCAAACCAGTGAACATTTTTTATTATACAAAAATCTATGCCAATATTTCTAATATGACTTGTTTTCTTTGGAATTTCTTGTACGTGCTTTTTTTGTTGAATTTCCGCTGGAACGGCACGACAGTACTTTGAACATGGGTATTACCTTTGCCAAAAATCACCATCATCACTACCATGAAAGACCTCACCCGCTGCCCTTGGTGCCAGGGCCATGAAATCTACCTCAGGTACCACGACGAAGAATGGGGCACACCCTGCCACGACGACCAGCAGCTTTTCGAGATGCTCTGCCTTGAAGGTGCCCAGGCCGGGCTAAGCTGGCTCACTATCCTGAACAAGCGGGAAACTTACCGTCTCGCCTTCGATCAATTCGATGCGGTGAAGATATCCAACTACGATGAAGCAAAGCGAGCCGCCTTGATGAACGATGCAGGCATCGTTCGCAACCGCCTGAAAATCAACGGGTTCATAGAAAATGCAAAAGCCTATTTGAGGGTCAGGGAGGAGTTTGGCAGCTTCGACCGCTATATCTGGCAGTTCGTCGGTGGGCAGCCCATCGTCAACCATTGGGAGCGGCTGGGCGAGGTGCCCACCTCCACGCCGCAGAGCGATGCCATGTCCAAGGATTTGAAAAAACGGGGCTTCAAGTTCGTAGGCAGCACCATCTGCTATGCCTTCATGCAGGCGACGGGGATGGTGGATGATCATTTGGTGGGGTGTTGGAAGCGGAGGCGTTGAACAGCTTTCCGAAAGTTCCAAAACTTTCGGAAAGCTGTTCAAACAACAAACAACAATTCATTCTTCACCCCTTTCCAACTACCAACGGTAGCGCCCTCGCCCTCCTCCCCGCCGCCTGTATCCACACCACATACCAACCCTCCTGCATCCCAGAAAGGTCAATGCGTACAGGCTCCAGCGAGGCAGACTGCACCTCCATTTCCTTCACCAACCGCCCAGCCCGGTCAACCAGCAGCAGGCGCACGATGCGGCCTTCCACCGAGCGCAGGTTCACGTCCACGTAGTCGCCAGCGGGGTTCGGGAAGAGCTTGAACTCGTCGAGGTCGTCCCAGAATTCGAGCATCTGCACATTGGAGAAGGCTACCGAGCCATTCTCTCGTAGCTGCACGATGCGGTAGAAATTCCAGCCAGAAAGCGGACGCAGGTCGGTATGGTCGTAATTGGCAAAATTATCCGACCACGCTTGGTTTTCCTGCTCCGCAATGGGTGACCAGACAAAACCATCCGCCGAGCGTTCCACCCCGTAGCGGACTGCGTGTTCGCCACTGTTTGTGCTCCAACTCAGCCTAGCGTTAGGCCCGTCTTGCTTCGCAAAAAGCCGGAACACCTCGCCCGGCGCACCGACGACTGGGTTCGGCGGCGGATTCAGCGTCCAAAGCGCCTCGTCGTCCTCTACAGGTGTACCCGATGTGTTGTTTCCGGGACTGCTGTCCACATCGGCGGGGCTGGCCGTCTTCACCTGCACGAAATAGGGCAAAGCCGTCGTATTTTGTAAGCAAAACAGCTTTATCGTCATGGTTTTGGTCGTTCCAGCCGCTAAACTTCCCACATTCCACTCCTGAATGCCGAGGTCGTAGCTCGTTCCGGCTGCTGGCGTGTTCGCAGTGTGGGCTAAACCTTGCGGAATTGGAACGGAGAGTTTCACCCCGCTGGCCGCTGCCGTCCCGTTGTTTGCGACAGCGATGGTAAACGTTACATCGTTCCAAATCAACAAGTTAGGGCTGTTGGCCGTCAAGGTCACTTCAAGGTCGGGAGCGCTGCCGCCGGGCGCTGTCACCCCGAAACTGCGGGTCACGTCCGCTGCGGGATTGTACTGCGCATTGCCCGCTTGGCTGGCCCGAATGCTCACCGTGCCCGTTGCACCCGTCAAAGTGACCGTATTTCCGCTTAAAGTCGCCGGGCCGCTTATCAAAGTGAACGTCACTTGCAAGCCGCTCGAAGCCGTGGCTGAAATGGTAAATGGTGCAGCCGTCGTCACTTTGTTCGAGATGGCAGGGAAGGTAATTGTCTGGTTTTGCAAGCCAGGCGCACTTACCGTAAAGCTCCTTTCCACCGGCGTCGCAGCGTTCCAGCTTGCGTTCCCCGCTTGGCTTGCCCGAACCGTCACCGTGCCAGTCGTGCCGCCGAGGCTGATGGTGTTCCCACCAATCGTCGCTGGGCCACTCACGATGCTGAAGCTCACAGGCAGCCCGCTTGTTGCGCTAGCGGAAATAGTAAACGGCGCATCCGTTGTCACCTTATTCGGCATGGCATTGAACGTAATCGTCTGGTTCTGAGGGCCAGCGCCGGGTGCGCCTGCCGTCTTGGCGGCCTCGTCGTCCTCGTTGGGCGTGGGCGAGGTGCCGTTGTTTGGCGTCGAGTCGTTATCGGTCGGGCTGGCGGCGCTCACTTGGGCGTAGGCCGTCAGCGGTGCATTTTGCAGCACGAAGAAGGTGCAGGTGATGGTGGCCGTTTCCCCAGCGTTCATCGTGCCCACTGTCCATATTTGGTCGGTGAAAAGGCCGAAACTGCCCTTCGACACCGTCACCTCGCTGCCGCCCGTATAGACGACACTGGCGGGTTTGGGGAAATGCACCTTCACACCCGTCGCCTGTGCCGTGCCCGCATTGGTGAGGGTGGCGGTGAAGCTGATATTGGCCCATTGCGTCACGTTCTGCGCCGAGGAGGTCATGGACAGTTCAAGGTCAACGCCGCTGCCACCGCCGGGTAGGCTGACGGTGAAACTGCGGTCAACATTCGGGGCAGGATTGTAGCTGCTGTTGCCGGGTTGCGAAGCACGAACCGTCACCGTGCCGGGCTGCCCCGTGAGCGTGACGGTAGTGCCGCTGAGTGTCGCTGGGCCGCTGACCAAGGTGAAAGTAACTGGCAAGCCGCTCGAAGCTGTGGCCGAGATGTTGAACGGCAAATCGGTGGTCAGCTTATTGGAAATATTGTTGAACAAAATGGTCTGGCTTTGTAGCCCCGGCTGCCCCACCGTGAAGCTGCGCTCAACGGGCGAAGCCGCATTCCAACTGCTGTTGCCGCTTTGCGAAGCACGGATAACCACCGTGCCTGTCGTGCCGCCAAGCGTGACCGTATTGCCGCTGACCGTGGCAGGGCCGCTCACCACCGAGTAGCTCACGGGTAGGCCGCTCGATGCCGTGGCCGAGAGGGTGAACGGCGCATCTGTTGTCACTTTGTTCGAGATGGTCGGGAAGGTAATCGTCTGGTTTTGAGGGCCTTGGCCAGCACCGAGCGCTACTTTGGCCACTTCATCGTCCTCGTTGGCGACCCCGGGCGAGCCATTGGCGGGGGTGCTGTCAGGGTCGGTTTGGTCGCAGGCGCTCACCTCGGCCCAGCCCGTGAACGGCGGAGCGGCAAGCAAGTACCAGCCCACCGTCAGCGAAGCGGAGGCGCCCCCGGCGAGGTTGCCCACATACCAGACTTTGGTGCCAAAATGGTCGAAAAGCCCCTGTGTCACCGTCCACTCTTGGCCACCGACATAAACCGTGTTGGCGGGCAGTGGCGCAAAAACCCGCACATTGGTGGCTGTGGTTGTGCTGTTGTTGGTGACGGTGAAGGTGTAGAAAATCGAATTGTAAATGGTCGCATTGGCGGGGCTATGGCTGGCAGTTAGCGAAAGGTCAACGCTGCCGCCGCCACCCGCTTGGGTCACGGTGAAGCTGCGCTCAACGGGCGTAGCCGCACTCCAGCTCGCATTGCCGCTTTGCGAAGCACGAACCACTACCGTACCTGTTTGCCCCGACAAGGTGATGGTGCTCCCACTGACCGTGGCTGGCCCGCTCACAATGCTGAAGCTGACGGGTAGCCCGCTCGTTGCGGTAGCGGAAATAGTAAACGCCGGGTCATTCGTCAGCTTGTTCGGAATGGTGGGGAAGGTGATGGTCTGCGATTGCGGAGCAGCCGAAAAAGGCATGAGCCGCATACCTGGGATGGGTCGCTCCAAGGTGCCGCCCGGCAATTGCCAACCCACGGCGAGGTTGTCGCTGCCTGTGCCTTCCTTCATCAGCGCTTCAATATAATATTGTTGACCTGCGGTCAAGGTGATGAGGGCCGACTGTTGCGAAGGGAATTTCGTCCACTCCTGCGGGTTCGTCCAATCCGCCACGCTGGCGATGAGCGCCTTGTTGGTCGGGCTGCTGTTGGTCGAGAGCCAGAGCTGCCCGTTGTCGTCGCTGGCAATCCAGAAGCGGTACTGCCCCGTTACGGGCGGGCAGACGTAGCCCCGCACCCGCACGCCGTAGTTGTCGAAGGCGTTGGAAGTGATTTCAAATAGGTTCAGCGTACCCGTGGCATTGGGCGCGTTGCCGACGGGTATCTGTGAAACGGCGTTGCCAGTCACACCCGTCCATCTTTCAAAACTGATGGTTCCCGTACCGCTGCAATTGCTTGGCGGGGTCACGTTTACCCAAAAACTGCGCTCCACATTCACCGCTGGGCCGACCGTTCCATTCCCCGGTTGCGTGGCAGCAATGGTCACTTTGCCGGGCACGCCAAGCAAGGTGACCTGGTTGCCCAAGACCTGTGCAGGGCCTTCGGTTACGTAGAAAATGATGGGCAAACCGCTTGACGATGAAGCAGTTAGGTTAAATGGCGCTTCGCCCACGAGTTTATCCGAAATGGTGGAAAAACTGAGGGTTTGGCTCGTTCCGGCGCAAGCCGGGAAGATGTCTTTTTGATAGGTGTCGCTGGCCCCGGTGGGGTCGCTCACTTTCAGTTTTACCCGGTACCAATAGCTGGCATTGTAGCATTCGACGGGCGTGAGGTTGACGGTAGCCGTGGCCGTGGTGAACGACTGCACGGGGTGGCTATGCTCGTTGTGGTAGAGCAGCACCTCCCAGTTATAGCTCAATTGCCCCGCCGAATGGTTGGCGTCCGACACGGTGGCACTTAGGCTGACGGGCGTGGTGACGGCAGGGTTGAAGGTATTGATTGCGTCAACGCTGGTGGCCGTGATGTCGGGCGCAGCATTGTTGATGCTGACATTGACGGTGGCCGTGGCATTCAGGCTGGTGTTGTCGGTGACAGTGAGGGTCACGTTGTAACCCGTAGCGGCGCTGCCGGTGCTGTAGGTCTTGACGGGGTTTGGTTCAGTGCTGGTGGTGCCATCGCCGAAGTTCCAGAGGTAAGCGAGCGTGCCGCCATCCTGGTCGTAGGTATTGAAGCTGGAGAACTGGACGGTCAGGGGCGAAGTCCCCGTGTTTGGCGAAGCCGATGCAAAGGCCACGGGTGCCCGGTTGGTGGTGCCCGTGAAGCTGACCCGCCGTATCTGGTCGGGGTAGCGCACGTACCAGATGCCTCCCTGCGTCGGGTGGGTGGTGACGAAGACGCAAGCGCCCGCCACGTCCACGAAATTGCGCACTTCCAATGGGTTGTAATTGGCATCAAAGCGGAAGTTCTTTATCCAGCCGCCGCCGTAGTCGGCGTGGAAATAGGTGTCGTGCCAAATTGATGGGAACTCGTGGCCGTGGTACCAGACGCCGCCCGTACTGGCATTGCCCGTGAACGAAGTACCGGGCAGGGTGGCCGAACCGACGTTGACGATGGAGCCGTTGACCAAACCTCTTGCTGTGCCAGTTCGCCAATCCACTCGTGGGCGGTCGTGCGTGGCGGGGGTGTAGGTGGCGTTGTTGTAGCCGGGCTGGTGGGTCATGCCCTCGTATTTGGGCCAGCCGAAGTTCATGCCGGGGGCGTTCACCACGCTCATTTCCTCCCGGGTGCCCCAGCCTACGTCGCCAAAAATGAACACGCCTGGATTGCCGTCGGCGGGATTGTGGCTGCCCGTCTCCGGCACATGGCAGAAGCGGTAGGGGTTGCGCACGCCCCTTGCCCAGGTGCGGCTGGCTACGGACTTGGGTTGCGAAGCATTCCAATACGGGTTGCTGGGGTAGCCATCGCCCGTTTGGGGGTTGAGGCGCAGGATTTTACCAGAATAGGAGGTGAGTATCTGGCAGCGGTATGCCCCAATATTATGCGAGGAGGGCATGATGCCGTCGGCAAGGGCTTGGGCGTAGTAGGTTTCGGGGTCGTTGCCTTGGTCAACGGCGTTGTAGCTGGCGCCGTCGCCCATGGTGGCGAGCAGGGAGCCGTCTTGGCCGAAGGCCAACCCGCCCGTGCCGTGGCTCTCGTGCAGGATGGGCGGGCCATCGCTTGGCGTTGCCCCTACGAGGATGGTGCGGCTGCCGGGCACGATGCTGGCGTAGGTGCTGATGTCCACTTGGTAGCGGGTGATGCGCCCGATGGTAGCGTTGAAATACTCGTTGGTAGTGGCACTGTACTGCGTCGTTCCGAACTTGAGCAGGTGGTGGCGGTCCACGACGTATTGCAGGTAGATGAAGCCATTGGTGGTGAAATTGGGGTCGAGGGCGAATCCGAGCAGGCCGAAGTCCCGCCAAGCGCCCACCTCGTCGGAGATGTCGAGGAGGGCGGGGGACTGCTTCACGCCGTTCACCGCGACCCAGACCTTGCCGACAGTCTCCCAGACGTACATGCGCCCGTTGTTGTCCCAGGTGAAGCCAGCCACTTGGTCCCAGCCGCCGAGGTAGAGGTTGTCGGAGAAGCCAGCGGGCTGGGCACGGAGGTTGTTTTTTGCGAAGAAAAGCAGGATGCCGATGAAGATGAGGAGGAGCGGCCAATAGGTGCCACGGGTGCTTACGGTTGCGTTGCGGTTCATAGATTTTGGATTTTACAGTGCTTGTTCGAATACAGTATTAGCGTGGCGTGTGCCAACGGTACGGGGGGAGTCCGGTCTAATTTGAAAGGGATGTGGGTGAGGGATGTGAAAACCAGTACGTCAAAGGTAGTTTTTATTCTGAAATTGCGCTTACTTGGTTTAGGCGTAGGGCGTCAATCTATGCTAATATATTGCGCATTGCATAGCATAGCATAGGGCGTCACCCTATGCTAACATATTGCGCATTGCATTGCATAGCATAGGGCGTCACCCTATGCTAACATATTGCGCATTGCATTGCATAGCATAGGGCGTCACCCTATGCTAACATATTGCGCCCTTTCAGGGCTACGATGTGGGGGCATCAACCTCACAGCCCTGAAAGGGCGCAATATGTTAGCGTGGGGTGCCGCCCCACGGAAAGTGGGGTGCCGCCCCACGGAAAGTCGCCCCACGGAACAAAAAATAACCGCCCCACATCATAATTTCACAGCAACATTATATTTTTGGCGGGAACAAAAAACAGACCATGGGACAATCACTCGTCAAAAACTACGTACACCTGGTGTTCAGCACCAAGCACCGACAGCCATTTATTGTGCCGGCCATTGAAGACGAATTGCATGCCTATATGGGTGGCATATGCAGGGATATGGAATGCCCACCCATCAAAATCGGGGGATATATTGACCATGTCCATATCCTGTGCATGCTCTCCAAAAAATTGGCTTTGATGAAATTATTGGAGGAGATAAAAACCAATTCATCGCTTTGGATAAAGACGAAAGGGGAGGCTTACGTCAATTTCTACTGGCAAAATGGCTACGGTGCGTTTTCTGTGAACCCATCGGAGGTGAATATAGTGATTGACTACATCGCCCGGCAACATGAGCACCATCGCAAAAAGACGTTCCAAGAAGAGTATCGGGCATTTTTGAAAAAATATGAGGTGGAATACGATGAACGGTATGTTTGGGATTGAATATGGATAGGATGACAGTGGCTCCTCCTAAAAGTCCAGTATCCCCGGCACAGTATTGCTCAGCAAGGTGACAGGAGGCCTATAAGCACAGGTATTGACAAAAAAAGGAGGCAACCCACCCCGGGCTGCCTCCCCAACAAAATCAACTAAAGTATATCATCGGCTTAGGCCACGAACACATCCCTTGCAGGGGTGTGCGCACTGGCGTGCTTGGGTAGCGTCACCACCAGCACCCCATCGGTGTAGCTGGCCGTGATGCCATCCGCATCAATCTTCTCGTTGAGCTGGAACTGCCGTTCGAAGGCCACGGTGCGGAACTCCCGGCGGGTCCAGTTTTGCGCAGCGGCGAGGTCGCTCTCCTCCTGCTTGCGGCTGGAGATGGTGAGCACGTCGCCTGCTACGCTGAGCTGAAAATCGGACTTATTGCGGCCCGGTGCGGCGAGGTGCAGCAGGTAGCGGTCTTCCAGTTCCTCGATATTGACCGGGGGCTGGAACCAAGCGCCCCGCATCCAGGGGTTGCCTTGTCCGAAGCGGCCAGCGTGGCCGCCCATTCCCTTAGCGGAATGGCCGTAGCCGCCGCCCATTCCATGATGATTTGAATAACACATGATTTAAAGATGTTTGGTGGGCAGTGAATACCGGGTTTCAGGTTTAGGGTTTCAGGTTTCACACAGGGGCTACCCTGAAACCTGAAACCAAGAACCTAAAAACCCAAGTGTTACTGTCCCTGGTGATTGATTTAGATTACTTCAATGATTCGGCCCTGTGGCATCCAGTCGAAGGTTGGTTCGCTGCGCCGACCGTCAATCGGTACGGGCTGGCGCTGGCGCATGGCCGCTACGTGCATCGGGCCGTAGTGGTGGCGTGAGCGTATGGCCTTGAAGGCCATCGCCCCCATGCCCAGCACGGCTGCGCCGAACAGGACGATGAACAGGGCTTTCAGGAAGAAAAACAAGAGTACCAGGCCCACGAGTGGGCCGACGAAAAACGGGAAACGTCGCATGATTTTGATGTTTAAAAGATGTGAAAAACCGGGTGATTTATCGGCGGCTTTTTTGGTTTGATTTGCCGCACATATAGGAAGACGAACCAGGTTTATTTTTACTTTAAGTAGATTGATTTATTTTCAAAAATTTTATTGGTTTAACAAGAAGTATGGATTGGAGTCTTCGTAAATGATTGATAATCAGTCTTTATTGAGAGAATGGCAGGAGTATCGGTTGTAGCAGTCTCCTTGCGAGAGGGCGGGTTATCAAACCCGCCTGTTCCGGAATAGGCGGGTTTGATGACCCGCCCTCTCGCATAGCTATCGGGACGGTTCAAGGGTCTGCTTGAACGGGTGGGGACTGGGTTCCAATCCCTATTTTTTGCAGCGATCACGCCAAGCAGCCTTGAACTGGGTGCGCTCCTCTTCGTTCATGTTGCGCCATTTCTCCCGAAAATGGGCAGACGGCCCACGACCAGGGCCTCCCCCTTTGAAGCCTCCAAAAAGAATCTTTGAGAGGATTAGCAATCCCACTGCCTGCCAATAGGTCAGGGCCGAAACGCCCGAAACCACATCTGGCAATATGGCATTCCAAAGCGACATGACCACCCAGCCAAAGAGCAGCACGGCGGCCACTAGGAGGAAGGGGATGAAGATGAATTTTTTGCGACGAGGCATAAACATGGCTTCAATAATTTATGAGTTCTTGGTAAAAGGTTTCGAGGCGGCGGCGCAAGTGCAGCACGGCATAGCGTTTTCGGGAAATCAGGGTTTTGATGTTCTCGCCGGTACGGTCGGCGATTTGCTGGAAAGTTTGGTCTTCCAATTCGTTCCAGACGAAGACGTTGCGCTGGTTTTCGGGCAGTTCCTCCAGTGCGGCGAACAGCGTTTCCCAAAAAAGCTGGCGCAGGTACTCGTCTTCTGGCGTGGCGAAGTCGGCGAGCAGTAGGTCGCTGAACTGGGTTTCACCGTCCTCGTTCTCGTAAGCGAGGTCTTCGAGGCGGTCGGGCAGGCGCTTGCGGGAGCGGTCGGTGAGCTTGTTCCGGGTGACCCGGAAGAGCCAAGCCCCGATGTTTTCCACCGACTCCAGGTCCACGAGTTGGCTGAGTTGGAACCATACGTCCTGCAGCACGTCCTCGGCATCGGCATCGCTGCCCACCCGCTGCCGGATGAAGCCGAAGAGCCGCTTGCCGTAGCTGCGCACCGTCTGCACGATATTCTGCCGTTCTGCCATGGTGGTTGTTTCGGTCACGAAGATGCTGTTTTTGAGGATGGCAGACGAACGGGGCGGGTTTTTACTTTAAGTTTTTCAAGAAAATAATCCGATGTCAAATGGCTGCAATAAAAAATGCCGGACAAAACCCTTTGCCCGGCAACTTCAACTATAAATTCGAAGATAAGTACCAACCTAAGCCGCTGCTTCCTCATGCACCCCGTTCGTAGCCGCCGCCTTGTCCAACAGCCCCGACACCGCATCGGCCAGCGAGGTGGCGGGAATGTGCGGCGGGGCCTGCGCCGTGCGCTCCGCTGGCTGGGGGGCGTGTGGTCGCAGGTTCAAATCCTGTCACCCCGACACTGATTATCAAGGAGTTACGCATTAGCGTAGCTCCTTTTTTTTAAAAAAGTAAGTAAAAAGTAAGCAGCGGCGGCTAGGCAAGAAAAAAGTAAGCGCAGCCATTTTTTTGTCAAAAAATCGCCTTTCAACCATTCCAAGTAGACAAGCTCCTTTCATTTTTTTTCCTGACACAAAAGCCTGATTTTCAGCCTTCGACAGTAGGGTTGCACAAGGTGGTACAACTACCCTCCAATTTTTCAGATGCTTTCCTTTGCTCAAAAAATCACTGGGCATGAACCACCAATCCGACATCCTTACAAAACTGGACCGCATCGAGGAACTACTTCTCAGCCAATCCCTCCTCCAAAAAGAAGTCCTCAATTTCAAGGAAGCCTGCCTGTACCTCGAACTCAGCGAAAGCCACCTTTACAAGCTCACCAGCACCCGCCAAATCCCGCACTACTGCCCAAACGGAAAGAAGCTCTACTTCAACAGGGTTGAACTTGACCAATGGCTGCAACGAAAGCGGTTGTCCTCAACTGAGGACATAGACATAGCAGCAGCCAACCTGCCTATTTTTAAAAAGCGTAAGAAGTTATCAACAATTTGATGAAATAATTAAAACAATTTGTTTTTATCTACAAACCCGCTTACCTTTCGCTCCGGTTCTCAAACACAACATACTATTGGCTGGTCAGCACACATTGGGCGGACACGTTACCTTTTAAAATTACTATGGGACTTCATTTAATCGAGTTGACACAGGTTGACTTTCCGGAGCACCCGTTTGCTGATTACACGCAAACCCAACCCACGGACATTGAAATTACCGCAGAAGGGCTTGCCTGTCTCCCCGATTTTACGGTGGAAGGGCAGGTTTCAATGAAAAACTACTGTCTGGCACTGCTCCAGAAAACAACCAACTTGCCCCGCCATCGGTGGGACACCTTCCTTGCGTGGCAGTGCGACCAGGTGCGCAAGCCTTTTGTCTGGCTCCAGCGCTTCGAGCTGTTGCTCATGCTCAACCAGCCTTTGCTTGCGAAAGCGGGCTGCCAAACTTCATTTCAGCTTGCCAGCGCCTCCATCGAGCGTGCCCGTCGTGCCATCTGGCAGGGCGTCTCCGAAGAACTGGAAGGCTCGATTGCCGAGTTTTACAGCCTCCGTTTCAGCATCCACGACGTGAAGGAACAGTTGAAACACCTGCCCGATTTTACCGATAAGCTCGCCTACCTGCTCGAAGCCAAGACCAGCTACTTACAAAATAAACCCTCCTTCACTGCTTCCAATATCGTGCCTTTCGACCTGCAGATTGACCTCGAAATAGAGAAGCTAAGACAATTGGAAATGCTCGTTTCCACCATTGCGCCGCCACCATTGCAGATGAACGAGGAGGCTGTTCTGCCCAAAATCAAAATCAACCTCTCGGTCGCTGAACTCGCATACTTCTTTCGGGCCATGTACGACCTCGACCTCATTCCCCGCCAGTATAAAACGGAGGTCTGCAAGTTCCTTGCCGCCCACTTCCAGACCAAGCAATCGGAGGACATCAGCTGGCGCAGCGTCAAGAACCACTTCGATGCTCCAACCTCCAAGGCAATGGAAACCTGCTTCGAGAAATTCGCCCATCTGATGCAGAAGGCAAAAAAAGACCGGGGAAAATAATCTCCGCAATCCATTGTAAATCAACGTCTTAACCTTTGGTTGCACCACCTTGTACAACTGCCATGTGGTTTTCCCTCCGCCTACTTTTGCTTGCACATTTCAACCACAACCTGACTTAACCGCATGTCCGACGAGCAATTCAATCAAATCATCCAGCGCCTTGATGCCATCCGGCATACGCTGGACGCTGGCGACCAGTCTGGCGAGTTGCTCGACAATAGCGACATCATCCGGATGCTGAAAATCAGCAAGAACACCGCTGCCGCCTGGCGGGAAAAAGGCATACTGCCCTTCACCAAAATCGGGAAGAAAATCTACTACCAGGAAACCGAAATCCACCATCTGTTGAAGCGCCACAGGCATTAATTCTCGCCGCCAAAAGCGGCACAACTCAATAACTCTTAATTCATCACTCAAAACTCATCTTGCCATGACCACCGTATCCGTTTTTCGCAACCAGCAGCTCACGGCGAACCGTCCATTGAGCAACATCCTTCTCCAAATCCAAAAAGGCACCGACCGTGAAATCGTCGAAAACTACCGCCAACTATTGTTCGACGGCAAGGACGACTGGGCCGACCAGCTATTGTTCCAACTGCCCTATTTCACCCCGGCTGGGCGTTTCCTCGTGTTGCGCCGCAAGGACGACCTCGTGCAATACTCCCGCTTCGTCATGCTGGAAACCAACCCGCTGAGGGAACGGGACATTGCCGAAACCCGCCAATCCATCATCGCCGACCCGCAGGTTTACGCCTGCTTCCGCAACATCGCTGGGAACGCAATTGTCCTGCTCGTTCCCGTCGAAACCGAAGCCCACCAGCACCAGCGGAGCTTCAACCGGGTGTACCAGCATTTCACCGAAACAGTTGGGCTTTCACTCACATCTGCCGGGTTTAGGGTCACGGACGGCTGCTACTGTTCCTCTGACCCCGACACCTACATCAACTCCGATGCCGTGCCGTTTCCCTTGCAGCCCAAGCCCGTTCCGGCACCGCCAGCTTCCAATGCTGTCGCACTTCCGGCAACGACCGTAGCCGCACTTTTTGTCTGACCTTCCATTTCCGACGACCACCTCGCCATGCAACAACTCACACTTTTTTACCATTTCACCAAAGTCGCCGGGCACCGCACCCTGGAGCAAATCATCGGGGCGATTAAAGGCAACCACTTCAAAACCGAGGTTGCCCAAATCCGCCTTGCCCTCCAGCGGAGCAACAAAGCCAAAGCCGACAAGCTCAAAAAGCAGTTGCCCGCTTTTACGCCGTCCGGCAATTTCAACGGCGGTCGCACCCTTGAACACCTGGTGGAATACACGCAGTTGGTCATCCTCGATTTTGACAAATTGGAAAAGGTACAATTGGAAGGGCTGAAACAGGAAGCTCGCCAAGACCGCTTCGCTTGCGCTGGCTTCACTTCGCCGAGTGGCAACGGCTACAAAGTCATCGTTCGGGTGGACAGCAAACAAGAATGTCACGAAGAAGCCTTTCGGCAAGTGGCGAAATATTACACAGACTTGCTCTCCCCCCAATTTGGGGGAGCCGGAGGGGGGCTGCTCGACCGCTCCGGCAAGGACATCACCCGCCTTTGTTTTCTTTCCCACGACCCCGATGCTTGGGTTAAAACTGACAGAGAGGTTTTTCCCGTCCTCGCCGATTGCCCTCCGCCCCTTACCATTCCCGAAGGGAACCCGTCCACGCACCTTTTTTGTCATCCCGATAGAGAGCCGTCCACGAAAAAAGGGAAAGCCACCAAGGATGTATTGCCAAAGACAAGTGGGCTGCAACAGATTTTCACCCAAACCCAATGCCAGTCCGACTACATTGAGGGCAACCGCAACAACTTCCTCTACTTGTTTAGCAACAACGCCAACCGAGCGGGCGTCACTGAAACCGATACCCTCGATTTTGCTTTGGAAAACTTCTCCGACCTGCCTCGTCGGGAGGTCATCGCCACCGTCGCAAGTGCCTACAAGCACCACCCTGTCGAGCATGGCTCGAAGGGGACACCAACCGAAGATTTTTACACCCAACTCCACAACACGCCCATCTTCCCGGACGAAATTTTCCCCGACCTGCCCGCCTTGCTCCGAGAGCCTTGCGCCCTGCTGGAAGACCCACGGGAGCGGGACGTTTTTCTCACCGCCGCCATTTCCATCCTTTCCGGCTGCATCCCGGCCACGAAAGGCGTTTACGACCGCCGGGAATTTTTCCCGAACCTCTATTCCTTCATCCTCGCCCCGCCCGCCAGCAGCAAGTCGGTGATGACTTTTGCCAAGCACCTCGGCAACGGGCTTCACAAATCGCTCAAAGAGCAGAGCAAAACCGCCTTCGACAAGTACAAAAAAGACCTCATCGAGTACAACCGTCGCCAAAGCCGATTGCTGAAAAGCAAAAAACCGACGGCGCTTTTTGAAGCGGCGGAAGAAAACGAACCCGTCAAGCCGCCCGTCAAGCTCCTGTTCATCCCCGCCAATACCAGCGCCGCCATGTTCCGCCAGCACCTCGCTGATAACGGCGGCTCCGGCATCCTCTGCGAAACGGAAGCCGACACGCTGGGTAACGTCCTCCAACAGGATTGGGGCAAATACTCCGACCTGATGCGCAAATGCTTCAGCCACGAGGACGACGCCAATTCCCGGAAATCCGTCGTCGAGTTCATGGAACTGGAGTCACCACGGCTCTCCATTGCGCTATCGGGAACACCGAACCAAGTGCTGCGCCTAATCCCATCGAGCGAGGACGGGCTGTTCTCCCGGTTCCTGTTTTACATCTTCGCCGTGAAACCGCATTGGCGAGATGTTTCGCCACAGCAGGGCAGCGTCAACCTGACGGAATACTTTCGGGAGCGCTCGCAGGAGGTGGTCGAAATGCACAATTTTCTCGCTGCCCACCCGACCGAATTTCACTTCAGCCGCAGCCAGTGGGCGCACCATTTCGAGACCTTCCAGCGATTGCTCAAGGAAACTTATCTGCTGAACGGCGACGATGCGTTGGCATCCGTGTTCCGTATGGGCGTCATTTTCTTCCGAATGGCAATGACTTTTTCGGCGCTCCGAAAGTTCGAGCGGCGGGACACGACTACCGTTATTTATTGCTCGGAAACTGATTACGAAACCGTTCAAAAGCTGGCAAACGTATTCATCCATCACACCCTTTTTTTACTCGAAAAGCTACCCAAGTCAGGCATGGCAGCCTTCAATAACCTGCCGAACAACAAGCGGCAGTTCATCGAAAACCTGCCTCCCGAATTTCGCAGAAAAGATGCCGTCGAGATTGGCGAGGGCTACGGCTTGAGCCGTGCGACGGTGGACAGGATGCTGGAAACACTTTTTGAATGCACACAGCACGGAATGTATTCCAAGCGGTGAGAAAATGAGAAAGTTGAGAAAGTTGAGAAAATCGAACGTGGGCAAATTCTCGATATTCTCAACTTTCTCATTTTCTCAATGCCACTCATGCCCTCCACCGCCCCCCATATCATGCCCCGCCATCGGTTTCGCCCCCTTCTTGAAAACCAGCTCGTTGTGTATAACAAGTAAGCCTCAGAGACGACAACCATCTCACCCGCCTCCAAGCCCGCTTTGATTACCGTGAAATCCCGGTTCGTCGTGCCGGTCTCCGCCATGCGGCTCTCAAATGCGCCGCTTTGATTTTCAGCCAGACGGTCGTGCCGTTCTTTCCCCCGATGAGCACATTGGTCGGAAAGGCGATGGCATTTCGGACTCTTCCTTTCAGCGTCATCCATGCCTGCGTCCCCGGCTGGTAATTGCCGCCGGGGTTGGGGTTTCCGCCCGAACCATCACGATTTTGGAAGAGGCTTCGAGCGAGGGGTTCACGAAACTGACCTTGCCCTGCAGCTTCTGGTCGGAGATGGAAGGGAATTCCACCAACGCCCCCGGTCTTGCCCAAAAACGGGAGGTCGCTGACGCAAAGCTGTGTCTCCGCCCAAAGCGTGTTCAGGTTGGCGAGGCGCAGCATGGGCGAACCCTCATCGCCCTCGGCAACGCTGACCTCGGTAGTGATGCCGCTGTACTTGCTGTAAAAAGTAAGGGTGTTGCCGGGCTTGCCGCTTTGTTCGAGGTCGGCGATTTGGCCCTTGGTCATGCCCCAGAGCAAGAGTTTGTTGCGGGAAGCATCGGCAATGCGGGCGAAGTTTGGGTCAGTATCTGCGTAACGTTTTTTGCTCTGCAATGCCAGTAGGTAGTCCTGTTGGGTGGAGGTAAGTTCCTCGCTGTACAGCTCAAAAACTGCTTGCCCTGCCTGCACGGGTTCGCCGATGTTTCGGATTAAAAGCCGCTCGACCTTGCCCGCAATCCTCGACGTGACTACGTTCACGAGGTTCTGGTTTTCCTTCAACGTAGCCGAAAGGGTGATTTCCTCGCCGAGCGGACGGAGGCGCACGGTGTCGGTCTGGATGTTCGCCAGCCGGATTTGCTGGTCGCTCAACTTCAACTCGCCCGCTTTCTGGGTTGGGTCAACCTCCACCCAAACCAGGTCCATCTTGCAAATCGGGCAAGTACCTGGCTTTTCTCCATCACCTGCGGGTAGAACTTGCGCTCGGTCTCGTCCTTGATGTCGTGAAATGCGGCAAAGGGTTTTACAGTTGTGCAGCAGGGTCGAAAGAATTGGTCGTGGCAAGGCGATGCAGGAAGCAAAACGCAGATTTACTGAATTTTTACTTCATTTTCCAACGGTTTTCCCGCTTCAAAATCCGAGATGTTTTGCAAGGTCACGCGGGCAATTTCCGACAACGCCTCGTCGGTAAAGAATGCCTGATGCGCCGTGATGAGCACGTTGGGGAAGGACATGAGGCGCAGGATGAGTTCGTCCTGAATAATGGTCTCCGAATGGTCTTGGAAGAATAGATTTTCCTCTTGCTCGTACACGTCGATGCCAAGATAGCCGAGGCGCCCGGATTTCAGCGCGACGAGGGTAGCCCGAGTGTCCATCAGCGCGCCGCGCCCAGTATTGATGAGCATGGCGCCGGGCCTCATTTTTTTCAAAGATTCGGCGTTGACGAGGTGGTGCGTTTGGTCGTTCAAAGGGCAATGCAGCGAGACAATACCGGAAGCGGAAAGCAATTCGCCGAGCGGAACGTAGCGCACACCCTTGGCTATAAGTTCCTGATTTTCAAAAATATCATAAGCCAACACGCGGCAACCGAAGCCGAGCATGATTTGCGCGAACACGGAGCCGATTTTTCCTGTGCCGACGACGCCCACCGTTTTCCCATGCAGGTCGAAACCCGTCAGCCGTTCCAACGAGAAATTTCCCTCGCGCACCCGGTTGTAGGCTTTGTGCGTCTTGCGGTTGAGCGTGAGCATGAGCGCGACCGCGTGTTCCGCCACCGCGTGGGGCGAATAAGCGGGCACACGCACGACCGTCATGCCATGCGCTTTTGCGGCAGCCATGTCCACATTGTTGAAACCCGCACAGCGCAAGGCGATGAGGCGAATTCCCTTCTCATTCAAGGTTTTAATCGCATCTGCATTGCAACGGTCGTTGACGAAAATGCAAACAGCCTTGCTCCCGGCGGCTAATTGAGCCGTCTGTTCGGTGAGTGGCGTTTCCAAAAAGCGCAGTATGTGATGGTCCGAGTTGCGTCGCTCGAAATACTCGCGGTCATAAGATTTCGTGGAAAAGAAGGTTACAGTCATGTTTTTTTAAATTTTAAAACCACCTTGCTTATTTCCATGACGAGAAATCCCACGCTCGAAACGGCAATAATTTTCCACCAGTCTTCCAAATGGAGGGGTACGGTATGGAATATGGGCTGCATCGGCGCCCAGTAAACCAAAACCAGGTGCAGCAGCATGGAAAGGGTCACGCCGCCCAGCAGCCATACATTGGAGAATGGGTTCATTTTTTTGAGGGACGGCATCAACGAGCGGCTGCTCATCACCGCAAACATCTGGATGAACACCAGGGTGGTAAAGGCGACTGTCCGGGCATAGTCCAAGCCTTTATAAAGGTATTCATTGAACAAGTAAAGCGTACCTAATGCCATTACAATCCCCATGACGACAATGGAGGCGAACATTTTGCCATCTATGAGTTTTTCGGCAGGCTTTCTCGGACGGCGCTTCATAATGCCGTCTTCTGCCGATTCGAACCCCAGGCCCAGGGCAGGAAACGCATCCGTCAGGAGGTTGATTACCAAAATTTGAAGCGGAATCAAGGGGAGTGGCATCTGCAACAAAATAGCTATCAAAATGACCAAAATCTCCCCGGTATTGCAAGACAAGAGGTATTTCGCAGACTTAACCATCTTGTCATAAATATTGCGCCCCTCGTGTACGGCATTGACGATGGTGGTGAAATTGTCATCCAGGAGAATTCCGTTGGCTACTTCCTTGGACACGTCCGTTCCGGTGATGCCCATTGCAATGCCGATATCCGCTTTTTTGAGCGCCGGGGCATCGTTGATGCCATCGCCCGTCATGGCAACCACGTGCCCTTTCTTTTGGAGGGCTTCCACGATTTTCAGTTTCTGAATCGGCAGCACCCTGGCAGCCACGCTCAGCTTGTCTATGATTGCTTCAAAATCCTTCTCCGGCATATCTTCTATTTCTTTTCCGGTGAGCGAAACATCGCCTTCTTTGTAAAGACCGATTTGTTTGGCGATGGCAATCGCAGTCGTTTTATGGTCGCCGGTTATCATCATTACTTTAATGCCTGCCGTGTGGCAACGGGCAACCGCTTCTTTTACGCCCTCCCTGGGCGGGTCAATGATGCCTGCCAAACCGACGAATATGAGGTCTTTTTCAATCGCTTCAATTTCATGTTCAGTGCTCAGTGGTACTTCCCGGTAGGCAAGAGCAATCACCCGCAATGCATTTTCAGCAAATCGCTGATTGGCGGATAAAATCTTTTTTCGGTCAATATCCGTCAATGGTCTTACCGTCTCATTCTCATAAATCCGGGTGCAGGAATCCAGCATGAAATCCGGAGCGCCTTTCACGTAAGCCTCGGTACGGTGGTGAATCTTGTTTTCATAAATCACCGACACTTTTTTCCGGTCGGAATCAAACGGCAATTCACCTGTAAACCTGAAATGCGGCTCGAAGTGGGAACGCTCGAATTTTGCTTTTTTACTGGCAACAAGCAGTGCAATATCAGTAGGGTTGCCATGTGCTGATTCCTCTCCTCCATTCCGGTTTTCATTTGCATCGTTGCATAAGTAAGCTATTCGGAAAAAAACCTCCATTTCTGCCGGGTTCATCGGTTTGCCACCAACACTAAAAACACCGGAAGCATCTATGCTGATGGTTTGGTCATTGAAAAAGACCTCGGTGACCGACATGCGGTTTTGGGTGATAGTTCCTGTTTTATCAGAGCAGATAACGGTCGCCGCTCCCAGGCTTTCGGCAGCCGGGAGTTTCTTAATCAGCATTTTGAGTTTGGCAAGGAGCTTACTGCCTATTGACAAACCTATGGTCACGATGGTAGGCAGTGCTATTGGAACGGTGGCGACTGCCAATGCCAGCGCAAAGACCAGCATTTCCAAAAATGAAAGCGTGCCCGTTGCCATTCCGGATACAAAAACGATGAGGATAAGGACTGCCGCCGCTATCCCTATGTGGCGAGCCAACTGGTCGAATTTCTTTTGCAGGGGCGTCTGGACTTTTTTCGTGCTCCGCAGGGAAAAAGAAATTTTTCCGAATTCCGTGTTCACCCCAGTCCTTGCAACAATGGCTTTTCCCTTACCGTAGGTAACAATCGTGCCCATAAAAACCATGCTTTGCTGGTCGGCAAGCGGCGCTTCGGGCTGGCACGGCATCAGGCTTTTCTGGGCCGGGACGGATTCCCCGGTCAAGGAGGCTTCATCAGCCTGAAGGCTGGCAACCTCTGTCAATCGGGCATCGGCAGGAACAATATCCCCGGCAACTAATTGAATTACATCCCCCGGCACTATTTTGCTTGCCGGTATTTTTTGTTCCACACCATCCCTTAAAACCTTCGCTTCCGGAGCCGCCATTTTTTGTAAAGCCTCCATTGCTTTTTCGGCCTGATATTCCTGCACAAAGCCCAAAATTGCATTTAACAAAACGATGATAAACATGGCTGCACCCTCCACAGCCTCGCCAATGAAAACAGATAATATCCCAGCCAATATCAACAGGACGAGCAAAGGGTCTTTGAACTGCTTGAAAAACAATCCAAAAGCAGAAGTTTTTTCCCCTTTGGGGATGGCATTGGCGCCAAACTTTTGAAGGCGAATCTCGGCTTCCCGTGAGGAAAGCCCCTTCGGGGTGCTATTTAAGATGCGAATAACTTCGTGTGCTTCAACGCTGTGAAATTCATTTTCTACGATGGTGGTATTTGACATTTTTGTAGAGGCATTTTTTTCTGACATGGATTATTTGCGGCGCAAGTTTAGGCAATTTATCCTGCCAGATGGGTTTCCCATAAACCCGATGGTTGGTGATTATTGTTTTTAAAAAGAGGAGGCGCATTTTCCAACTACTGCGCCGCCGGTTTTAACTGATTCAATGCCTTCCTAACCAACAGCAACTCCTCGACATTTTCCTTGTCCACGATGCCGAGCAACGCCCCTCCGTCGTAAACTGGCGCCACCTCGCAGCCGTTGCTCAACATTTCGTGATAGATTTTTTCCAATGCCATATCGGGGCGCAAGGCGACAAAATCGCTGCGCATGGAGTCGGACACGGGCGAGCTGTCGCCATAATCCGCCAATCCTTGTATCAGCCTGTTTCTGGTCAAAATACCTTTCACCACATCGCCCTCCATTACGATAAATTCCCGTTCCTGCCCGTTGAGCAGCGCTTCGACGGCTTTGCGGAGGGGGTCGGCGGGGTGCAGGCGGGTGAACCGCCGCATGAGCGCATCCTTCACCGTAATGCCCGAAAGCGCCGATTTCGTCTCTTCGTACCCTGCCTCGGATTCTGCGCCCACGTAGATGAAAATGCCGATGAACACCAGCCAGACATTGGAAAAAAAGCCCAGGAAAACAAAACCGATGGCGAGCAATTGCCCCACGTTGGCGGCAATCCGGGTCGCCTTCCCCCGCTCGAATTTGAATGCAAGCAATGCCCGCAGCACCCGCCCGCCGTCCATCGGGAAGGCGGGGATGAGGTTGAACACCGCCAGCACGATGTTCGCCGTGAACAGCCCGAACAGGAAATTGGAAGCGTCGAGCACCTTCAAGGTTTCAATGGAAGGGAACCCGGAAGTTGCGCCCAAGTAGATGAAAAGCAGCAAGGCCAGGACGAGGTTGACCAGGGGGCCGGCAATCGCCACCCAGAGTTCCTGCATGGGTTTCTCCGGCAATTTTTCCATTTGCGCCAGCCCGCCGATGGGGAGCAAGGTGATTTGCTTCGTGACGATGTTGAACCGTTTGGCGGCGAAGGCGTGCCCCAACTCGTGCAAGACAACGCAGCCAAACAAGGCGAGGATAAACCAGATGCCCATGAACGCTTCCGCCGTACTCTGGTTTTTCTGGTAATAGCTGAAGAAAATCCAGCCGATGAGGATGAAAAAAGTCCAGTGGACGTACAGCCCGATACCGGAAATTCTGCCGATGAAAAATGACCACTTCATAATGTTATAATGTTTTTGATTTTGTAAATTAAGCGAAAAGTTCGTTTCCACAAGCCCGTTTTCCCTCGAAGCAGCTCAGGTTTTAATTGGCTGCCTCCGCAATGTTTTGATTTTATTATTTTCCGCTGCACAGCCCCTCCACCTCCTTTAAAATTGCCTTTTCACGCTCCGATGAAACACCAATTTTCCCCAGCATCTTCGGGTGTTCGGACAGGTGTCTGCACAGCACGACGCCTTTTTCGAGCAGCGCTGTTTTTTCATGCCGGGCCAGCGATGAGATGCAGGTGACAGGGTGCAGGCCCGTTTCGTCAATCAATTCTCGCAGGCCCTTGCCCATCGGATAGTCCCAGGCGATGAGGTGCAGTTTGGCGCAGCGCCCGTAGGTCATCGCATCGTCGGAAAAACGGGTGTTGGTGGCGATGCGAAATTGCAGGTTTCGCCCGCCCAAATCGCGCTGAATGCTTGGGCTTGCCGCCAAATCGAGGAAACGGGCATGGAGATAAAGCGGCACTTTCACATCGGACACGCTGCCCGGCAAGGGGTGGTATTTACATTCGACAAATATCAGGTCGGTCTCGCTTTCGGCCACTACGTCCATTTCATGCGTGATGCATTTTCCGTTCAAAAGCAGGCCTGTTTTGACAGAATACCCTTGCGATTTGAGGATTTCGGCAAAAAAACGCTCGAACGGAAAGCCCGAAGGGCCCAACTCCTGCATTGCCTGCTTTAGCGAATAACGGTCGGCGACGGGCCGGTCGAGCCGTTTGAGCAGCTTGTACGCCAATTTGTACAAGGCTTTGGTGGGCATGTTGTCATAGACCTGCCCCCGGATTTCCTGCAAGACCAGGTTCATCAGGTGGTCGTTCGCACCGGAGCGGCGCAGCGAGCGGCGCAGTTTGGTTTCGTCAAAAGGCGCAAATTCGCCAGATGCTTTTCGGACGGAATAACGGGCGAGGGTTGGGTCGTTTTTCATGTTAAATCAGCTGGTTTTTGACGTAGGTATCGCTGGAGTTTTAACCGGATGTTGAAGTTTAATGCACAAAATACAGAACCGCGACGAGCGCCAGGTAAATGAGGGAAATTACAACCGTGTCGGCGCCCATCCTCCAGAACTTTTTTTGCGGCTTGATGAAAATGCCCAAGCCTGCCACCGCTGTCATGGCTGCCACCGCCAGTATGGAGACGAGGTGCAACGGGGAAATGGCAGAAAACAGCGACCCTTGTGTATAAAAAACATCATCCAGCGCCAAGATAAGAATATTGAAGATGTTGCTGCCCAGCAGGTTGCCCACCAGCATGTCGTAGGAGCGCAGGCGCAGGGCGGAAATGGAAACCACCAACTCGGGCAGGGAGGTGGTGGCTGCCAGGAACAGGGTGCCGAAGAACGATGCTTCCAGCCCGACCCCCTTGGCAATGCCATCGCCAAAATGGGGCAGAAAAAACGCCGCTCCCATTACCACGACGGCATTCATCGCATAAATCCGCAGCGATTTCCGCAGTTCTTTCTGCTGTTCGACGGGGCGGCCCTCTTGCTGCGCTTCGGCGCTCTGCTTCCTTTTTTCATAGTGAAAAACACTCCAGATGGCAAGGGCATAAACAGCGGCGATGAGCAGCGAAAACGGGCTTACCCATCCTATCGAACCTATGTTCGGCGCCAGAACAATCGCCACTCCGGCTACCGCCAGCAGGATGATGCCGTAAAATCCCGCCACCACATGCCCCGGCTTCACCAACGAGGTAATGGGCTGCCGAACACGGGCATCAATGATTGACAGGATGAGCAGGTTGAACACGCAACTGCCGAACACGTCGCCCGCCGCCAGGTCGGGCTGCCCCACGAAAGCGACGGAGCTGATGCCTGTGACCAACTCCGGCAGCGAAGTGACTGCCGCCATCAAAATCAGCCCGACCCAGACACGCCCCAGCCCGCTCAATTCCGCAATGCGGTCGCCGTGAAAGGCGAGGCGGCTGCCGCTCAGGACGACCAACCCGGCGCACAGGATGAAAAACACAAAGTCTATTGCCATGTAAGTTACTTGAAAAAAAGTGTAATTAACCTCACGCCACCAAGACTTGGCGGCTCGCAAGATAGCTTATCCATCAGGCAGGCAAACCTCCCCTCATTCACTGCCACAGCCCCGCCGCCCAGCGCAGCCCTGCCTCAGTCTTCCTTGCCTCGGCTTGCAGCTTGGCAAGTTTAAGTTCCGCTTCGATGAGTTTGTTTTCCCTTGAGTTCACGAGGAATACCGAGCTTTCGCCCAGCACGAATTTCTCGTTTTCGCCAGTCAGTAGCCGGGCGTAATTGTCCCGCATGGCGTTGGCGAGGTTTATTTGCTGGCGCAAATTGGCAAGTTCGTTCTGGTAGGCGATGATTTTGTTGCGGATTTCCTGCTGCTTTTGGGTCAGCCCAAGCGCTGCGTCCATGATTTTCAGCTCCGCCAATTGGAGGCCGCCACGCTCCTTTCTGAAGAATAGCGGAAAGCCGGCTTGTACGCCCCATTTATAGTTTTGCAGGAAAAAATCGCCGTTGTCAGGCGAGAGGTCGAAGCCGTCGCCGAGCAGGTTGTACGACACATCGAGGCGGGGCTTCAGTGCCTCCCGCTTCAGGCGGCGCTCCACATCGAGGCTTTCCAGCTTGAAGCGGTAGCCCTGCACCTGCGGGTGCTGTGCCGCCAGCGTATCGGCAGGGGCGAGCGAAATGGCGTCAATAAGTAGGCCATCGGCAAGCGGCTGGGGGCGGAGCGTGGAGTCCACGGCCACGGCACGGCCATTTTCCCAATTGAAGTTTTGCAGCGCCAGCCGGGCGTTCCGAAAATGCAGTTGCGCAGCGTTCAGTTCCAGCCGTCGGTCCTGCACCTGAATGAGCGCCTCCAAGGTGTCAATGGCGGGCCGGTCGCCCTGTTCCCAGCTTCCCCGAATGCCGTCGAGCCTGATTTCCGCATTGCGCACGGCCTCCTCGTAGGTGCGCACCCAGGCATCGGCCAGCGACCAGTTCCAGTAGGCTTTGGCGGCCTCGTAGAGCAGTTCGTTCATCAGCAGGCGTTGCTCCGCAACGTTTGCCCGCTGTAGGATGCGGGCCTGAAAAAGGCCCGCCCGCCGCTCGTCAATCACCAAGCCTTGGAGCAGCGTCACCGATGCACCGAGCACGGCTTGGCCATCGGCGGGCAGTTTGTGCTCTGGGCTAAGGTTGATGCCCGTAGCGTAGTTGTAGCCCAGCTTGCCCTCGATGCCGTACCAAGTGGGTAGTTTCACGCTGCCTTCGGCAATGTTGAAATAGTTTTTGCCATCAAAGCTCTTGCGTTCCCAATCGCCATAAACTTTCGGGTCGAAGCCTCCACGGGCCGCCAGTAGTGCCGCCTCCCCTTCTGGCGTGAGCAGGGTTGCTTGCTTCGCAACGGGGTGGTTGGAGCGTACCTGCTGTAGGAAGGCGTCGGGTGACCATATTTGTTGTGAAAAGATTGGCAATGAAGCAAGAACCAAAGCCATTGCCAAGATTATTTGCAATCGCATCATCATCAATTCTTTGGCGTTTTTTCTTTTGCTGTGTCCATCCCGTCTTTTTCATAAAAATCCGGCGGAAACCCGTTCACCTTCCGCCACAGCTCATACCACAGCTGCACGTTGTTCAGTAGGGCCACGCACTGTGCGCCGCCGCCGGGGCGAAGGGCCGCTGGCCAAGGCTTCACCTCCTCGTGCGGGGCAACGAGGATGCGGTAGGTGCCGTCCATGCCGATATTGTTGTCAATGGCGAAGACCTCGCCCTCGTAGGTTCCGAAGGTGAGGTTTGGCCAGCCGCTGAACACGAAGGCGGGCCAGCCGTCGAAAATGAAATTGACCCGGTTGCCGAGTGCGATGAGTGGCAAGTCAATTGGCTTCACATACATTTCCACCGCTAATTTTGCGCCAGCGGGCATGATGCTCACCACGGGGGCACCTTCCTTCACCGTCTCTCCCACACCCGCCACAACGGCCTGCGTGATGTAGCAATCCTGCGGGGCGGTGATATAGTAAAAACCACTGCGGCGACGGTAGTTTTCCTGTTCCACCTTGAGCTTGTTCAGTTTGTTCTCGGCATCGAAGCGGTCGCTGAAGGTGCTGAACTTGTCGGATTCGGCTTTGGCAATCTTGTTGGCATATTCGTTCAGCACCGTTGAAAATTCAATCCGTGCATTGTCGAGTTCGTTGCGGCTGATGTTCCACTTGTTCTCGGCGTCGAGGCGCTTGGCAGCGGTCTCCTGCACTTTCAGCTTACGCTGCTCAAAGGTCGTGAGCGGTATGAGACCCTTTTGGTACATCTCCTCCGCCCGTTGGAATTGGTTCTGTGCCACGTCGAGGTCAACCTTTGCCCGCACCAGTTCGATGCTATCGGAGGTGACCTTGAGGCGGCTTTGTTGCAGCTTGTTGCGAAGCTGCTCGTTTTTGAATTTTAGTTCTTGTTGCATCGCAACAACTTGATTTTCAAGGGCTTCCACCTTGTTCGAATAGCTTCCCATTGAACCTTCCACCGCTGCCACCTGCGAGCCGGTACGCCCCACGAGGTCAGGGTCGAAGTACTCGGTTTTTATCTCCGAAAGGTAAACGATGGTATCGCCCGCCTTCACAAGTTCGCCTTCCCGCACGTACCATTTTTCCACCCGCCCGCCGATGGTAGAGTGGATGGTCTGGGGGCGTTGGTCGGGATAGAGGGTGGTCACCTTGCCCTTGGTCTGGATGTTCTGCGTCCAGGGCAGGAAGAGCATGACGATGAAAATGATGAGCACGGCCAACAGCCACCGCTTGAATTTGCGGTTGGCACGGGACAGTTCTGTGCGCTGGAACGAGCGATAGCGGCTCGTGTCCACTTTGCCTATGATGCTATTTTCAGAAATGTTAAGCATGAAACGATTTACGCTTGGGTGGAATATTCATCCCTGTGAGGCGATTTATGATTTTGCAATGCACTGATATTCAAATACTTGCAATCACTTTTATAGGTAATAATTCACACCCGCCATCAGCCCCCAAGTGAGGTTTTTGCCGAATTCCGTGGCAAGGCCAGCGGGTTTGTCCACCTTCACCAGCCCCCACATCCCCCGGAATTCGAGAGAAAAGGTCCACTTTCCCCCGAAGGGGACAGAGCCAGCGATTGCCCCCACCAGGTCGGTGTCGAAGCGGCGGTAGTCCCCGATTTGGTTCAGCGACTGGTCGCCGTCGTAGTCGGTGCGCTGCCGCACGAGGTAGTCCACCGAGGCGCCGCCGCCCACCACGAACTTGACCTTTGATTTGGTGGAGTAGCGCAGCATGACGGGCAGCGAGAGGTAGTCGAAGCGGTAGTCGTCACCGAAGTTGGGGGCACCTGGGTCGGGGTTGGGGTCGGCGCCCTCCAGCCGTGTGCCCTTCCTTTCAAAGTTCGCCTCCAGGCGAAGCACCATGTTTTTGGTCAGGTAATGGCTGACGTGCATGCCACCTATGAACCCCAGTTGGTAGTCCGTCTTGGCATTGCCTCGCAGGGTGGAGAGGTTCTCGCCAAAGTGCAGGCCGACGGCCCAGTTTTGGCCCACCGCCGTTTTTGAGAAGCAAAAAATGCACAGCGCCACGGCGAAAAATAGTCGAGTTGGATTCATGGTAAATGTTTTTGGTTGATGAAGGTTGAAGGAGTTGATAAGGGCATAGTTCTGTGGGAAATCAACCCTTATCAACTCCTTCAACCTTCATCAACCTGATTAAAAAATCGCTCCGCAATGCTCAGTTTGCGCAGCAGGGAGCGCTTCTTGGTTTGGTGGTCCTGCATCCGCAGCAGGATGTCGGCCAGCGCCTTGGCAGCTTCCACGATATGCCCGCCCTTGTTGAGCATGATGCACTCGGCGCGTTGCCCCATGGCGGCGTCGGTGACCTCGGCACGGGTGGGAAGCCCCAGTTTTGCCAGCCCTTCCAGCACCTGCGTGGCCCAGATGACGGGCACGTGCGCCGCCTCGCAAACCCAGAGTATCTGCTCCTGCACCTCGGCCAGCCGCCCGAAGCCGCACTCGATGGCAAGGTCGCCACGGGCTATCATCACCCCACAGGACGGTGCCTGCATGGCCGCCAACAACATGGCGGGCAGGTTGTCGAAGCCCATGCGGGTCTCGATTTTCAGCACCACGGCCGGCACATGGTCTTTGCGGAGCGCCTTCATCCTATGGACGAGGTCTTCCACGTCGGCGGGGCGGTTGGCGAAGGAGAGGCCCACCATGTCGGCGTGCCGCACCACGAAGTGCAGGTCTTCGAGGTCCTCGTCCGTGAGCGCCTTCACGTTCAGCTTGGTCTCGGGCAGGTTGATGCCCTTTTCGGCCTTGAGCAGTTCGCCGCCGGGCTTGGTCTGCGTGATGCGAACGAGTACCGCACCGGCTTGTTTTTCTTCGATGATGCCTCCGATTTTGCCATCGTCGAACCAGATGGGCTCGCCCTCGTGAACGTCGTCGAGCACCGATGGGATGGAGATGCTGACGGTGGCAGGCGCCTTGAGCTTTCCTTTTTTGTCAAAGACGGCATTGCTGCCCTCCACGGGCTGTTTTTTCAACAAAAGCGCATCGCCCGCCTTGAGGGTTATGGCGTTGGGGATGCGGGGCAGTTCCTCGCCGACAAGGGCGGTTGGGTGCTTTATTTTCACGCCTTTCCGCTCCAGGTTCAGGATTAGCCCGGGGGTAAAATAGCAGGTTTTCTTCACGGTGGCCAACACACCTGCTGGCGATGTTTCCTTGATTTTCATGCGCCGGAAGGCGCCTCTTGCATCGAAGAAATGGATGTGGTCGCCAGGCTTGCACTGTGCCAGCCAAGTGGCAGGCACGGGCAGGCTGGCGCTCGCCCCCTTCGGTGCATCCGTTTTTTCCCCTTCGGCAAAAAGCCATGCGGAAGCCGGGGCAATCGTTTCGCCAAGCTCGTTGCGGGCAGGGCGCAGCTTCACCACTTTTGGGCCCGATGCCATCGGCCCGGTGCGGAGCTTGGGGCCGCCGAGGTCCGTATGTATCTTGCAACTGCGGCCAGTGGCTTCCACGGCATGTCTGATGTTTTCGATGATGCTGGCCCAAACGGCTTGGTCGTCGTGGGCACAGTTGATGCGGGCGCAGTTCATGCCGCCGAGCAGCAGGTTTTTAACCAAATCGTAATTGTGCGCCGCCTCGGTGGGCATGGTGACCATGATGCGCACCCGGCGGCCGGGGGGCAGCTCGCCGAGCAGTTTTTCGGTGTTGTCCTCCAGTTTCGCACGGCCCTCCCGGTAGCCGACGGGCGGCTTCTCCTTGGTCTCAAAATCACGGCCAGCCAAGGCGTGAAGGGTATGCAGCACGGTGTCCACGGTGGCCTGCACCTTGCGCTCGGCCCTGCCGAGGGAGGAGAGGCCCCACTCGGAGAGCAGCAGTTGCAGGTCGCGCAGGTCGTGCAGCCGGAAGGCCATGTAGTGGAGCAGGTTGCGGGCGCTTTTTTGGTTGACAAGATGCACCTTGTCCATTTTCTTGTAGGCCATCTCCTTGCGGAGCAGGTCGTGCCGCACATCCATCATCTGCTCGATGAGCGGCTCAAGGTTGGGCGGGCCGCAGGGGTAGCGCTCCTGGATGCCTTTCGCTTTTTTTTTCATGGCTGTTTTTTTTCAAAAATCGAAAAGCTCCTTCCACATGGATTTTTTCTTGTGGCGGTAATAATCGTCGTCGTCGGCTCCTCCGTGCCGACGGTGGTCTCCCACAAAATCGGAGGGCCGGTAGCCGCCGCTATCGTATCCTTTGCCCTTCTTCTTGTCGGGGTTGTCGGCCTGCGGCTCGGCTTTCTCGATGATTTTGTCCAGTTCGCCCCGGTCGAGCCAGACGCCCCGGCACGAGGGGCAGTAGTCAATTTCGACGCCGAGGCGCTCGGTCATCATCAGGTTTTCATTGCAGTTCGGACATTTCATGTGGCTGGTATTTAGTGACAATGCCTCCACCTTGACAGGCTTCGGGCATCTTGTCAGTGTTTGAATACATTTTCGAAGTGCTTGTTCTGTTTGATTTTCCCGAAGCTCCCCTCCTCCACGATGCGCCCCTCCTGCATGATGATTACCCGGTCGCACTTGGCGGCCATCATGGCATCGTCGGTGACGGTGACGAGGGTGCAGTCCGTGCGGGAGGTGAGCAGCTCGGCGATGCGCTCCCGGTCCGCTTTTTCCAAAAAACCGAACGGCTCTTCGATGGCCAGCAGCGAGGGGCGGGCAGCGATGCAGCGGGCGAAGATTATTTTCGAGACGACGTTGCGGGGCAGGTTTTTGCCGCCAGGCAGCAGTGCGGTGTCGTACCCTTCGGGCAATTTTTTCACAAAATCGGCCAGCCCGACCTGCTCCACGGCCTTGATGACATCTTGCAAACTGATGCCCTCATGGCCCATTGTGATGTTTTCCAGCAGGGTTCCATTGAAAATATCTTCCTGCGACACGTGGTCGCCGATATGCGCCCGTAGGCTCACGGCGTTGAGGTTCCGGAGCGGGATTTTGTTGTAGGTGAGCGCCCCCCGGAAGTCGGTGAACATGCCAGCGATGAGGTGCAGCAAAGTGGACTTTCCCGACGAGCTGTAGCCGGCGATGCAGAGCTTTTCGCCTTCGGCGATGCGGAGGTCGAGGCCGTGCAGGGCGTTCTCCTCCGAGCCGGGGAAGCGGTAGCTGACGCCGCTAAGTTCCACGGCGATGCCCCTGCCCGTGTCGCACTGCTCGAAGGAGATGCCCTCCTCCCGCTCGATGTCGAGGTCGGTGAAGCCGCCCAGCTTGTCGAGCGCCGTGAGGGTGTCGTACAAGGTTTCCATGGTGAGGATGAGCTTTTCCACCGAGTTCATCACAAGGAGGATGATGATTTCCGCCGCCACGAACTGGCCGAGGTTGATGTCGTTGTTGATGACCAAGACGCTGCCGAGTATGAGCAGGCCCATCGTCACAAGCGCCTTGAAGCCCACAAGACTGGCGAACTGCGTCACCAAAACCCGGAAATGCGCCTTGCGGGCATTGAGGTAGCCGTTCACGAGTTGGTCGGTCTTTTGCAATGGCAGGTCACTGGTCCCCGCCAGTTTAAAAGTGCCCATCGAGCGGGCCAACTCTTGCAACCAATAAACTACCTTGTATTTGTACTCCGACTCCTTCAAGCTGGTCTTGAGTCCCTGCGGCCCGGTGAGGCGGACGATGATTAGCAAGATGGCCACAAGCAACAGCCCGAAAAAGATGAAAAACGGGTGGTAAAACGAGAGCAGCAGCAGCCCGAAGAAGATTTGAAGGACGCTCGTGGAGAAGTCCATCAGGATTTTGGGCAGGCCTTTTTGCACGGTGAGGGTGTCGAAGAAGCGGTTGACGAGTTCCGGGGCGTACTCGCCCTGTATGGCCTCCCATTTTATCTTCGGGATGCGGTAAGCAAAGTCGAAGGCTGAGCGGGTGAAGATGCGCTGCTGGATGGTCTCGATGACGGAGAGCTGCATGACCGTGAGCACCCCCGCCAGAACGGTGCCGAGCGTCACAACACCAATGAGCAGGGCCCACGAACTGGAGATGCGCCCTCCCGAAATCAGCCCGATGATAGCCTGTACGCCGAGGGGCAGGCTGAGCGCTATCAGCCCGGCGAAGGTGGCGTAGAGGTATATATAGGTGATGTCCTTCTTGTCTAATTTTAGTAGCCGGAGGAACCGCTGTATTGGATGCATGTGCAAAGTTAGTTGACCTGCTCCTAAAATGTTCTATTAATTTGTTAGTTCAATTTCCAATTGGATTTTAATGCACTTCTAATCCACCAGCAGGGGTTTCATTAAACAATGTCACATGATTGCCGTTTGAACAGAAGCGATGTAGGGCGAAGAAATGCCATACCGCTCGGCGTACCTTCACTATTTCAAAAGCCATGTTCAAGATTCTGCTTTTTTTCTTTGGTCTATTTGTTGGTTTTCCAAGTTGTTTTGCCCAGAAGCGAGAAGTCGAGAAACGGATTCCGATGAAGCGTTTCCCCACGTTGGCGCAGGAGTTATTGGCGGATAGTTTTCCCGACTTGGCCCGTATGAAATACTATCTCGAATTAAATGGAACGGACACCACTTACGAGGCAAAGTTCAAGTGGAAACGGGCGTTTTACAGCGTGGAATTCCTGCCCACAGGCAGCTTGATGGATGTCGAAAAACGGCTAAAGTTCAGCGGGCTGCCTACTTCATTTCAGGCAGCGGTTGAGCAGCAGCTTGGTCATGATTTCACAAAATTCAAGGTCAAGAAATGTCAGGAACAGACCGTGCCGGGCCTCGAACGCAAACGCTACGAACTGGAAATCGAAGGAAAGCCCGCATCGGGCAAGGCAGCAGTTTTCGAGTACCTCTTCGAGGAAGACGGAACGGTGGTGCAACGGCAAGAAGTATTGTTGCCTTCCAACGACATCAACCTTTATTGATGAGAAAAAAACACCTGTTTTTGCTGACAATGCTCTTGTCTGGCATTTGCCTTTCGGCCCAAGACGAACTTGTGCTGGGCTACCTGCCCAATATCCAAGTGGAAGGCAGTTTGTCGGACAGGGTGGGTTATTTTTTCCAATCGGGCAGCGAGTTGACGTTTTGGGGGAAAACGGACGGGGAAGCGCTACGCTCAACCGCCAACGTCCTGAACCTTGACCTTGCGCCAGGCATCACCTTCGACCTCGGCACGAAGTGGAACATGGCAGCCGCCTTTGTGGCAAGGCGGAGAAACCCATTTTCAGGGAAGGCGGGCACCGAGCTTCGGCCTTGGCAACAAGCGACGTACATCCTTCGGCTGGGGAAATACCGGCTCCGAAACCGCCTCCGTGCCGAGCAGCGCTTCGTCCAAAAAGAACGCGGCGGCGATTTCCAGTTGAACCACCGCTTTCGCTACCGCATTTCGGTTGACTTCCCCCTGAACGGCGACCGGCTGGACGACAAGGAGTTTTATTTCAACGGCTCCGCCGAATGGCTCTTCACCCTGCCCCGAGAGCAGTTCTTTTTTTACAGGAATCAAAGGGGGTCGGCAAGCCTTGGCTACCAGTTCAACAAGAAAAACAGGCTTGAAACTGGCATCGAACTCCGCTCCCAAAACATCAACGAGGTCGGCGATGTGGGGCAAACGTGGTTCCTACGAACGACGTTTGTCAAAAAGCTGTGAGGCCCCCCTCAAGCCCGCCTTTTCCGCCGCATTTCCCGCAGCGTCACCACCACCAGCGTCAGCACCGTGAGCGGCACCACGAACCAAATCATAGCACTCCTCAACACATCCAGCGAGGCATGCTCCTGACTTTTCAAAATCAAATAGGCCGTGTAGGCCACATAATAGCCAAGGAACACGAAGCCCTCCCAGCGGTCAATGCGATAGCCCGTGAAGAACAGCGGCAGGCAGGCCACCGCCACGGCTATCATGAACGGGATGTCGAAGCTGAGGGCCGTGGCGTTCACCGCCACGCCGCCCGGGGCGATGATGGCGGTGAGGCCGAGGATGATGAGGATATTGAAAATATTGCTGCCGACCACGTTGCCGACGGCGATGTCCTCCTGCTTGCGGATGCTGGCGAGCACCGATGTGGCCACCTCCGGCAGCGAGGTGCCCGCCGCGATGATGGTGAGGCCGATGACGAGTTCGCTCATGCCCAACGATGTGGCGATGGCCACCGCGCTGTCCACCAGGAAGCGGGAGCCGAGCACGAGCAGCGCCAGGCCTGCCACCACGAATGCGATTTGCAGCCAGATGCGGTCGTTCTTGGGGTTGCCGTCATCGGCGTACTCCTCTTTGTATTCCTTCAGCACCTCCTTGCTTTTTTCCTTCCGGCTCTGCCGGATGAGGAACACCGTGTACCAGACACCGATGGCGACAAGTATCGCCCCCTCCCACCACACAACTGCACCGTCCCAACCGAAAAGCATCACCAACAGGCTGGCGCCAATCATAATGGGCACGTCCAAGCGTACCAACTGCTGATGAACCACCAAGGGAATGATGAGCGCAGAAAGGCCCAAGATGAACAGTACGTTGAAAATATTGCTGCCCACCACGTTGCCGAGGGCGATGTCGGCCTTGCCCTCCAGTGCGCTGCCGATGCTCACGGCCAGTTCCGGCGAGCTGGTGCCGAAGGCCACGATGGTGAGTCCGATGACCAGTGGTGAAATGCCGATGACGGCTGCGATTTTCGAGGCGCCCCGGACCAGGCCCTCGGCCCCCACAACGAGCAGCATGAGGCCGGCGATGAGTTTTAGTGCAACCATATGTAACTGATTTTTGGCACAAATAAACGGCAAACCAAGAAAATCGGTTAGAAACTTCTCGCCCGCATTGACCCGGTGGAGTAAGCCCTGTTGCAACGCCCTTTGCCGAAGCCGCTCAACTCCGCAATGCGGTCGCCGTGAAAAGTAAGCCGGATGCCGCTCAGGGCGACCAATCCGGCGCACAGGATGAAAAACACAAAGTTTATTGCCATGTAGGTTGCTTGAAAAAAAGTGCAACTATTTAGGAGACTGCGGGAGGTGTAAGAAAAATTGGGATGTTTCATTTCCCGGTTTACAGTCGCATGACGCTGACAGGGTTTGGAACCGGAACCCTGCAGACGTTGTGCTCTTATCCAGATGCACGGTCGTTGTCGTTTAGGGTCAGCAGCAACTTGTCAATTTTTGCCCCATCCATGTCCATGACCTCAAATTTTCGCCCCTCATATTCAAAATGCTCCCCCACTTTTGGCAAGTGTTCCAGTTCGTGCAAAACAAAACCCGCTATGGTGCGGTAATAAGGATTGTTAACGGGGATGAAATCATCGTCCAGGAACTGGTTGAGTTGCGAAGCGAGCGTGCTACCGCTGACGAGGAGCGAACCGTCCTCCCGGCGGACGATTTCCGAAAGCTCGTCGCCTGAGTCTGGCAAGTCGCCCACCAAGGCTTCCGAAATATCGTGCAAGGTCAGCACACCCTCGAAAGCCCCGAACTCGTCGGTGACGATTCCAAAATAGCAGCGTTTTTTCTTGAACTGTTGGAGCACGTCAATGTATTGCCCCCGTCACCGATTCCGGCAAGGACGTGACAGCCGCCACAAGCAGGAAGCAAAACAGAAAACCAATCATCGCTGTGGTCATGAGCCTTGTTTGAAAATCAGCAGTGGGATTTTGGTCTGGTAAGATACGTCTTTCGTAATGCTCCGGTGCAGGATTCTTTCGAATAGCCCCCGCCTGCGCCTGAACATGACGACCAAATCCGCCTTTTTTGCCTTGCAAAATTTCTCAATGCCTTTCGTTACCGTTTCTTCCTTCACCTGGTGGGTCGAAATGGCATTGTACAAAGCATCTTCCCGCAGCCGCCACTCCATCACCGACCTGTTCATGCCCTTGGGGGAATTGCCTACTTCCACGTTCAGCACATAGAGGTGAGCGCCAAACAACCGCACGAAAGAAATAAGTTGTTGCACATCTGCCGTGGCATCCTCCAGGTCGGTGGCATACACGATGGATTTCGGTTTTACCATCTTTGCGCGCTCAGGCACGACGATGACCGGCAGGCGGGTCTCCTCCATGATTTCAATAGCGGTTTTGCCTACCCAAATATCGGGCTTGTTGCTTTCACCCTTCGTGCCCATGACGACGAGGGAGATGCCTTGTTCCGATGCGAGTTCTTCCACCGCTTTCCACAATGGATGCCGTTGGACCACCTTGCAACGCAAATCGGATGGGCTTACGCCTTGCTCCATCAAATCAGCTTCCAGTTTTTTCAAGTCCCCGGTGGCTTTGTTTACCCAGAATTCGTTGCTTCTCTCCAGCAGGGGGTCTCGCCTCGGTGCGGCGTGGAACAGGAGGATTTTCGCCCCCGTTTCTTTCACCAGCATGGCGGCATACCGAGCAGCGGCATGGGAAGGGTTGGAAAAATCGGTTGGAACGAGGAGGTTCATAAGTGACTGGCATTAATCCTTGACAACCAGCAAGGCTGTCTTGGTTTGATAAGAAATGGACTTCGTGATGCTTCGGTGGAACAGGTCTTCGAAGAAGCCCCTGGTGTGCTTGAACAGGACGAGCAAATCAGCCTGGTTGGCTGAGCAATAATAATCAATTGCCTGCTCGATGTCCGGGTTCCCAAGCATAACGACCGCCAAGTTGTCGTACCCCGTCTTTTTGACGAGCTTTTTCTGCAAACTGGTCAGGTCGAGTGCTTTTTCGGGAGGAGTAGTTTGCACATGAACCACGTGCAGGCGGGCATTGAACTGGCTGGCGAACGAGGCAAGCGAAAGCACTTCCCGCTCGATGTTTTGCAGGTCGGAGGCATAAACGATATGCTGTGGCTTCGCTTTTTTCGCTCCTTTGGGAACGGTGATGACGGGCAGCCCCGTTTGCTCGACCATTTCGGCAGCCGAGCCGCCCAGCCAGACGCCGGGGTCGTTGGTTTCGCCTTTTGCGCCCATCACCACCAGATTGACGTTGTTCTCCGAGAGGTAATTATTGACCGCTTTTCTTAGCGGGAAATCATGCACGACCCTGAAGTCCACGGAAGCAGGGGGCAGTCCGTTCCGTATCAATGCGTTCGCCATTCTTTTCAGGCGTCGCTGATTTCTTGAAGTCCAATAGCCGTCTATGTCCTTCAGGACGCCCCCTCTTTTTGGAATGGCATGGAACAAGATTATTTTCGCCCGGGCTTCTTGCGCCAGCATGGCGGCATACTCTATCGCCGCTTTTGCGGAGTTCGAGAAGTCGGTTGGCACGAGTACTGTCATCATGGTGAATAATTTTTTATTTTGATGCAAAAATAGTTTTATTGCGCTGTCCAAGCGCCATCTACTGCCATTGCGTGTCCGGTAACAAAAGATGCTTCATCTGAGCACATCCACAGCACAGCATTGGCAACTTCTTCGGGCTGTCCAAGTCGTCCAATGGGTTCCATGCCGGCAAATTGTTCTTCCACTTCTTTTTTGTTTCCTGTAATCCTGTCAATCATTGGGGTTTTTATTGCTCCGGGACAAACAGCATTAACCCTGATTCCGAGTTTAGCGTATTCTAATGCAGCTGTTTTTGTTAATCCTATTATGCCATGTTTAGATGCTACATAGGCAGGCAGACCCGGAAAACCTACTAGTCCGGCAATAGATGCACAGTTAATAATCACCCCTTTGCCTTGCTTAAGCATTTCAGGAATTTCATTTTTCATGCAGAGCCAAATACCCTTGAGATTAACGCCAATGGTTTTATCCCAGTTCTCTTCTGTACACTCATGTGTTGTCCCCATCACTCCTTCAATGCCTGCGTTGTTGAAGGCATAGTCTAACCTTCCAAAAGTGGCAATTGTTTTTTCTACCATTGCTTTCACATCTTCCGTTTTTGATACATCGCATTTAATAAAGATTACTTCACCTCCAAGTGCCTTGATGGCATTGAGCGTTTCATCATCTTCTACCCAATCCGCAATTATAACTTTAGCTCCATTTTTTGCAAAAGCAATCGCAGTAGCTTTGCCGATTCCGAATGAGCCGCCTGTGATGAGGGCTACCTTGTTTTTGAAATTTGTTGACATTTTTTTTATTTTTTAAGTTAATTAGACTTTGAACACTCTGGCGAATCGTTCCGTACGTACGTCATCTTTATAGAATCGCCAAAGAAAATTTTGCGCCATCCCATAGGAACGGTATCTTTTGCAATCTGGATGCCGTTTCTGCGGAACGGTAGCGGAACATAACCTGCTTTGCAGGTGGTTGTTTACTGCGCAATCCAAGCTCCTTCCACTACCATTGCATTGCCGGTCGTGAACGATGCCTCATCGGAACAAAGCCACAGCACCGCATCGGCAACATCTTCCGGCTCCACAAGCCATCCGATTGGTTGCATGGCATCAAACCGTTTTTCCGTTTTCTTCATTTTTCTTGCCATCCTGTCATTCATTGGCGTGTTCGTCGCCCTGGGGCAAACAGCGTTTACCTTGATACCGTTTTGGGCATATTCCAGCGCTACCGTTTTGGTCAAACCGATTATGCCATGTTTCGCTGCAACGTAAGCCGACAAACCGGGAAAGCCTTCCACTCCGGCAATGGATGCACAGTTGACGATGACGCCTTTGCCCTGTTTGAGCATTTCCGGTATCTCGTATTTCATGCACAGCCAAACTCCTTTCAGGTTTACGTCAATGGTTTTGTCCCAGTTTTCTTCCGTGGCTTCCTGCGTGGAAGCCATCGCCCCTTCTATGCCCGCATTGTTGAAGGCGAAATCCAATCGCCCGAAAGTGGCAACGGTTTTTTTCACCGCCGCCTTTACGTCCTTCGCTTTCGACACGTCGCATAGAATAAAAATGGTTTCGCCCCCAGCGGCTTTGATAAGGTCGAGCGTTTTGCCGCACATCTCCCAGTCCGCGATAGCGACCTTCGCCCCGCTCCTTGCAAATGCAACGGCAGTAGCCCTGCCGATTCCGAATGAGCCGCCTGTGATGAGGGCTACCTTGTTTTTGAAATTTGTTGCCATTTTTGTTTTTTTAGTTCAGCGGTGTATGCCAGTCGCTGCAATTATTTTCTGGCAGGAAGCGCAAGCAAGGGCACCCCGATGCGAGCGGCAACCTGCTCCGTGGTGCTGCTATCGAATATTTTATCAAAAAAGGAACGCCCGTGAACGAACATGACTAAAGCCCCTTCTTCCAGTGCCCAACTGAACGCCACGAGGTCTTGGTACAGCGGCGTTTCGATAGGGTCCGGGATGGCCGTCACCGGGAAGGAGCATTTCCCGACGTACCGCTCGCCCGGCACTGCAGTGAAATAAAAGCCTTCCAGTTCGCTCCCCATCCAGTTGCTCCACTCCCTTAGTTGCGCTTCGGCATCGGCAACCTGGGCGGGCGTCAGGCAAACGGAAAGTTTTTTGAGCGGTTTGGGGGCCCAACCGGCAGGGATGACGAGCACCGGAACGACCGCCTTGCCCACCAAAGCCGAGGTGGTGCTACCGATAATCCGGTCCGTCCAACTGTTGATGCCAGCAGTGCCCATGACGACGAGCCTTGCGGACAACTGGTGAAACCTCTCTTCGATGCTTGCTGCGAGGTTGTCAGAATAATGTACCGAAACCTGCCAGTTGATGTTTCCCGGCAGGTCGAGCGCTCTTATTCGCCTGAAGGCAAGGCTTTTCAGTCTTGCTTCGGCGTTGCTAATCTCTTCCATTATTTTCATCTTGAAATATATGGAATCAGCCTGCTCCAGTTCTACTGCATGGAGCAACTCGACGCTGTCGCCCGTCTGGTGGGCGAGCAGGAGCGCCTGATCAAGGGCATTCTCCGCATTTGGTGAAAAGTCTATGGGAACAATGAGTATTGACATGATTCAATGATTTTTGCATTCGCTTTGACGCTTCTTGGTACATTGCCCAAGGGTAACATCATCAGCTATTTTTTTAACGATCAGTGAATACCTGCAATCCTATGTTGTTTTAGCAGATGGCGAATAATTTTTTAGGCATCGGATTTATTTTCTGACTGGCAGTGCAAGCAAGGGTATTTCGATAAGCCCGGCAACCTTCTCCGTGATGCTGTAGTCAATGATTTTCTTAAAAAAGGAGCGCTCATGCACGAACATGAGCAGTGCTTCGTTTTTCAGCCCTTTGCTGAATTCGACTAAATCCTCGTAAAGCGGTGTTTCGATGGGCGAAGGGACTATCTTCAAAGGAATGGGACTTTTTGCGCCTTGCCCTGTGAATGGCAGGGCGGTGATATAAAAGGCTTCCGTCTCGCATTTGAACCAATCGCCCCATTTACTGGCAAGCTTTCCATGGCGGGAGACCTGCTCCGGTGTGACGCAAACAGACAGTTTCAGCAACGTGGAAGGTGACCATTGTGGCGGAATTGCCAGCACAGGGACTTTCGCCTTGCCAATTAAGTTGGCAGTGTTGCTGCCGAATATTTTATCTACCAGCCCGGTTACGCCATGTGTGCCCATCACGACCAGTTTTGCTTTTGCCTGTTTGAAACGCTTTATGATGCCGTCGAAAAAATTCTCGGTGGTATAAATCAACTTGACCCGCCAACGGATGCCTGGCTCAATGCCGAGCGCAGCGATGCGCTCAAGGGCGAGGTTCTTTAGATTTGCCTCTTCATCCTTACGGTCGTTCATGACCATCTCTAGGATTTTGGGCATCCCCGAGAACGCTGTCAAATCTATTACGTGGAGCAGCTCGACCTGGCTTCCCGTCTGTTGCGCCAGCAAAAGCGCAGCGTCAAGCGCTTTTTCCGCATTTGCGGAATAATCAATGGGGACAATGAGGAGTGACATAAAGGGGAATGTTTTTATGATTTTGCCGAAGACGTTTCTTGCTACATCGCCCAAGGAAACATCGCCAACACTCTTTTCTCAACAAAGAAGCACCCGTTTAGAAAGGAGTTTTTATGATTATTGTCATGCATGTAGTTGACAATAATCAATACACAAATACTACACTAAATCAGGACCTTAAACAAAAAATCCTCCAAAAACTGGCTTGTGAATTCTTCCTTGTTTGTTGGAGTGGCATCTGTTAATCTGGGCAAATAGGCACTAAAATATTGCTGATGGTGCGATGTTTCTATCAATGTGGTACTTAACGACCTTGGATATTTATACGCTGGGTTATACTCTGAAATAACCTCCGCAATTTTTGCACACAAATCTTTGTAGGGCTTAAAAACTTCGCCCTTATTTATTTCAGACACCTCTTTGACCAAATACACTTTACTGCCTTCGGTTATTACTATTTGGTTCAGATACTTTTTGTTATAGTCAAATTTACCTGAACTTTCAGGCAATTCATGGGTCAACAACTCTACAACCAGTCTTAATTTCTCTTTTTTATCGGCTACGTTTTGCAATTTGAGCATGACCAAAAACTCCATGTAGCACCAGTACCAATTTAGGATGTAGAGCAAAAGACGGTGTTTGTTTTCAAAGTACCTGTAAATGGTAGCCTCTGTACTGTTAATTTCCACAGCCAGTTTTTTGAATGTAAATTGTTCGAGACCTAATTGGTAAATTAGGTCTATCGCATTTTTTACGATTTGCTTTCCGACCTCGCTACTTTCCGGGTCTCGCAAAAATATTTTTTCGTTTATCTTGAATGTTACTTGAAAATCCATATCAAAAGACGTTTCCGCAAAGGTAGTGATTTTGTTGTTCAAAATAGTAATACTGTTTGCAAAAATTATTTTTACAATTTTATGACATAGTATTACTATCATTCAAAATTATTTCACTACCTTTGCCGGAGCAAAAATTAAAAGATGAAAAGATGAAAAAATATTTTAGTGAAATCAAGCACGACCTGCCAGCCAGTATCGTCGTGTTTTTCGTCGCCGTCCCCTTGTGTCTGGGCATCGCACTCGCATCGGGCGCACCTTTGTTTGCGGGCATCATTGCGGGCATTATTGGAGGCATTGTGGTTGGGGTAGCCAGCGGTTCGCCATTGGGCGTAAGTGGTCCGGCAGCAGGTCTTGCCGTAATCGTATTGACTTCCATAGCCACGCTTGGAGGTTCATGGGAGGCGTTTTTGCTTGCGGTGGTTTTGGCGGGCATCATCCAGTTGGGGTTAGGGTATGCCAAGGCAGGCTTTATTGCCTACTTTTTCCCTTCGTCCGTCATCAAAGGTATGCTGACAGGCATCGGGCTGTTAATCATCTTAAAACAGATTCCGCACGCCCTGGGCTGGGACAAAGACCCAGTAGGCGATGATTCGTTTTTGCAAAGAGACGGTGAAACCACCTTTTCCGAGATTTTTAAGGCTCTGGAGTTTATGACACCGGGGGCTTTGCTAATTGCAGCCATCTCATTGGGCATACTCATACTTTGGGATAAAGTATTGACCCAAAAACACAAAATTTTTGGTATGTTAAACGGTCCGCTCGTAGTAGTGGTCTTGGGTATTGTGATGAATTACCTCTACCAAAACGGCACATTGGATTTTAGTTTGGCTGCCGACCAAGTGGTGAACATCCCGGTTCCCGAAAATCTGGCTGGTTTTTTTGCCCAGTTCACGTTGCCCGATTTTTCTGCAATCACAAATTGGCAGGTCTGGAAAATCGCTTTTGTTTTGGCGATTGTTGCCAGCCTTGAAACCTTGCTTTGTGTGGAAGCCACCGACAAACTTGACCCCTACAAGCGGGTTACGCCAACCAACAGAGAATTAAAAGCACAAGGTTTGGGCAACGTGCTTTCGGGCATGATTGGCGGTCTGCCGCTCACTCAGGTAATTGTTCGCAGTACGGCAAATATTTCTTTTGGTGGCAGAACAAAAATGTCCGCCATCCTGCACGGTGTTTTCTTGTTGATAAGTGCTATGACAATAGCGAGCGTTTTGAACATGATACCGTTGGCAAGTTTGGCAGCCATACTTTTAATAGTCGGTTACAAACTAGCAAAACCCGCCCTTTTCAAACAAATGTACAAATTGGGCTGGGAGCAGTTTGTCCCTTTTACGGTCACGGTCATTGTCATTTTATCGACCGACCTATTGACTGGAATCATTGCGGGGATGATAATGGGCGGTTTTTATGCCCTGCGCCACAGTTACCGCAATTCCCACTACATGAAAGAAGTTGTTGCCAGCGAAAATGGTATAAATACCTACCACCTTATTTTGGCAGAAGAAGTATCGTTTTTCAACAAAGCAAGCGTGATAAGGGAGTTGGAAGCAATTCCCGAAAACTCAAAAGTGATTATTGACTGCACCAATTCAAAATCCATAGATTATGATGTGGTGGAGTTGATTAAGAACTATGAGAGCAATGCGAAAACGAGAAACATCACCGTTGAGAGAATCAATTTCATTGAACCAGTCGCATGAATACGGAAGTACCGTTTTTTTGAATGGTGAACCAAGCAAAATAAGGTGTTTCAGCACTTAAAAAGCGGTACTTCTTGAACATAAATTTTCATTCACAATCATTAAAATGCAAAGAAAAATGCAAAGAAAAACAAAATTTACTGCTACATTGGTTTTACTCGTAATTGCGAGTTTAGCAACATCTTGCAACCAAGTAACAGAAAAAGCCAAGGAAGAAGCAAACAAAATAGTTGCTCAAACAACCGAAAGCGTACAAAAAGTAATTGACGACTTAGGCTTGGTCTATGTAGAAGAAGGAGCACAAACGATAGTGACCTACGATGAAGTGAATGCAGCACAACAGGCATGGTGCGATGCCTTGGTAAAGATTGGACAAATCAAGGAAGAAGGCGGCGACTACAAGGCCTTTGCTGAAAAAGTGCTTTCCGATGCTTACAACTACGACCAAGGCAAAGTTTTCTTTAAGCCCACTTTGGCTTATGGAGACCAAACATTCAGAAACGACAAAAAAGGAGCGTTAGCTTACTTTGTCGGTGGAGACCCAGCTTATCCCAACGACAAAGGTTTTGCTTTGACACCTTGGGTAAAGGCTCGTTATGACAATTCAGGAGAAAAAAATGAAGGAATCCAAATTTATGGCTCTGTAGCAATTACAATGGGCAATGTTTGGGTAACAGGTAAAGATGGGAAAGAAGTGATGGTGGATAAAACTTGGGTTTTCAAAAAAGGGAAAGATGGGAAATTAAGAATTATAGTTCATAAGTCCTCTTTGCCCTTCGCACCTGCAACAAAATAAAATTGCAACAAAGGGGCTGTATCATAAGTCAGTTGCGCCTACGGTGCAGCGAATTAATGAATACAGAGACGCTAAGGCTCAGAGGATTATTCCGTACTATGCGCCTCTGTGCCTCAGTGTTGAAATTAAATTTTTCGCAGGAGGCGAAAAACCGTTTTATGATACGGCCACTTTGTACCCTTTTTATATGAAGTTCAAATGTACGCTATTAATCATTTTTTTTAGTAGTGTTTCTTACTCCGAGTTGACAAAAAATTATGAGAGCAATGCGAAAACCAAAAACATCACCGTTGAGAAAATCAATTTCATTGAACCAGTCGCATGAATACGGAAGTACCGTTTTTTTGAATGGTGAACCAAGCAAAATAAGGTGTTTCAGCACTCAAAAAGCGGTACTTCCAGAACACAAATTTTCATTCACCATCATTAAAAAAATAAGTAACTACTTAGGTTCTTTTTTTTGACGATTTCAAATTTTTCCCTTGAAAAGTGGAGCTTGACTAGCAATAATTTAACAAAACCCAATTTTTATTGCAAAGAAATTAAACAGCCTATAATTTTTTGACTTAAATTATCTTTTCAAGATATAGTAATTCATTGAAAATCAATGGATTAGAGTACCTAAGTAGTTACAAAAATAAATAGATGAAGACCTTGACTAAGGAAATGCAAGATGCAATCACACCTTCCATGGCGTTGGGATTGTTACAGGAAGGGAACAAACGGTTTGTCAACAACTTGAAAGTGAACCGGAATCTTTTGCAACAGGCAAATGAAACGTCGGACGGTCAACACCCTTTTGCGGTTATCCTGAGTTGTATTGACAGCAGGACTTCCGCCGAACTGATTTTTGACCAAGGGTTGGGCGATATTTTTAGTGTCCGTATTGCCGGAAACATCATCAACGAGGATATACTGGGCAGCATGGAATTCGGCTGCAAAGTCGCCGGCTCAAAAATCATTGTCGTATTGGGTCATACCAAGTGCGGTGCGGTAAAAGGGGCTTGCGACCATGTGGAAATGGGCAACCTGACGGCTTTGCTAACCAAAATAAGACCAGCCGTTGAGGATGAATTGACTACTACTGAAAACCGCAATTCAGGCAACGGGGAATTTGTGGAAAAAGTGGCGGCCATCAATGTAAAACGAACCGTTAAAAGCATTACGGAGCGTAGTCCAATTCTAAAAGAAATGATTGAGAGCGGACAAATCGGAATTGTTGGCGGCAGTCACGAAATTACAACAGGAGAAGTAACATTTTATCCCGAGACAATGAATTTGGGTTCGCAATAAGTAAGCGAATAAATTGACGACTTATACTCGGCGCTAATAGGTTTTGTGCAAATGGAGGGCGGAATCTATTCCGCCGTGCCATGTGTGGCGGAATAAATTCCGCCCTCCATTGTGTACCATTTCACAAAACCTATTGGTACGAAGTATACCATTCCACAAAGCACTCACTTTTAACAGTCGCACAAATCCCCCACAAACCAAACATGCTCTTAGGTGCAAGCGTAACGAACAACACAACAACGACATACAAACAGACAAAATGGAATTATTACCAGTAAATATTATTCAAATAAATCAAAACAAGATAGATGAAATTGACAACATCATAAAGTCAATTTACAGACTAATTATTTATAGCAGACATCACCTTGATGATGACCTTTTAGACATTTATTTAACTGGAATGCACAATCTAAAAGAACTTGTTGGTATAAAAAATGCTCAAATGGAAGCTCAAAACGAAGAAGAAGCCAAGGAGTATTTACGAAATCTAAAAGTATCACTTGACTTTGTTATTGAAGAAATTATTTTACAAAATAATTTTGAAAAAGAAGTGCAATTATTTCAGCTACTTCGCTTAGTTTCCCCCGAAACTAATGCCATTCATCCCAACCGATACAGACAATCTCTTGTTCAGATAGGATACCACATCTGTCCCGAACCAACAATAGTTCCTCAATTGGTTTCTGAACTGTTTTATAAAATACAAACTATTTCAAGCCCTATTATTAGAGCAACATATTTTCATCACGAGTTAATTAGAATACACCCTTTTGTGGATGGAAATGGACGTGTAACAAGAATTGCAAAAAACTGGATGTTGATGTACGATTTATATCCTCCTATATTTATTAATGATGCCCTCGCAAAAAAAAAATACATTACTACACTTGGAAATAGCTTTAAGGAACTCATGAAAAATCCAAACAAATGGAATGATTATACCTCACAGTTTTTTGAACAAGAACTTGACCGCTTATTAATCAATGCCTCTTTACTTTATGAGAGCATTAATTTTATTGGATTAAACAGAGGAAAACTAAATATCAAAAATTAGAATCCCCTAAAAACGGCCCAACCATTGGGGAGTACCTCAGAGTTAGGGTTTAAATTCTTATTTTTTGCAGATTTTCAAAAACATAATCTTTTACCTAAATTGTCTTACTCTACCGTTTTGAGTGGATTCAAGTTTTTGTCAATCTTCTTTCGCAAAAAGTTGATGTACACGTCAACCGTGTTCGTGCCTGTGTCAAAGTTAAGTTCCCAGACGTGCTCGCTGATTTCTGAGCGGCTGGCGATGCGGCCATTGCGGCGCATCAGGAACTCCAACAGGTTTAGCTCTCTGATGGTCAACGAAATGGGGATTCCTTGGCGGGTCACGGTCTTTTCGTTGAGGTTCATTTGCAGGTCAGCGAATCGTAGGATATTTTCGCCGCCGCCTTCCTGTTCGACAGCTGCATTCCGCTTCAACGATACCCGAATCCTGGCCAGCAGTTCCCGGAAATCGAAAGGCTTCACGATGTAGTCGTCCGCCCCGGCGTCGAAGCCGCTGATTTTCTTATCAATGTCGCCCATCGCCGTTATCATGATGACTGGGACGCTGGGTTTTTGGGCTTTCAGGCTGCGGCATATCTCATAGCCACTTTTGAAGGGAAGGTTGAGGTCCAACAGGACGAGGTCGTAAGTGTTGGTTTCCGCCAAATGCCCCCCTACCGCCCCATCGGCTGCATGGTCAACGGTAAAGCCGTTTTCCTCCAAGCCCTTTCGCGTATAGGCAGCGACCTTGGGCTCGTCTTCGACAATAAGTATGGTTGGTTGATTCATAAGAAAGTAGTGGACAATGATAGACCAAAACTCCGCAATACCACGGGAAATGGCGAATTGGCTTGATTAAATAAAGATTAAAAAGTGGAAGCTGTGCTTCCTATCTTAATCTGCACACATTGTTCTGGAAAATTGTCTTTTGCAGTAAAACTTGAACATAGCCCAGTTTGTCTGAGGGTGCTATGAGTTGTAGCGTAATCTGCCAACAAAAAAGGGCCACCCCAAAGGAACAGCCCTGATTTGAATAACATTGTTAATCAAATAAATGACGTTCCAAAGATAGCAAACCCTCGCCATTCCACGCACTGAAAATCGGCATTTTTCCGGTCGCTCTGCCCGCTCCCTTTTCAGTACAGCCTCCATTCCATTCTGGCAACAATATCGTGCTCCACTTCGCTTGCGCCTTCGCTGAGTAGGGCGAGCGCAGCTTCGTTCCGCAATTTCCTGCCGCAGCTTTATGGTTTGGCCTCCACTCCATTCTGGCAATGATAGCTGTATTGCCTTCAATGAGGCTCCACTCCGCTCTACCCACACTATCGCCCCCGCCCCGACGCACGGGGCTTTTATTTGCGCCGTTCAGCCCACTTGCGCATTATCAAATGCTCCGCTGGCGCTCTGCACATCAAGCTGGATTTGCAGTTCGAAGAAGCTCCGCAGCGTGGCATTCAGCGGTATTTGCAGTTTGATTTGTTTTGGCATTTAAGGGGCTTTTGCGGCGTTTCGGTAGGCTTCCGCCTTGCTTGGTTGCGTTGCTTTTAGGTCAGTTTATTTTTAAAAATATTTTTGCAATCATTTGATTTTCAGTTGTTTATGTTATTTTATCGTTGTATCTTGTAGAAGTTAATCAAAATAAATGACACCACATCCAGTAGCCCGCCCATCGTTGGCGCTTTCTTCTTTTTCTTCCTTTGGGGTGGGTGGCAGTCGCCGCCCTTCCCCTTGTTCTGGTGCCGCCGCTGCTGCTTTTGTTGCTTCGCTCCGTGGTGCGGGTGTTCCGGTTTCCTCGGTTCTTACTTCCTGCGGTGCAGGTGCGCCGTCGCTGGTGGCGGCTGCCTTTCCCGGTTGCCAGTTCTTTAGTGCCGCTGCCCCTGCCTTCTGTGGCTTGGGCAGCCGTGCCTTTGCTGCCCGTGCTGCTGCCTTGGTTCGGGCTTTGGCGGCTTCGCCCGCCCCGCTGTGGGTCTGCTTTCCGGGTGGGGCTTGCCCGGCTGGTGTTGCTCCCCGCCGTTCCTGGGTTTCGGGAGGCTCTGGTTCTTGGTCTGAGTGCGCCCTTGCCGCTGGTTTGGGCGTCCCGGTGCTGGTGTTCCTGCCAGTAGGTGTGGTGCCTCCTTCCGGGTGGGGTGGTTGGTCTTTTTTGGGCGGTGGTTGGTGGTTTTTGCCTGCTTTTAGTGGCCGTCTTTTTTGATAATTTGAAGATAAAAAAATGTATCTAAACACTTGACAATCAGTTGTTTAATTCAAACATTCAGTTTATCTTTAGGTATTGTTAATCGCAAAATAAATGACAAAATGACAAGCACAACTTACCTCGCACAAAGCGTTGAGGCTGCCCGTATAGCCTACGCCGAGCGGCAGATGGAGCCGCCACCTTCCATCGAGTTCCCTTTTGACATCGAGCCTATTTTCAGGCAGTTCAAGGTCTTTCTCCCACCCCCGTATTTCTTCCCAGAAATCGCCTGCCCCGGCAAGGCAAAAGAGGAGGGCATGAGGTTCATCCGCTTGGTCGTGCCTTATGGCAAGGGGCATTATTCCGTCCATGCCGCCCCGTGGGCAAGTGCGGAACAGGTCTCCGAGGAATTGGAAGGCTGGATGCTCCCGTTTTAGCTTTTTTCCCTGCTGCGCAGTTAGTTCAGGCTTAGTTTTCGGTAGAAATTCCTTTGAGAAATAGCCTTTCCCGTTGCGTCCCGACTGCAGTCGGGATGAAAGCGAACGGCGCTTTTCCCTCCCTGTGCGGCAACAGGTTGGGCAGGGGGTGCAGCATCCCGGTCAAACACTGCACGCTTTTTTAAAACAATTTAACTTTATTTTACTATGAAAAACCTGCTCCCGATTTCAGACATCAAGAAACTCGAAACCCTCGAAACCCGCTACATGCCCGGCAATCCCCGCTCCTACCGCCTTGACCTCGGAAAAGGCGTCCTGAACCTCGAAGGAAGGCAACAGGTCACCAAGCCCGGCGAAACGTTCAAGGTCATCCCCGTTGCCTTTCGCTGCTTGGAGGATGGGCTTTTCGGGCAGCCCGTCAAGAAATGGTGCGAAGTGTACTTTGTGAACGAGGAAGGACACCTCGGCGTGTTCATGTTCCACGGGTTCAGCGTCCAGAACCTGAGCGAGGCAGCCCGTGACCTTTTCTACGAAAAACGGGGCTTGTGCGAGGTGCTTTGGACGGTGAAGCTGGAGAAAAAGACCAACAAAGAGGGCGCTCCCTACTACATGGCTTTCTTCGATTTTACGCCGCTTCCAAAAAAGGAACTGGAAAAACATCGAAGCCTCATTTTGGACATCGAAGCTACCCATTTCCACATCTACCGCTCCGATACGATGGAAGCCAAGACGCTTTTTGCCGAGAATTACAGCACCCACTTGGAGCCGACGAGAGCAGAAATCGAAGCCGAAAAGGAACGCCAAACCGCCCTGCTGACAGAGTTCACACCCAAGGAGGAAAGAAAGGCAGCCTGAAAATAAGTTGTCGTTTGTCTATCCTCGCCCCCGGCTGAAAGGTCGGGGGCATTTCCAACATCAAATTTTCAAACCAATCCAGCCTTTCCGCTTCTTGCGGACGGGGGCTGCTTTGTCAAAAATCAACCAAGCCATGAAAAAGGATAAATTTGAAGAAATGACTGCCCGCATCATTTCGCAGCTTGAAAAAGGCGTCGTGCCGTGGCGTCGCACCTGGAACCAAATTGTGATGGGCGCAGCCCGCAACCATTTCACGGGCCATGTTTACCGGGGCATCAACCGTTTCATGTTGGACGGCTTTGAGGTGCCACGCTTTGCCACATTCCACCAAATCAGCGGAGCGGGGCACCGGGTCAAAAAGGGCGCAAAATCCCTTCCCATCTATTTCTGGAAAATGCTCTTTTTTGACGCCGACGGCAAGCGGGTCGAGACTAAAAAAGAGGCTGAAAAAGTTGTGCCTTTCGTCTCCGAGTACCGGGTTTTCAACGTCCTCGACATCGAGGGTTTTACGGCTGAAATGTTCCGGGAAGAAAAGCCCGAAGCCATCCCCGCCCGGATTGGCGAATGTGAAGCCATCCTTTCCAGCAACCAGCACGAAGTCGCCAAGGGCGAACCCGCCTATTCGCCCCTGTTCGACAAACTGTTAATGCCCGACCTCGCCGAGTTTGAAAGCCCGGAAAAATATTACCACACTTATTTCCACGAGTTGAGCCACTGGACGGGTCATTCTTCCCGCCTCAACCGGGAAATCAAAAACTCGTTTGGCTCTGAAAAGTACAGCCGGGAGGAACTCGTAGCTGAGATGTCCGCCTCGTTCCTTGCCGCCCATTCCGGCATCGTCGTCGAGGACTTGGTAGAAAACACCGCCGCCTACCTGCAATCCTGGATAAACGCCCTGCACGGCGACGCCCGCCTACTGATGACCGCTGCCAGCGCCGCCGAGAAAGCCGCCAATTTCCTGCTCAAAACCGAGGCAATGGAGGTCGAAATCACCGAAGAAATGCGGCAAGCCGCATGAGCCATAACACAGTGAAGGCAGCCAGTTTCCCGGCTGCCTTCCTTGCGTTTTGTCATCCTCGCAGAGGAACTGCTTCCCACCCAGTACAGCGGTGTGGCAAACGGAAACCCCAAAACGCACAATCCAAGGCACTGCCGCAGCCAGTTCTGCAAGCCC
>JALHMA010000002.1:16685-70330 GCA_022844265.1 Saprospiraceae bacterium | reverse complement strand
TTACTTCTTTTTGCAGCGATGAATGTCAGTGAAGAGCGGAAAGGATTCAGGTTTTTACAGGAAGCGCTGGATTTTCTAAAATCACAACATCCTGATTTTCAATTGGAAATACTCGTTATTGGAAAAGCGCAGCCGGAAGTTTTATCTACACTGCCCTACCCTGTTCATGCTTTGGGTATGATTAAGGATCAACAGGAATTGATTCGGATTTACGGCTCTGCGGATGTGTTTGTAATCCCTTCTTTAGAGGACAACCTGCCGAACACCGTGATGGAAGCCCTCGCCTGCGGCACCCCTGTTGCAGGGTTCCAAACCGGCGGTATCCCGGAAATGGTAGGCCATCTGGAGCAAGGTTTTATTGCACCGCAGGGTGACAGCAGGAAATTAGCGGAAGGTATCTATTGGGTGCTAAACAAAGCGGATACATCTGTACTGCGCATACAGGCACGGGAAAAGGCAACGTCGCAATACGCCAACGCATTGATTGCAAAGCGGTATACGGACGTTTACCAAAATATGCTCCGAAAATCCTAACGCACCCGGAGTTGCCGCCAAATGGAAACAGGCATGCGGGAAATACTGTTTTCCAGGTGGTATTTCAAACTTGGCAATAAGGCGCTTCCGGTGGTGATACTTTTAGGAGAACGGCTGATCATACCGGCGGGAGTTCTGGCATCCGGAGCCTTATATCCGAGTCTTTTGTCGCCGGGAAGCGTATAAACGTAAAGCCGGGTTGTTTTGCCTGTGCCGACAATATTGCCGTCGGCCTTCGGCGCGTCTATACCAAAGTCATTGTCGTTGATAACGGCAAAAGTAGAGTCGCTCATTACAGTAAGTCCTTCCGGCTTATCATGGTCCTGCTCCCATCCCAACTGTGTGAGGTCTGCCAGTAATTTTTTCTCCACTGGATAAATACCCTTGGAAATCAGTGTGTTAGCATCTATCAATGCTTCTATGGGCGTATAGAATTCCATTGCGGCAGACAATGGTGTAGCGGATTCAATACTAATTTTATAGATATTTTTTACGGATTCCTTTTTGCGTTCTGCATGTTCCAGCACCAGAAACTCCTTGTTATTGATCGCTGAAATGTCTCCTATTTTCCAGTCCTGGTTGCGAATATTCCCCTGTGGTTCTGCGTGTTCGTAGACAAATGTGCGGGTGAGTCCCGTAGCAGGATCAAGTTCCAACAGGCGATGCAGGCGGGATTTCTGGCCGGTTTTTTCATCGGGAATATTTGCCGGACTTTGCAATAATGCATACACCTTGCCATTGGGCGTACATGTGATGCCTTCAAAGCCGCGGTTAGAGCGGCGTTTGCCCCATAGCGGGTCAAGTGCGACGTCCTGCGGTTGAGAAGGATAGGGTGTATACCGTTTTTTTACCCTGAATTGCGCATCGAGTTGCCAGATGCTGGTGCCGTACTCTTCGCATATCCACCAGTCGCCATTCGGCGTTCGTGCCAACCCTTCCGCATCCAGTCCCCAGGTGTCATAGGGAATGGTTGTTCCCAAGGTGTCTGACCAGGCCATATCTTCCGGATTACCCGCAGAAGGCGGCAAAGGCAATCCGCTTGCAGTTGTATTATCCGGGCGTTTGATGGAATAATTGCGCAGTACCTGCAATTTATCACCCTCCAAAGTAGCCTGCCATACTTTTGGGGCATATTTTGGAAAAGGGAATAGCAGGGGCGACTTACCTTTGGCGGCCGTACCTGCGCCCACATCGGCGTTCGGACCGCGGTCGCTGATCAGATAAAATACACCGTTCTGGTAGACAATACCTGAAACGCCTCCTTCTTTGACAATCAATCCGTTGTGTGTGCCGACAACGGGCATTTCATCAAATTTGTATTTTTTAAGTTGAAATCCTGCCGTTGGAAAAGTGGATATTTGTTGCGCAAAAAGTGGACAAACGACAAAGAACAGTGCAACGATGGCGAAATAATGTAAATAAAGTTTCATGCTTCTAAGGATACAGATTAACCGAAAACGGGGGCCACGTGGGATATTACAAGCTTCGAGCCAAAGTGACCTTTTAAAAAGACAATTCGGCGGAATTGTCATAGAGCTTACTTTGCAGCGCGAATGAATACTCAACATTTTGATTTTGTAATTATTGGCGGCGGTATCTTCGGCTGTTACGCCGCATTATATTTAGCCAAAAGAGGTGCAAAAGTAGCGCTTTTAGAGAAAGAAGCGCATTTGTTTCGAAAAGCCTCCTTAGTCAACCAGGCCAGGTTGCACAGCGGGTACCATTATCCGCGCAGCATTGCCACTGCTGCATTGAGCGACGAGCATAAAGAACGGTTCACATCTGAGCATCGCCGTTTTGTACATGCCTCCTTTGAAAAATATTATGCCATTGACAGGTTTGGCTCCTTTACCGATCCACTGCAATTCGAGCGTTTCTGTAGCAGGCTGAATATTCCATTTAAACGTATTCAGGAGCATAACCTGTTTAATTTCAATCGTTTAGAAGCGCTTTATCTGACAGAGGAATATTCATTTGATCCGGTCTTGCTCGGGCATTTTTACCGCGAAAAAGTGGAAAACGAACCTGGAATTACCGTTTTTAAAAATGTTCGGCTCGATACTGCAAAGGCAGAAGCGAATCAGTGGGTCATTGATTTTTACCAGCACCCTACCCTACCCGATGCTTCCCTACAACAAGTGATAACGTCTACTGTTATCAATGCCACGTATGCCGCATCCAATGCTATAAATCAACTTTTTGATGCCGGGAATCTGGCGCTTACACATGAATTGTCGGAAATTGCATTTGTGACCTCCAAACAGTTTGGCGACCGTGGATTGACTGTGATGGACGGCCCATTTGGCTCGATCATGCCTTATGGACTCAGCGGCTTGCTGTCGTTGTCTTCCGTAGCGTACACCCATCATAAAATATCTTATGAAGACTTGCCGCAGTTTGATTGTCAGATTCCGGAGGATACGGCTTGCAGGCCCGAAGCGCCTGGTATCTGCACGGATTGCCCGCGCAGACCTGTCAGCAATGCGAACAAAATGCTGGCCCAAATGCGGCAGTATTTTTCCGAATCGGTTCAATTTGAATACTTTTTTTCCTATTTTACCATAAAATCAAAACTGAAATCCAGTTATATAGATGATGGTCGTCCGACTGAAATTTCTATGCTCCGCGATAACCCGCGTTTTTACTGCCTCTTTTCAGGCAAGATCAATTCGATTTATGAAGTGGAAAAAATCGTATGAACCTTTTTTGTTATCAGTTATCAGTTATCAGTTTCGGCATAGGGAAATGGACGATGCATACTCTCATAATTTCTGCCTGAAACCCCGATAACTGATAACAGATAACTGATAACAAAACATGGAGACCTTACTTGTTGGGAGTGCACTGCTCAGTTTATTTCATGCCCTGATACCCAGTCACTGGCTGCCGGTGCTGGCTATAGGCCGGCAGGATAGCTGGAGCAACTATAAGGTATTGTGGGTTACCTTTTTAGCAGGTTTGATGCATGTGCTGAGCACGGTCCTGGTGGGCGGAATATTTGCTGCATTGGGAGGAGCACTGGCCGGCCAGGCTGAACATTTCACAGAATGGATCGCTCCGGTCGCGCTGATCGGACTTGGAGGATACTATATCTGGGCACATTATTACCACCACCATTTTCATTTGCATCGTCAATCCACGCGTTGGGGCGTCATAGTATCGCTGGCTGTGGCCATGTTTTTTTCACCCTGTCTGGAAATTGAAGGCTATTTTCTGGCAGCAGGCCAGTACGGCTGGTGGTTTGTGGCTTTGCTGGCCCTCACTTATGGCATCACGACTGTTACGGGAATGGTGGTTTGGGTTTGGCTGGCATTACGCGGCTTGCACCGGCTCAATTGGCATGCCTGGGAGCACAATGCAGGCATTATCACGGGGCTGACGCTGGTGGCGTCGGGGATTTTGAGTTTGCTCGTTCATTAAAGGTTGATGAAGGTTTATAAGGGTTGATAAGGTTGATATACAGCCACTCGAATGAAGCAGGAAAGTCCCCTTTTCGAGTGGCTGTATATCAACCTTATCAACCCTTATAAACCCTCATCAACCTTCCAGCGCTTCTTTTTCCGCCTTTTTCAGCGACTTGACCACCTGCTCATAGCTGTGATCGATAAGATGGCGAAGCAGCCGTTCTTCGAGCGAGCCTTCAAAATCGACCGTATTCCAGTGCTTTTTATTCATGTGGAAACCGGGCTGTACTTCCGGATATTGTTCGCGCAATTCCAGTGCATAATCGGGATCGCATTTCAGGTTTACGGTAAACTGTGCGCCATCGAGGCCTGTGATGGCAAATATTTTGCCCACCACTTTCATGCAAAGCGTCATTTCACCGAACGGAAAGTCTTCGATGACCCCTTTTTTGGCTAAACAGTAGTCGCGAAACTGTTCGATATCCATTGGCCTGGCATATTTAGAATAATCCGTGTAATTCAGCCTGTACCATTTCCAGCACCTTCCCGGAGTCCTCTTTATTGCTGGAAAAATCCAGTTGATCGACATTGATCACCAGCAATTTACCTTCCCGGTAGTTGCCGATCCAGTTGTCGTAGCGCTCGTTGAGGCGTTTGAGGTAGTCGATGCTGATACTTCCTTCGTAGTCGCGCCCGCGCATTTGAATGTGTTCTACCAGCGTTGGGATACTCGCTTTCAGGTAAATCAGCAGATCCGGCGCTTTTACCTGCGAAACGATAGACTGAAAAAGCGTCAGGTAGTTTTCAAAATCCCGGCGCTCCATCAGTCCCATATCTGCCAGATTCGGGGCAAAAATGAATGCATCTTCATAAATCGTACGATCCTGTATGACCGTGCGATTGCCATTCAGGATGCGCAAAACCTGCTGATAGCGGCTGGAAAGGAAAAAAACCTGTAAGTTGAAAGACCAGCGTTTCATGTCCATATAAAAATCGGACAGGTAAGGATTGCTTTCAGTGTCCTCGTAGTGAACATCCCACCCAAAGTGGCGGGCCAGGATTTCACAGAGGGTCGTTTTGCCCGCCCCGATATTCCCGGCGATGGCAACATGTTTGATAATTGATTTATCGGATGGTAAGCTTTGATTCATTGCTGTACTTTTGTGCGCAGCGAAGGTAAATTGTTGGCCGTTGGGTATTGCCCTTCCCGCACATTTTTTATCAACATCCGATAAATTAAATTTCGTTCAACGAGTGACAGGCCACGTTGAACGGTCATATTGTCACAAACTTCTAACCTTTTTTTATGCAAATCGATGCAGCGCTTATTTCACGCCTTGAAAAACTATCCCGTTTGCAACTCGGAGATGCCGAACGTGAAAAACTTACAGGCGATCTTCAGCGCATTCTGGATATGGTAGACACCCTGCGCGCTTTAGATACGGAGCATGTAGAACCACTGGTATACCTCAATGATGCCGTAAATGTACTGAGAGCGGACGAAGTGGGCCGACAACTCACTACATCAGAAGCGCTGCAAAACGCCCCGGAGCAAAACGGGCAGTTTTTTATGGTACCTAAAATGATTGATTAAACATGCGAAAACCACTTTACTGGATCATTATTTTCGGGGTTGTTGCCATTTTGCTCTACTTCATTGCAGATCGCTGGTTTCCCTACCTGATTGGCAAATTTACCGGTTTGCTCGTCGGTTTATTTGCCGTAGTAACGGGATTGTTTTTAAGAAAAAAACGAACCTGATATCCTGCATACACATCCTTTTCATATACATCGTACTGAAAAATGCTGATTTCAATCAAAAATCTCAACAAGACATATATTATGGGCGCCGAAATCGTCGAGGCGCTCAAAACCGTATCTCTGGATATCGCCAAAAATGAATACGTCGCACTCATGGGGCCTTCAGGTAGTGGCAAGTCCACGCTCATGAACCTGCTTGGCTGCCTGGACTCCCCTACCAGCGGCGAATACTGGCTCAACGGCACGGAAGTCAGCACCATGGACGACGGCGAACTGGCAGAAGTGCGAAACAAGGAAATCGGATTTGTATTCCAGACATTCAACCTGATGCCCCGGTTGTCGGCGCTGGAAAACGTAGCGCTGCCGCTGGTATATGCAGGTATCGGCAGGGAAGAACGACTTGCCAAGGCCCGCAAAGTGCTGGAATCGGTCGGCCTCGGCGACCGTGTGAACCACAAACCCAACGAACTTTCCGGCGGTCAGCGCCAACGCGTCGCCGTGGCACGTGCTTTGGTGAACGATCCGGCTATTATTCTGGCCGACGAACCGACCGGTAACCTGGACAGTAAAACATCCTATGAAATCATGGGCTTGTTTGAACAAATCCATAAAGCAGGCAACACGGTCATCCTGGTTACGCACGAACATGACATTGCGCTGCATGCCCACCGCGTGGTGCGTTTGCGCGACGGACTCATTGAAAGCGATGAACCCAATGATAATATCGTGAGTCTGGCGACCATCCCTGCGCCGGTGGAAGAATAACAATACTGCGTTTCCGGATTTAGAATAGGATAAAAGGAACACGGATTGAATGGATGAGACACGGATTTTTAAGTTTTTTGTACGCTTAAATCCGTGTCTCATCCATTCAATCCGTGTTCTTTTTATCCTAACCCCGTATTCCTTTTTTGTAAAATCAACAAAATCGTTTTCAACGGGGTATAAAAGCGCTAATTTTGCGCGCTCCAAATCCAACTGAAACACTTTTTGAATTTTGTCCTGGCAAAAAATATAGTCAACGAATGAATTATAAGAAAAATATCCTCGAAACCATAGGCAACACCCCGCTTGTAAAACTGAACAATGTCGCGGCCGATATACCTGCTTTGGTGCTTTCCAAAGTGGAAACATTCAATCCGGGACACAGCACCAAAGACCGTATGGCGGTCAAAATGATCGATGACGCCGAGGCGCGGGGAGATCTCAAACCGGGCGGTACGATCATCGAATGCACCTCCGGCAACACGGGTATGGGACTCGCTTTAGTGGGCTGTGTACGCGGATATCGCTGCATTTTTACCACAACGGATAAACAGAGCAAGGAAAAAGTCGATTTATTAAAGGCTGTTGGCGCAGAAGTGATTGTTTGCCCAACCAACGTAGAGCCCAACGACCCACGCTCCTACTATTCCGTAGCGCGTCGACTCAGCACCGAAATTCCGAATTCGTTTTGGTGCAATCAATACGACAATCTCTCCAATCGCCAGGCGCATTACGAAAGTACCGGCCCCGAAATATGGGAACAAACTGATGGCAAAATCACGCACCTCGTAGTAGGTGTGGGTACTGGCGGAACGGTCAGCGGCGTGGCCAAATTCCTGAAAGAAAAAAATCCGAATATTCAGGTATGGGGCGCCGACACGTACGGTTCTGTGTTCAAAAAATACCATGAAACGGGCGTTTTTGACCCCAAAGAGATTTACCCTTACATCACAGAAGGCATCGGGGAAGATATTCTTCCCGCCAACGTCGATTTCGGACTCATTGATTTATTTGAAAAAGTAAGTGATAAAGATGCGGCGCTATGGGCGCGTCGGCTCGCCCGCGAAGAAGGAATTCTACTGGGTTATTCCGCAGGCAGCGCTATGGGCGCACTGTGGCAACTGCGCGGCCGCCTGAAGAAAAATGACGTGGTAGTGCTCATTTTCCATGACCACGGCAGCCGTTATGTCGGCAAAATCTACAACGACGACTGGATGCGTGAACGCGGGTTCCTGGAAGAAGAAATGAAAGTAAGCGACCTGATCGCCCGCAAAAAAGACCGCCGTTTCCTGGCCGCACAGGTGGATGACACGGTGCGCAGCGCATTCAACCTGATGAAATCGCACGACATCAGTCAACTGCCCGTACAGGACGGCGACAAAGTAGTCGGCTCCATCACCGAAACACAGGTGCTGCATATTCTGCTGGAAAACCCGCTGCAAAATGCGGAAAAGCCACTCAAAGCGGTCATGGGCGAAGCATTTCCGGTGGTGAAAGACAACATGCCGATCAGTCACCTAAACCGCTTTATCAGCAAGGATATTCCTGCCGTTATTGCGACCGACCGTTCCGGCGGCTTGCATATTGTGACACAGTATGATTTGATTCAGGCCATATAGTTATCGGTTATTCGTTATCAGTTATTGGGGTGAAAAACGGTGATGCTGTTTTTCAGGTGCAGATATTTGTGAAATTCCGTTATTTTTGTTTCAAAATCATTTCTTATGACAGCAGCACTGCATGTTACTCCTGAGCAAGATGAACAAACATTTCCGGGCATTTCTTTCAGGCTACCCAACAGCGTCATGAATGATGAAACATTTTTTGAGTTCTGTCAACTTAATCCCGAGTTGCGCATCGAGCGCGATGCACAGAAAAACATCTTCATTATGGCCCCCACAACATCTGAAACTGGCAATAAGAACTTTGAAATTGTAGCGGAGTTGGCTATTTGGAATCGAAAATATCAATTGGGAGAAGGTTTCGACTCTTCCACCGGTTTTAAACTACCCAACGGCGCTGAACGTTCACCCGATTTAGCCTGGATACGCAAAGACCGCTGGGAAGCATTGACCCAGGCTGAACGCAAACGCTTTGCACCCATTGCGCCAGACTTTGTACTGGAACTTCGGTCGGAAGATCAAAGCCTGGCTTATTTGAAGGAGAAAATGGAGGAATATATCGCCGTCGGCTGCCGCCTGGGCTGGCTCGTCGATCCACAGGGCCGCAAGACATTTGTGTACACAGAGAATGGCGATATACAGACCGTTTCTTTTGACGACACTTTATCAGGTGGCGAGGTGCTGCCGGGGTTTGAGTTGCGGTTGGCGGATTTGTTTAAGTGATTTCCACCAAAAACTTGTTTTTCTTACCATTTTCCACCATAATGAATCGTCCATGCAGCAAGTCTGTATCGCTTACTGTGGTATTCAAATCGGTTATTTTGACCTTATTGACAGAAATTGCGTTGTTCTGAATGGCTTTTTTTGCTTCCGTACGGCTCGATAAAATGCCTGTTTGATCGCTTAAAAAGTCCAGCAGATTTTGAGGTTCCAGCAACAACGAAGCCGATATTTTAGGTGAAGGTATTTCTTCCACTACCTGCGCCAGCATGTTGGCATCGAGGCTGCGCAGCGTCTCCGCATCGGCTTTCGGATCAAACAGCAACGCCGAAACCGCCAATACCGCTTCAAAAGTGGCATCTCCATGCACCCGTCTGGTCATTTCTTCCGCAAAAACGCGCTTGATGGCCTGTGGTGTTTCGGTACTTTCCAATGCTTCTATTTCTTCCTTTCCGCGCAGGGAGAAGTAACGCAGGTATTTGGGTAGATCGCGGTCATCCGCGTTCAACCAGAACTGGTAAAATTTGTAAGGGCTGGTCATAGCCGGGTCCAGCCAGATATTGCCGCCTTCGCTTTTGCCAAATTTGGTACCGTCCGCTTTGGTCAGCAGCGGCGTGGTCAGTGCAAATACTTTGGCTTCGTCGATCTTGCGGGCCAGTTCTACCCCGGCAGTGATGTTGCCGTATTGATCCGAGCCGCCCATCTGTACGCTGATCTTGTGCTCGCGATTCAATAAAACAAAATCGTAGCCTTGCAGCAACTGGTAACTGAATTCGGTAAAGGAAATGCCTGTTTCTCCTTCTATGCGGCGTTTCACACTTTCCTTCGACATCATGTAATTGACAGTCAGGTACTTACCAACGTCCCGCAGGAAATCGAGTACGTTCATGTCTTTGTAAAAGTCGTAGTTATTGAGCAGCAGGGCATGGTTGGATAACGCGGGATCGAAGTTCAGAAATTGCTTCATCTGCAACATCTGGCGGGCAATATTGCCATCCAGTTCATCGTAACTTTTCAGTTCACGTTCCTTGTCTTTTCCACTCGGGTCGCCAATGCGCCCGGTAGCGCCGCCCATAAGCACAACAGGTTGGTGTCCCGCGCGTTGCAGGAAGGTCAGCAGCATGATCTGGACATAATTTCCAATCGTCAGCGAAGAAGCCGTAGGGTCGAAACCGATATAAGCGCGTATCGGGCCTTTTTGCATGTGCTCTTCGATACCCGGTGTTACATCGTGAATAAGTCCGCGCCAGCGGAGTTCTGAAACAAAGTCCATGTCTATGTTGCGTTAGTTGTTGCCACAAGGGAATGATAAAAACGGGATAAAAGTTTCCCAAGGGGCCGCAAAAGTAGAGCAACATTCCAATTTGTCATAATGATTTAATTCCCGTCCAGCATATTACCCAGACCGCCGAGGATACTTCCTTCTTCTTTGCGGTTGTACGTGCCGTAGGAAATGATCTTGGCCGCCAAACGGCTGACCGGCAGTGATTGCAACCATACCTTTCCCGGGCCACGCAGCACGGCGAAAAACAAACCTTCGCCGCCGAAAACCATATTGCGCACCCCTTTTACGAACTGAATATCATAGTCTACCCTGCTGGTAAATGCAACAATACAGCCGGTATCGACCCGCAGGGTTTCACCGACCTGCAATTCGCGTTCGAGGATATAACCGCCCGCATGTACGAATGCCATGCCGTCGCCTTCCAATTTTTGCATGATAAAACCTTCGCCGCCAAACAGGCCTGTGCCCAGTTTGCGCTGGAATTCGATGCCCACCTGTACACCTTTGGCGGCGCAGAGGAATGCGTCTTTTTGGCAAATAATTTTACCGTTATAATGCATCAAATCCAAGGGCACAATTTTACCGGCATAAGGCGCTGCAAAAGTCACCTTTTGTTTTCCGTGCACATGGTTGGTGAAAGTCGTCATAAACAGGCTTTCACCTGTCAGCAGGCGTTTACCCGCCGTCATGAGTTTTCCGAAAAACCCTTCCGCCCGACCGCTGCCGTCACCAAAAACGGTGGCCATTTCGATGCCTTCGTCCATAAACATAAAACTGCCCGACTCGGCGATGACCGTTTCTTGCGGATCAAGTTCAATTTCGACGCATTGCATCTCTTCGCCGTGGATTTTGTAGTCAATTTCGTGGTTGCTTCTCATTGTGAGTGGTGAATCGTGAGTGGTGAGTGGTGAGTAGTGAGAACGGGGCAAAAATGCATAAGCGGCGCCTGATGCGGTTGTCATTTCCCGACCAGTGTCCCGATTTTTTCGCTAAAACCCATACTAGTGGGCATTTTTGAATTTAACCTCAACCAACGCCGAACAAGGTTCGGCGGTACTTAATCCCATTTGAAATACAGACCTGCGGAATACGCGGGTTGGCTGGGTACGAGGTCGCCGTTGAAGGCGCCGGCAGCGGTGAGCATGCCGCCGAAAAAGCGACTGAATGCAAAAATTCCTTTCCCGCCGAAAGCCCAATAACTCTGGTCTGGCAGAAAAAGCCCCGTTTTAATGTTGGCCGGCGAGACAAAATAGGTTTCCGATCCGATGTTCTGCAAATAATCGCTGAACAGAATGAACCAGTGTTTACGCCATTTCACGCCGGCTTCCGAACCGGCATGTATAAAATGATTGCTTATGATTCCGCGACCGCCCCAACCGGCATAGGCATACCAGTAGATTTTTCCGTAACCCTGCCCTATGCTAAGCGTGGAAAACAGGGTCAGGGCGTCGTAACCGGTACTCAGCCCGGTGATCTGACTTTCTTTATTCCTGGGGAGATCAATCCTGATCTGACCACTGAAGGCCAAATTTCCATCTATAAAATTTTGCCGGACCGCAACCGAAACATTCCCGAAGCCGCGCAAGGCGCCTGACTGCAGTTGTGTATGTGCATTGCCGACTACCCCACCGGAGCGTACGAAACGGTAGGGAATAGCCGTCCATACGGTTGTTTTATGTGAAATACCGTATTCTCCGTACAGTTGAAATGCGTTCTCCGCGATTTCCCTTTCCAAAGCCCGTTTCCCATCCATCGCATCTTTATCGTAAATGTATTGGTAGGTCGGAATCGTCTGCCAGGCCGCCTGGGCATAAAAACCTGCTTTTCCGCGTGTCCATGGACTTTGTGCCGACATTTGTACGCACAACAACACGAGAAAGCAAAGCGCAAAAACGTGTTTGGTGTTTGGTGTTTGGTGTTTGGGGCGCTTCGCCTTTGGCCGTGTTTGGGGTTTGGTGTTTGGTGTTTGGGGCGCTCCGCTTTTGGCAATAGTTAGTAGCATGGACAAGTGTCCGAAACACCAAAACCTAAACCCCAAACACGGCCAAAGGCGAAGCGCCCCAAACACCAAACACCAAACACCAAACACCAAAGCAGTTATCATGCGCTTTTGAATTCGCCTTGGATAGAAGTTTTGACAACACGGATGAAAGTTTTTTCATCCACCATGAGGCGAACAACCGGTCCGTCAATTTTTGTAATGCGACCGATCAGGCCTGCACTGGTGACTACTTCCATGCCCTCTTTGAGGCTTTCCACAAATTTTTGCTGGTCTTTCTGCCGCTTCATTTGCGGACGGATCAGGAAAAAATAAAAAACAATCAGTATCAGGAATGGAAACAACATACTCAGCAATGGATTACCGCCGGGTTGTGCCTGTAGAAAAACGAATTGTAACATTTCTTTCAAAATTAGGTGTGTGTAAAAAATGCGCCCTGCTGCCGGAATAGCAACAGGGCGCGCAAAAATACTCGTTTTGTGGAAGCAATGGAATGCTTCTTTTATTTCAGGTTGAAAACTTTGTCGTCGATACCTGTATTTACCTTGATTTCACTGACCGTAGACTTAATTGGAATAGGCATCAAACCATTGATATCCATAGTGTTAGGAAATTTCACACCATTGGATTCCTTATAGTCCGCAAAATCGATGGTCATGGTAGCCGGCGATCCGTCCTGACCAGTCGTTGCACTAACTTCGCGTACTTTCAGGCTGCTTTTCATGTCGTAGTACTCCGTCGTTTTTTTACCGTCGGGTCGTTCCACTTCCACAACATAAGCATTGCTGCCATTTACTTCCTCGACGCCTTTCAAAGCAAGTTTGTAACCACCTGTGGCATAATTGGCTTCTTTACAAAAAGCAGCCTGTTCTTTCAGGTCGGCCAGTTCTTCGCCTTCCAGCGTGCGGACGTTACCCATACCTGATTCGGATGCGGTAGTGCCATCGTATACGCGTTTGGAGAATATCTGACCGTTCATACCCATTTCCATGGCAACTTTATTGCCGCCTTTCTGCCAGGTAACAACATTCAGCGACTGAACGCTTACTTGCATGGAGGCTGTTGTCTGAACGTCTTTGAGCATGGCAATTTTGGCGGCGCCTCCGATGGCATTGATATAGTCTTCCACCACTTTTTCAGCAGTCATACCATCCGGAATCCCGGTATTGTTCGTTTTCACCGGATTTCCCTGTGCATCGAAGAAGTTGATTTTTCCTTCGGGGGAAAACTGCTTCAGGCGATCAGCCACATCATCTTTGTTACCTACGACAAGGATATGAGCCTGTCCGGGTTTGATGTACTTCTGTGCCATTGTCAATACCTCTTGAGGCGTTACACTTTGCAACACTTCCAGGTACTTTTCATAGTAATCGGCAGGTAAGCCGTAACGTGCGGTGGAAAGTGCAAAATTGGCTACGGTACCCGGTTCTTCCAGGCTTTGGGAAAATTGGCCGGTGATCACATTTTTCACCACCTGCAATTCACTCACAGGTACGAGTTCGGTGCGCATACGGTTCATTTCCTTCAAGAACTCGATAATAGAACTATCCGATACTGCATTGCGAACAGAAGCGCTGGCCGTAAAGGAGCCGATCAATTTATCCGCATTCAGGGAAGTGCGCGCGCCGTACGTCCACCCGTGCCCTTCGCGCAGGTTGGCATTCACCCGGCTGTTGAAATAACCGCCCAGGATCGCATTCATTACCCGGCTACGAATAACGTCGGGGGTGCCGGGGCGCAATTCCACCGGATAAGTGATATTGATAACCGACTGGACAGCACCGGGTTTGTGTACAAAATCAACCTGTGCTTTTTCCGGTTGTGCCGGCGTAGGATAGGTATGTTTGGATACATCTCCTTTTTTCCAGGCGCCGAAATATTGGCGGGCATATTTTTCAGCCTGCGCTTTTGTGATGTCGCCCACTACTACGAAATAAGCGATGTTCGGTTTGAGGTATTTCTCATAGTGGCTTTTGAACTGATCCACACTGATTTTAGCCAGCGTGGCTTCCGTCATCTGCTCGCCATAAGGGTGGTCTTTGCCATAACGCAGGATAGAGGCTACCTTGCCTGCAATGGCATTGGCGTCATTTTTTTCCTGTGCAAGTCCGCTTTCCACGCGGCGTTTTACTTTATCCCATTCTTCCTGCGGAAAAGTCGGGTTGAGTAACACATCGGACATGATTTCCAGCAATTTGTCGGAGTGTTTGCTGAGGCAGCCGCCCGACACGCCATTGGCGCTGGAGGAGATATAAGCGCCCAAAAAGTCGATTTCCTCGTCGATTTGCGACTTACTGCGTTTTGCAGTGCCTTTGGAAAGCATATCGCCCATCATATCCACATAACCTGCGGCATCTTTTTCAAGTGTGGGATCGTAATCCACAAAAACCTGGAAGGATACCTTCGGAAGTTTGTGGTTCTCCATGACAATAACGGTAAGGCCATTTTCCAGTTTAAAAGTTTCGGCTTTACCGATCTGGATTTTTGGTGCAGGACCGGCCAGGGGCGCCGCTGCCCTTATATCGCCCGACATCGCAGGCGCAGTTGTTGATTTGGCAGCTGGTGTGCCGCTCATTTTGTCGCTGCTTTTAGGCGTGCAGGCAAAAAGAAGCAGTGCAGCAAACAGCGTAAAAAAATGCGCTTTTTTCATTTATTTGAATTTCAATAAGTTGTGAAATAAACTTCAACAGAAAGGAGAATATTTACCACATAATACACAATAGTTTTTTCACATAGAACACATGTTATCTGTGTGTCTAACGCTTTGTGATGTGGTAAAAAAAGGAAATTACGGTGCTACCTTGGGCATCCAATACAGGATCACGCGGGCATTTTTGTTAAAGTACTTGTTTGCAGCGGTACGGAGGTCTTCGCGGGTCACTTTGCGGAAACGTTCCAGTTCAGTATTGATCAGGTTGGCGTCGCCGAAATACATTTCGTAGTTGGCCAGGCTTTCTGCAATACCGGCTACGTTGTCATTGGCGCTGACAAAGTCGTTTTCAATCTGATTCTGCAGTTTCTGGAATTCTTTTTCCGAGATCAGGTTCTTCTGAACATCTTCAATCACGGCATCCATAGATTTTTCCAATTCCGCAGGATTCACACCCATGTTGGCGATGGCATAAGCCAGGTTAGCGCCCGGATCTTCCAGTTGGAGCGGGAAGGAGCCTGCGGCAACGGCTTTTTGTTGTTCATCGACAATCACTTTGTTCATACGGCTGCTTTCTCCCTGGCTGAGCAGGGTACTGAGCATTTGTACGGCGTAAAAATCGGGAGTTCCTTGTGCCGGAATGTGGTACCCGAAAATGACTGCAGGTAATTGTACATTGTCATATATGGTGTCGCGGGTAACGCCTTTCATCGGAGGTTCCTGCGGGAAAGTGCGCTGAATGACGCCCGTACCACGTGGAATATCTTTGAAATAAACGTTGATCATTTCTTTCGCCTGCTCGATGTTGATATCGCCTGCAATGGAGAGAATTGCATTGTCCGGGCGGTAGAAATCCTTGTAAAACTGTTTGTAATCTACTTCCTGTGCCGCATCGAGATCATCCATGGAACCGATGACGGAACTTTTGTACGGATGCACCTTGAAAACGCGCTTCATCGTTTCTTCCAACAATGCGCCGTAAGGCTGATTATCAACCCGTTGGCGGCGTTCTTCTTTCACGACCTGGCGTTGTGTTTCAATACCAATCTGCTCTACTTTTGCCTGGAGCATACGTTCGCTTTCCAGCCAAAGTCCGAGCGCCAGTTGGTTGCTCGGCAATACTTCGTAGTAGTAGGTGCGGTCATACCAGGTATTGGCGTTGTTCGTTCCGCCTGCATTGTTGATGTAATCGTCAAATTCGCCGCGTTTGATGTTGGCCGAACCTTCAAAAAGCAGGTGCTCAAAAAAGTGGGCAAAGCCGCTGCGGTTGGGTTTTTCATTCTTGGAACCCACATGGTACATCACCGAAACGGCGACAATGGGCGTAGAATGATCTTCGTGTAAAAGTACTTTCAAACCATTGTCCAAATCGTATTCGACGAACTTGATATTCTGGCTGAAAGTTGTTCCTGCTGAGAGGCAGCAAAGGAGCAAGAGCGTGATAAGTCGCTGCATAAACCCGTTATTTTTTAATGATGAAAATGAAATTCGCCGCGAAGTTCCTAAAAAAGGAAGGCTACCTGCATCTGTTATTCGATGAAAGTTTGGCTAAGTCCGGCAAAGGGGCTAAAAGCGAAGAAAAAAAGGCAAATCAGATCACTTTATCGGCGCAGCAGGAGGAAGCGAATGCGTCTGGCTTGGCTTTGAATACAAAACCCATGCTCAGGATATAACCCATTGCTTCTTTCAGGGCCGTATTGCTTTCAAACGCAGGATCGGTATTGATATCGGCATGTACTTCGAGGGCGACATCGTGTTCGTCGAGCAGATGACAAAGCGAATAAGCTACTTCAACGGAGCGGCCTACTTCCAGAATCATTCGTTCGCGCAGGGTCATTTTCCGTACACTTTTGTCATTAGAAATAAACATAAAACCTCCGCGCTTTTCGCGCAAAAACACAATAACAGTGGCAAAATGCACCTCTGTTCCTATTACTTGAGAATCAGTTCCGATACAAACTTTCATGTTGTACCCATCTGCCTTTTCCCGCCGCAAGGTTTCCTCTACCGCATTCAGCAATGGTTGCGCTATACGCTGGCCATTGAGTCTTCTCCATTCCATGTCTTAAAAATTGAATAGTGAACGAATGATTTACCGTATGCTTTGAAATAATAGAAATTATGCCGGAAAAATAAGCCGGTTTAGCATATTAATTTTGGCATTCACCAATATTAACGATTTAGTAAACTATACATTTGCCCAAAAAGTTTCAGCGATGAAGTTATCAGTGTTTTTACGATTGGTGAATACTTCCTGGAAGATGCGACTGTTCCTGTTTCAAAAACTTCCTTCGGCCTGGTTTATGGGCATTGGCGTCCGGCATTGCGATACGGAGCAGGCGACCGTTTCACTTCCTTATGGGTGGCGTTCCCAAAATCCTTTTCGGTCCACTTATTTTGCTGCACAGTGCGCCGCTGCAGAACTTTCCACCGGTATTCTGGCATTGGCGCATTTGCAGGATAAGCAGCCGGTTTCCATGCTGGTGACGCATATTGAAGCAGAATTTTTGAAAAAAGCGGATCAAACACTGCTTTTTACCTGCACGGAAGGCGCTGAACTGGCGAAGGCCATAGAACTGGCCCTGGAAAGTGGGGAAGCACAGGTATACCGCGCCGCTTCTGTTGGCCGGCTGCCCGATGAGACGGTCGCTGTAAAGGTGTGGATCACTTGGTCTTTTAAGTCTCGCAATGGATCACGGAAATAGAACACAGATTTTAAGGGATGAGGAATGAGGGATGAGGAATGGCCGAGCGTTATGTCCGACATCATGCTCGGCCATTCCTCATCCCTCATTCCTCATCCCTTAAAATCAGCATGGTCCTCCAAATATCCATTATTCAATCACCACCCGCCGGCAATAGGACATGCCGCTGCTTTTAACCCGGAAAAAATACATCCCAGAGGGCCAGTCGTTGACCTGAATGGAAGAATCAGTTGTAGTGACTTTTTGCGTAAAAAAGCATTTTCCCTGCAAATCAAGGACTTCTACCTGCGCCGGCAAAAGATTCTCCTTCAGTTCCATTTGTAATAAAACCCGGGCTGGATTTGGTGAAATACGAAAAACAGCCGGATCATTCCCCGGATGATCGGTTGCGCTCAAACAATCCGGCGAACCGGAAGGCCCCGTTTGCAGCACGCCGTTTTCTACCCACCATTGCTGCCAGACACCGCCGCCGGAGTTGGTTTGCCAGTCGCGCAAATTAAATGTCACCTGCCCGTTGGATCGGCCTTCCGCTTTAAAAACCCGTACCGCCTGCTCTCCACGCACCCAATGCAGGGCTTGGTTGGGGGCGCATATTTCCGGTAAAAAATCCGGGCTGCAATCGACCTGTAAAAAGTAGGCGTAGTCCTGATCCTGCGGATATCCGCCATAAACGCGCGCGCGCCCGGCGGAATCCACACAAACGGCTGTGTATTCCTCACAGGCGATGCCCAGCGCCCTGACGCCGCGGTCTTGTGTCAATCGTGCCATAAATGCCATATGCCTGCCCCGGCGGTCGGGGTCGTCATAATGGGTGTCAGTTATAACGTATTGTAAATCAGGATGATCTATAAAATCGTTGTAGCCGATCGTCATTTTGGAATGGTATGGATTTGCCAATGCTTCTGCGGAAGTGATGCTGCCGTTCAGGGCAGAAAAATAAGCATCACTTAAAATAGCCATTCCGGCGCTGGTGCCGCCCACTACTGCTTTCTTAGTATGAATCAGGTACTTAATCGCATCTTCTACCGATTCATTTTTCCAGAACTGCACGTATTTGCCCTGGTCGCCTCCGGCAATCCACAAGGCTTCGGCATTGCGGATTTGCTGCGCGACATAAGGTTGTTGCGCAGCAATAAGGTTGGAAGTTACAATGGTCTCCACAGAGTTGACCGCCACACCTAACTCGCTAAAAAAGTAATCATTGTAGCCGTCAGAGCCACTGGCTCGAATAACTACCACATCGCCGCCGCCACTCTGCTCCAAAAACCAGCGCATGGCATTGTCGTCCTCTGTTGCGCCACCCATCAGCACCACCCCACCCTGCGTGGCAGTGGTAACATCGGTCGTGTCGCCGGTGTAAAACGATTGATAAGTCTGTCCAGAAAGTGTGTGAGACAACAAAAAAGTGAAGAACAAAAGGCGCATTTGATCAAAATTTATGAGGCCAAGGTACAAACCGCACCATGTATCAATGCATTCAAATTACATTTGCTCCAAACTTAACAAACATGAAACAATTCATCGCCCTAACCGTTTTGGCCTTCACTTTATTGAATGCCTGTCAACAGTCGAATACTAACGAAACTACAACTTCTATTTTGCAACCATCCGTTTTCCATCCCGAACAATTCAGCGGCCCACACCCGGAAAAGAAACCCAAAGAACTCGTGTCCACTTCCGGCGACAAACGCATAGACGAATATTACTGGCTCAATGAGCGGGAAAATCCGGCCGTAACCACCTACCTCGAAGCCGAAAACCGGTACGCCGATTCGGTACTGGCGCCTGTCGCAGGGCTACAGGCCAAATTATTTGAGGAATTGAAAGCCCGTATCAAAGAAGACGACAGCAGTGTGCCGTATTTCAAAAACGGCTACTGGTATATCAGCCGCTTCGAAAAAGGAAAAGAATACCCGATTTACAGCCGTAAAAAAGGAACGCTGGAAGCGGCAGAGGAAATCATGATCGATGTAAACGAACTCGCCAAAGGTCATGCCTATTGTCAGTTAGGCGGCCTAACAGTGAGTCCCGACAACAAAACGGTGGCGTTCGGGGTGGATTACACCGGCCGGAACCTATTCAAATTGTTTTTTAAAGACCTGATTACCCAGCAAGTATTGCCGGATTCTTTCGATTATGCGGGGGGTGCTGAATGGGCCAATGACAGCAAAACGATCATTTACGACACCAAAGATGCGGTCACCCTGCGCAATGACAAAATCTGGCGGCACAACCTGGGCTCTGACCACAAATCGGATGTGTTGATGTACCATGAAAAGGATGAAACGCAGTATGCTTTTTTGTCCAAAACCAAATCCGAGCAGTATTTTCTGATCAATTGCGCCTATACGCAAACAGTAGAGGTGTTGTATCTGGATGCCAACAAACCCACGGGGTCGTTCAAATCCGTGCGTCCGCGTGAAACCGATTTTTTTTACGAAATCAGCCATCGCGACGATAAATTTCTGATCAAAACAAACTGGAACGCGCGCAACTTCCGTCTTATGGAAGCGCCCGTCAGCGATCTGCGCCGCGAAAACTGGAAAGACGTGTTGCCGCACCGCGAAGACGTTTTGCTGGAAGGCCTGACTGTCTTCAAAGATTACCTCGTCACGGCAGAACGCAAAGGCGGCCTCAACCAGATTCACATCATCCGCTGGGCCGACAAAGCGGATCATTATATCGAGATCGGAGAACCTACCTATGCTGCCTCGCTCGACAACAATCCGGAGTTTGACACGAAAACCCTGCGCTACAACTATGCCAGTATGAAGACGCCCACAACGGTGGTGGATTACAACATGGAAACGCGCCAGAAAGAGGTAAAAAAGGTAGCGCCGGTACTCGGTAATTTTGATACCAACAACTACCAAACGGAATTTGTGTGGGCCACTGCCCGCGACGGCGTGAAAGTGCCCGTTTCCATTATGTACAAAAAAGGACTGAAACGCGATGGTTCTGCGCCCTGTCACCTGACAGGCTACGGCAGTTACGGCTCTTCATACGATCCGTATTTCAACCGGGACAAAATCAGTCTTGTCGACCGCGGTTTTGTGGTGGCCATTGCCCATATCAGGGGTGGTATGGAAATGGGCTACAAATGGTACGAAGACGGTAAAATGCTCAAAAAAATGAACACTTTTACCGATTTTATCGACTGTTCTGATTTTTTGGTCAAAGAAAAATATACCAGCAGCGACCGCCTTTTTGCGGAAGGCAGATCAGCGGGCGGACTACTCATGGGCGCCGTCACCAACATGCGCCCCGACTTGTATAAAGGCATTATCACAGGTGTACCCTTCGTAGATGTGCTGACTACTATGAGCGACCCAAGTATTCCGCTTACCACCGGCGAATACTCGGAATGGGGCAATCCGGCCGTCAAAGAGCAGTATGAATACATGAAACAATACTCGCCTTACGACAACCTGAAAAAGGGCAATTACCCGAATATGCTGGTACTGACTTCTTTCAGCGATTCGCAGGTGCAGTACTTTGAACCGGCTAAATATGTTGCCCGTTTGCGCGATCTGAAAACGGATCAAAATGTGCTGCTGTTCAAAACCAACATGACCGGCTCTCATGGCGGCTCTTCCGGGCGTTTTGAACGGTTGAAAGAACGCGCACTGGAATATTCCTGGATGATGGGGCTGTTGGGAATGGATGGATCGCTGGTCAAGCAATAGCCGTGTTTAGGGTTTAGTGTTTGGTGTTTAGGGCGCTTCGCCTTTGGCTCGGGTGTTAATTTAGCCATAAATAACTATCCAACCTAGTTGTATAGGAGCCTGATTTTGGTTGGCCGCATTAGGCCGCGTAGCGGCATAAGGTCGGTAGAAACAAATGCCATGTGTGCCCACAAGGTGCATAGCACCGTAACAAGGGCTAAAAGTTACGGTGCTATGCACCTTTGTACGTTGATCATTGGTTTCTTCTACCGACCTTATGCCGCTACGCGGCTAGAGCGTCCACCCAAAACAGTATCCTGTAGAGTACAGAAAGTCATTTATATCTAAATTAATACCTGAGCCAAGAGCGGAGTGCCCCAAACACTAAACACCATACACTACACACGTAAAAAAGGATATTTCAAGCCAAATTCCACATTTAGGAAAAGAATAACCCAAAGCATTGGTCATAACCCGTTATATTTCAGCCGGAAAAAGCCTGGCTGATGAATGTAACGCGACTCTTGCTTCAAATAATCTTCTTGCTTCAAACAACTGCGCTGTTTGGGCAACTAGATACGATTCACTGGCTTCCTCCCATGCATGCGCGCAATGAGGTTGGCCCACAATTTCTCTATTTATCCACGCCTGAAACAGATCCTTTCCCAGTTGAAGTCCGCGACGGCGCTGACAACCTGATCGTCTCGGTGATCATCAGCAACAGTCAGCCCTTTCGTTACAGTTTGGGCACTTCGGCCAACACTCCAGTACTCGCTTTGGAAAGCCAGTTGCATAAACCATTGTCTGCCAAAGGATTGGTTATTTCAGGACCAAAAAAATTTTATGCCTATTTCCGGGTTCATTCCAATTCGCTGAATCATGCAGGCGACCTGACCTGCAAAGGCCGCGCGGCATTGGGAAAGGTGTTCCGCATCGGGCATTTGATACAGGAAGCAGACGACCAGGACCGGCGCTCCAATTTTGTCGGCGTGCTGGCCACGGAAGATTCTACAGTCGTTACGTTGTCAGATTTTGATACACAAACTGATTTCAGGATTGACGGTGTTGACGTGCCTTCTACCGGCCCCCAAACGGTTATGTTGCAACGCGGGCAATCCGTCGTTTTTGCCAATTATGTTACTATCAACAACATTACACAGCCTCCCAACGGGCTGATGGGCGCATTGCTGGAATCCAGCAAACCCGTAGCGGTCAACTGCGGATCCTGGGTTGGCGCGCCGCTGATGGCTATGGCGCACGATATCGGGATCGATCAGATAGTTCCGTTCGAACTGGTAGGTGAAGAGTATATTTTATGCAGGGGCAATGGTTCACAAGTATTAGAGCACCCTATTGTCGTCGCGCATGTCGCGGGTACCCGGGTGTATATCAATGGCAATACCAATCCCAGCGCCACGCTTGGGCCAGGCGATTATTTTGAAGTGCCGACGAGTGATTTTTCCATCAATGGCAATATGTATATCAGCACTTCCGAGCCGGTATTTATGTACCAGATGATCGGCGGCACTTCCCTGGGGATGGATGCAGCCCGAACTGCCGGATTGGTTTTTGTGCCACCCATCAGTTGCAGCGTTCCCAATACAGTGGATAATATTTTTCAACCCAACCTCATTGGGACGATGCGTTTTGAGGGCGGTTTGATGATAACGGCTATGCGCGACTCCAACGTAACCGTTCGGATCGACGGAGTGGTATTCCCACTGCCGCCGCCGGCGCAGGTGCCTGGAAACCCCGACTTTGTCACTTATCGTAAGTTGAACTTGTTTACGCAGTCGAGCACCATATCAACCCTTAGCGTAGTGGCGGAGGGCGCCGTCCAGGTGGCTTTATTCGGCCGCAACGAACCTGCCAGTTTTGCCGCGTTTTATTCCGGTTTCAGCAAAAGTGTTGTCCCAAAAATTGACCTTTCCCTGATCGGCGACGGCGTTTGTCCCGATACTCTCGTAGCCGAGGGATTATTTGACGGCGTACAATGGGTGTTTGAAGATTCGATTATCCAGTTTGGGGCCGATACCTTTCTAATTGCTTATGTACCAGGCCGTTATACGGCAATCGGTTATCTGGGCGTTTGCCGCAAGGCTGATTACGCATCCGATTCGCTGGTAGCGGTGTTTAATTCTCCGGTATTTCCATTTACATCGGAAGAGCCGTCCTGCTTTGGTTTTTCAAACGGACAGATTGACTTTGGAAGTCCTTACGGCGGATTTCCGCCCTACCAGTATTCTATCGACAATGGTGTGAATTTTAGTTCTAATCATCAGTTTTCCACGGTAACAGCCGGTAATTACGGTTTATTGGTGCGGGATTCAACAGGTTGTTACAACAGGCCGCTTTCGCTGACTATCGGCCAGCCAGACAGTTTTTCGGTAGAACTGGTTCCTTTGTTGCTTCCTGATCCCCTGAAGCCCGGGGTGCGGGTGGAATTGGAAGCCCAATCCAGTCTTCCGGTCATTGGTGCATCGTGGGAGCCTGCCGACAATAATGAGTGCCCCGATTGCCTCGTCAACTCTTTTTATCCGCAGGAAAACATGTGGGTGAGTGTGACGGTGTACGATTCGGAGGGTTGTCCGGCAATGGATAGTTTTTTCCTGCAGGTAGAACCGAATGTTTTTGCCCCGAATGTATTCTCGCCGGCATCTGTTACTGGCAATGCGCATTTTACATTTTTCAGCAGGGAACCGCTGCCAATACTGGAACTTTCCATTTACGATCGCTGGGGAGAGCAGTTGTTTCAACGCCGGGATTTCATGACCAACGCGCCGGAGGATGGCTGGGATGGTACTTTCAGGGGGAAGGAATCGCTGCCCGGCGTTTATGTATTCATGGCCCGTGTGGAACTCAATCCGGGAAAGGTTGTTGTCTTAAAAGGCGATGTATTGTTATACCGCTAAAATTAACTAAAATTTATCGTGATAACGAAAACGAACAAAAGGGAACAGGCATCGTCTCGTACTATCTTTGTCTTTTTTTTGTACGGTAATAACTTTTTAGATGCGTAGTTTTCCCAAAACAAGTTTTTTAGTGCTGATAACGTGTTGGTTGACAGGTCTTGGTTTATCAGCCCAGAATCTGACCATTGTACACGGTAAAGTGACAGACAGTAAGTCCGGCGAGGCTATTGCTGCCGCAACGATTCGTTATGACAGTCTCAATATCGGTACACGGACAGACGCTTTTGGGAAATTCAGCCTGAAAAGTAAAGAAAAAGGGAATTTTATTGTCGTCACCTGTATCGGTTATGACCCCTTGACTGTACTGATTAAATCGGGCGAAACCAATGAACTTCAGATACGCCTCGTTGAAAGCAGCACCTCCCTGAATGAGGTGGAGGTGGTAAGCCGATCCAAAAAATACCGAAACAAGAACAATCCGGCGGTGGACTTCATGCGGGAAGTTATTGCCCATAAAGAGCAGAATCGCAAAGAAAATTTAGATTATTACAGCCTCGAACGGTATGACAAAATCGAATTCGCGATCAATAATATCGACAATAAACTCCGGCGCAATTTCTTTTTCCGCAAAACGCAATTCATCTTTGAAAACGTCGATACCAACCAGGTGACCGGCAAGGTAAACCTGCCATTTTACCTCAAGGAGACCATTTCCGATGTGTATTACCGCAAATCTCCCCGTACGGAACGCGAATATGTCCGCGGGGAAAAAAGCACCCGGCTTCCCGGGTATCTGGACGACGACGGTATTTCCAATATGGTGGAAAATCTGTACCGCAAAATTGATTTTTATAATAATACCGTCAACCTGGTAACGGTGGAATTTGTCAGTCCTCTGGCCGACTTTTCTCCGGGAATTTATCAATTCTACCTGCGCGACACTGCGATGCTGGGAGATACGCGTTGTGTACACCTTTACTTTACGCCCCGACAGAAAACAGATCTCGCCTTCAACGGCGATATGTGGATAGCGTTCGATTCTTCTTATGCCTTAAAGAAGATTCAGGTTGAAATCCCTGCTCAGATTAACCTGAACTGGGTCAATGGTTTGCAGATAGAACAGGAATTTGCCTGGATAGATATTCCCGGGGGCAGGGCCTTGTTGCCCACTGCTGATGTAGTGACTATGGAATTTGGCGTGATGAAGACGGAAAATTCCAAAACAATTCTGGCGCAAAAAACAAGTTCCTATGCCCGGTATCGCATTAATCAGCCTGTGTCGGAAACACTGTTAAATGTAGGCGGCCAAGTACAGCGCGACTCCGACGCCATCGAGCGCAATGAAACGTTCTGGATTGCACACCGCCACGACAGTCTTGACAGGCATGAGGCCGGCGTGTATAAAATGGTGGACAGCCTCAACCGGAACATGAACTTTCGAAGGTTTATGAATATTATGCGGGTTGTAGTCGACGGTTACCACACGCAGGGGAAATTCGATATCGGGCCGATCAATACTTTTTCCAGTTTTAATCCCATTGAAGGATATCGGCTGCGTCTGGGCGGGCGCACCAACCTGAAATTTAACAAACGCCTGCTGCTGGAAGGTTATGGCGCTTATGGATTTACGGACACCCGCTTGAAAGGCTTTGCGGGGTTGCGCTACTCTTTCGGGCCGGACCAGGTGATGAAATACCCCCTGCACCAACTCCGTGTCTGGTACCTCAATGATATGCAAATACCCGGGCAGGATTTGCAAAACGGCTTGTTGCTGTCATTCCGCAGAGGCGCCAATGACAAGATGTTGTATGCCCAGACTTTGGGCATTGAATGTCTGGAAGAGTGGAAAAACGGTTTTTCGTATGCCGCTTCCTATAAAATAGCGACCCAGGAACCTGCCGGCACTTTGCGTTTCGACTATCTGACGCCGGATGGTGTGGCGCAGCGCAATACCATCATAACCAACGAATTGGGCTTGATGCTGCGCTATGCGCCCAACGAAAAGTTTTACCAGGCGCCCGATGCCCGGTTATATGCATTTAACAAATACCCTACTTTTCAACTTTGGTACACCGCCGGCCTGAAAGGAGTCATGGGAGGCGAATACAGTTACCATGTTCTGCGGGCCAAAGTAAGCAAGGGTATCTATCTTAGCCCATTGGGCTGGGCCGATGCAACTATTGAGGCCGGGCGCGTTTTTGGTCAGATGCCGTATACGCTGCTGGTGTTGCACCCCGCCAATCAGACTTTTTCTTACAGCAGCAGTGACTACAACCTGATGAATAATTTTGAATTTGTCAGCGACAAGTTTGCCTCTGTGAACATCAGCCACAATTTTGCAGGTTTCTTTTTCAATCGCGTCCCGCTGCTCCGGAGATTAAAACTCCGGGAAGTGGTAACATTCAAAGCCCTTTGGGGCGGCGTGGACGAACGCAATCGCCCCAATGCGGACAACGGCCTGATTCAGTTTCCTGTAAACGATGCAGGAGAAACCATTACCAATACGCTTGAAGCAAGACCTTACATAGAAGCCAGCGTTGGTATCTCCAACATTTTCAGGGTATTGCGTATCGATGTTGTTCGCAGGCTGAACTACCTGAACCTGCCGAATACGACACCTGTGGCGCTTCGGGCAAAATTCCAGATGGAGTTTTAATATAACTTAATTTTATGCGACTGTTATCCATCATCTTATTTTGCACCATCTGTAACATCTCTTTTGCTCAAAACAAAGACGATGTTGCCTACATGGCTGAAATAAACGCACACCGCCAGCACTACAAAAATGAATTTATCAGTGAACCCCGGTCGCCACTTACAGCCCGGGATACCGGATTGCTCGACTTTTATCCGCCCGACCCGGCCTGGCGAATTCAAGCCAGGGTGACGCTCGTGCCGAAAGCGCCATCTTTCGACATGCGTACTTATAGCGGCGACAGCAGGCTCTATCGGGTCTATGCGACACTTCATTTTGAAATTGAAGGCCGTTCCAATAAATTAACACTCTATCAAAATCTGACTTTGATGGCAAATGACTCTTCCTACCATGACTACCTGTTTCTGCCTTTCAAAGACCATACGAATGGCGTGGAGACTTATGGAGGAGGCCGTTATCTTGATTTCAGGATAAATGATATCAAAAAAGGCGTATTGATACTGGATTTTAATAAAAACTACAATCCTTATTGCGCTTATAGCGACGGATACAGTTGTCCTATTCCGCCCCGCGAAAACCACCTGGATGTGGAGGTGAAAGCAGGTGAGCGGGTGTTCAAAAAAGAAGAGGCTCCGGGCAAACATTGAGAGATTTTTCCTTTCTGAAAACAAGCAAATTACTGCCTAATTGTACTAAAAAGAGCCCCCCAGAACCTGCAAGTGTTAATTTTCGAGGAAAATTCCGCTTCCTTTTGGTGCACAGCCGCGAAGAGTCTTACTTTCGGCTCGGACAAAAATTGTTTTAAAAACAAAAAGATAAATACAGTCAGCCTATGATGAACGAACAATTACAATTGCTTATGACGACTGAAGTCGTTACCCTTACCCCTGAAAATACCCTGGGGGATGCGAGGGAGATTCTGCTAAAAAAACGTATCCACCACATTCCAATCGTGGATGCGGGCAATAAATTAGTGGGAATGGTGACGTCCTGGGATATTTTTAAATTAGGGAAATCGGCAGACGAGTTAGCCGACATCAAAATATCCGATGTGATGACGAAGAAACTGGCTACACTGGAACCGGACAGCCACCTGGGTGCAGCAGCGGAAGTATTGATGACACACTTGTTCCATGCTATTCCAATAGTGGATGACGACCATGTATTAAAAGGAATCGTTACGACTTATGACCTGCTGAAATACGCATTTCGTAAAGAGTATCCGGAAAATCTGGACAAGTTTGTCCCAGAAAACATGGTGTAGGTTTAAAGTCGAAAGGCAAAGCGTGACATTTTTTACCACATAGGCACATAGTTTTCACACATAGAACACATAGTTTTTAGAGTACTCTACGCTATGTGTTCTATGTGTAAAAACTATGTGCCTATGTGGTAAAAAATGTCGCATTCGGCCTTTCGATTTTTATCACCCGAGGACTTTTTGATACCGCATGCCCACTTCCGACCAATTCACTACATTGTAGAAAGAGTTGATGTATTCCGGGCGGCGGTTCTGATTTTTCAAATAATAGGCATGTTCCCACACGTCGAGGCCCAGTATGGGTGTTCCGGTCTGTTTTACCACTTGCATCATCAATGGATTATCCTGATTGGGTGTGCTGCTGATAAACAATTTTTTATCGGCCCCAACGCACAACCAGGCCCAACCGGAGCCGAATACCCCTTTTGCGGCATTTGAAAATTCCTCTTTAAATTTATCGTAAGACCCGAACGTGCCATTGATTGCAGTGGCCAGAGCACCCTGTGGCATGCCGCCGCCTTTGGGCGACATGATTTGCCAGAAAAAACTGTGGTTCCAGTGCCCGCCTGCATTATTGCGTATTTTTTTATCCGCGTCGGCCGTAGAAATACGTGCAATAATATCTTCCAGTTCGTAATCAGCATAAACGGTACCTTTCACTCCGTCGTTCAGGTTGCTGACATAAGCAGCGTGGTGTTTGCCATGGTGGATTTCCATCGTTAATTTGTCGATGTGGGGTTCCAGTGCGCTGGTTTCATAACCCAAAGCCGGGAGGTCAAATGGTTTGCTGCGTCGCATTTTGGGTGGCGGGATGACGGGCGCCGCAGTGGTGGGCGTTTCTTTTATTGCCTTTTTACAGGCTTCAAAAAAAGGAGCGACGGCTGCTGTCACACCCAGTATGATGCCGGTTTTCAAAAATGTGCGTTTTTCCATGTTTTTCTACTGTTATGGTTGGAATGATAAATTGTTATTGGGGTATTGAGATATTAGGATATTGACATATTTTACTGAAAATCAACAAATTGAGAAACAATATCTCAATATCCTAATATCTCAATATCAATAAATTTAAGCCAAAGATAAAATGCCAATTCAGTTTTCTCAGTATCTTTTTAAATATGGTGTTTTACTGCTTTTGACGGCGACACTGTCTCAGATACAATGTCGTCGTGCTGAAAAAGTTGTGGAAACGCGCAAGTCTTTTCGATACAACCAGCACAATCCCGTCACCTCTCTCGATCCGGCATTTGCCCGTACTCAGAACAACATTTGGGTGGTGGATTGTTTATTCAACGGCCTGGTACAACTCGATGACAGTCTGCGGGTGCAGCCATGTATCGCTAAAGAGTGGCATATTTCGCCGGATGGACTGACTTATCAGTTTTTATTGCGGCAGGATGTTTTTTTTCATGATAATGTGGCTTTTCCCGAAGGAAAAGGTCGCCGGATGGTGGCTTCGGATGTCGTGTATAGTTTCCAGCGACTACTCGACGATTCCTGGCCAAAGCCGGGTTCCTGGATATTTAAAGACAGGGTTTCCAGGGATTCAGGTTTTGTAGCCATTAATGATTCCGTTTTTCTTTTGCGGCTAAAAAGTCCTTTTCAGCCCATGTTGCAAATCCTGACCATGCAATACGCCAGCATTGTGCCCCATGAAGCATGTTCTTATTACGGGCGCGACTTCCGACGGCATCCTGTAGGTACGGGGCCGTTTAAAATGAAAATCTGGGCTGAAAACCAGGCGCTGGTAGTGGTCAGAAACGAAAATTATTTTGAAAAAGACCGGGAGGGGAACTCCCTACCCTACCTGGATGCCGTAAAAACGAGTTTTATCACCGATCGAAAAACGGCATTTCTGGAATTTAAAAAAGGAAACCTCGACTACTTTTTCGGGCTTGAAAGTTCCTATATCAACGAATTGCTCACGGCCGAGGGTGAACTCCAGCCACCCCTTGCCGGGCAATTCATCTTTTTGAAAAACCCCTATCTCAATTCAGAGTACCTCGGCATTCGTATGGATAGCAGCGCAACGCCGCTACAGCAAAAAAAAATAAGGCAGGCGCTCAATTATGGCATCAACCGCGCACAAATGCTGCGCGTTCTGCGCAATAATGTCGGGAAACCGGCCTCTTCCGGCTTTGCGCCCTCCGGTCTGCCCTCTTTTGATGACCTGCGTGTGCCAGGTTATCGTTATGACCCTGCGCGTGCGGCACAACTGCTTGCGGAAGCCGGCTTTCCACAAGGCCTGGGGCTGCCTGCCATTACCCTGCTGTGCAATGCGGATTACCTCGACCTGTGTACTTTTTTGACCCGCCAATGGGAAGACCTGGGGATCAATATTCAGGTTGAAATGACCGAAACGGCCTTGTTGCGGGAGCGTATGCGCAACGGACAGGCGCCCTTTTTCAGGGCCTCCTGGATAGCGGACTACCCGGATGCTGAAAGTTTTTTAACTTGTTTTTACTCAAAAAACACTGCCCCACCGAATTATACCCGTTTCAGCAACACCGAATTTGACCGTTTATACGAAGCATCACTTCAGACAACGGATACGGAGCGGCGTTATGAATTGTACCAGGCTATGGATCGGATATTGGTGGAGGAAGCCCCGGTTGTTTTCCTGTTTTATGATGAAACGGCGCAATTTGCGGACAGGCAGGTACAAGGGCTTTCGCGAAATGCGATCAATTTATTGTCTTTGAAACGCGTCCGGAAATAGATAGCACACGGATTGAAGGGGTGAGACACGGATTTTCCCGATGTAGAGTGATCGAATGAAATCCGTGTCTCATCCCTTCAATCCGTGTGCCATTTAATCCCAAAATCACCACTTGGCATCCATGAGCACAGGTCTTTCATTGACCATGCTCTGGTAAGTTCCCAGTAATCTTCTTGCAACCTGCACATTATCAAAGTTTTCTGAACAAAAAACCTGTGCCCGCCGGCCAATGTCGACTAACTCCGGGCCACGTTCAACGCACCAGCGCACAGCAGATAAAAAATCCTCCGGAGAATCGGCCAGCAGGCATTCCCGGCGATTTTGGGCTGCGATGCCTTCCATCCCGATCCGGGTTGAAAGCACCACTTTGCCGACGGCCATTCCTTCCAGGATTTTGGCCCGCATACCACCGCCGGAAAGCAGCGGTACAACCATAATAGCATGCTGGTTTAAAAAATCGGCGGCGCTGTCGACTTCTCCATGAAAAACAACGCGCTCTTTACGCAGGTTTCGCAACCAGGCCGGCGCGGTTCGGCCTGCGATATGAAACGTCATTTCAGGGAAATTGGGCGCCAGCAACGGTTCCCAAACCTCATCGAGAAACCATTTTAAACCGTCCTGATTGGGCATCCAGTCCAGCGAACCGATAAAAGAAAGGCTGAGGGGACGACTGAAACAACTATCATCTGCCAGGTAATCCCTGCAATCCAGGCCGATAGGGCTGATTACTGCCGGTTTTTGCAGACCCAGGCGTTTGAAATGTTCGACATCCCGTTCCGTAATTCCCACCAGCAGGTCATACTGATTCAAACGCTCCATTTCATATTGTTTCAGCCTGGGCGTTATTTTTTTCAGGTACCAGCGTTTCATCGGATGCGCATTCGATGCCACCCGTTCCCAAATTTCATATTCAACATTGTGCGCGCGCAGGGCAATTATGGCGGAAGAATGTTTTCTGATAACCGGAATATACGGTGCGAGGTAAACAGATTCCAGTTGAACGACATCAAACCATGAATTTTGGAGGATTTCGCGCAGTTTTTCTTCAAAATTGGCGTCTTCAAATCGTTCGATGTGGTAAGATTTTTCGGAAAACAAATTCCAGAGTGCCGGGAAAGGCCTTATTCTATTGTCGATATATACCGTATGCAGCGCCTCGTAATGGTCAAAATCATGGGGTAAAGACTCCGTGTCAAACCAGTGTTTACTGGTATTCATGGATAGCAACGTCACTTCATGGCCCAGTTCGTTAAAGGCCTTCGCCAGGTACGTGATGGCAATAGCGGCGCCGTCTTTCAGCGGGTAAGGAAACTTATTACAGATTTGCAGAATTTTCATAGTCGGTCTTGAATCAATCGTTTTTTCAGAGTCTTCATACTTCATCGCCACAACTCGACAACTTTTTCGGACATTTGCGCTATGGTATTAAAAGCCCAGCATATCCACAAATCCTATGGCGCCCTCGAAATCCTGAAAGGCGTTGACATTGCCGTGCAACGCGGAGAAATTGTAAGCATTGTCGGAAAATCCGGCGCAGGCAAAAGTACCCTGTTACACATTCTTGGAACCCTCGATCTTGCCGATGAAGGCCAGTTAACGATCAGTGATACTTCCATTAAGTCGCTGAACGCCAAACAACTGGCATCTTTCCGCAATCGCCATATCGGATTTGTTTTTCAATTTCATCATTTATTGCCCGAGTTCAGCGCACTGGAAAACGTTTGTATCCCCGGTTTTATTCAAAAAAAACCGGAATCGCAAGTGCGTCAACGCGCTGAGGAACTACTGGGTTACCTTGGACTGTCACAACGAATCTCCCACAAACCTTCGCAACTTTCGGGAGGCGAACAACAACGGGTGGCTGTTGCACGCGCGCTGATTAACCAACCCGACCTGATATTCGCGGATGAACCGACCGGCAACCTCGATTCTGAAGCATCGCAGGACATGCACCGACTCATTCGCCAACTCCGGGATGACTATGGCCAGACTTTTGTTATTGTTACACATAATAAAGAACTCGCCGATCTGTCGGATCGCTGTCTGGAAATGCGGGACGGCGTGTTGATATGAGCACACAGCAGGCGAAATACCTTTGCAAATCATTTTCCGACAAATCATGACTCTTCTCCGAAGCATTTTTGGGCTTTCTATACAAATCCGGCAATACAGACGCAAAACGAATAAGGTACTCTTTTTGCTGCCTGTACTCTTTGTCATTTTCAGTTGCTCCGGTAATCGAAAGGCTGGTGTTGATTATCAGGCCGTTACTTTTTCGGAACAGCCCAAAAATATCATCCTGCTCATTGGAGACGGTATGGGATTGGCGCAGGTGTCTGCCCATATTTACTGGCGGGGAGTGGGTCGTACTGTTTTTGAAACGTTTCCGACCGTTGGTTTTCATAAAAGTCACTCCTGCGACGATCTCGTCACAGATTCTGCCGCGGGCGCTACGGCATTCTCCTGCGGGGAAAAAACCACCAACGGCGCGATCGGAGTGACCCCTCCGAACAACAAACCCTGCACTACTATTCTGGAAGACCTTGACATGAAAGGATATGCCACCGGTATGGTGGTATCTTGTACTGCGACCCATGCAACGCCCGCTTCCTTTATTGCACACCGGGAACTGCGCGCGTTTACGGAAGAAATAGCGGTGGATTACCTCAAAACAGACATCGATTGTTTCATCGGCGGTGGCGCAGCACTTTTTAACCAACGGCCGGATCGGATCAACCTCGAAGATTCACTTCGCCAGCGCGGATATGTGCTCCGGCACGGAACCGTGTTCAAAAAACTTCCACTCGATGGTTCGGCGCCATTTATGCAATTTACACATGAAAGAGAACCGCCTACCGCATCAGGCGGCCGCACTTATATGCCGGAAGCCACTGAAATTGCCTGTAATTTTTTGCAAAAACGCTCACCCAAAGGGTTTTTCCTGATGGTGGAAGGCAGCCAGATCGATTGGGCCGGACATGCCAATGACCGCAACTGGCTCCGCGCTGAAATGGAAGACTTTGATAAAACCATTGTCAAAGCGCTTGAATTTGCCGCATCGAACGGCGAAACACTTGTGATCGTAACAGGCGACCATGAATGTGGCGGTCTTGCTTTGGTAAAAAGTCCGAGCAGGAATCAGTTTAATCCTGCTTTTTCTACACGGCTCCATACTGCCGCCATGGTACCGGTTTATGCATACGGCCCGCAGCATCAATTGTTTAGCGGTATGTACGACAACACGGATATTTATATTAAAATGCGACAGGCATTGGGTTTGTCAAAGCCGGAAAGATAGTTTAACAGAAATATAGACTAACAGAAACCCTCCAACACGCTCTTATGCCGATACCTGACGAATTGTATGCGCATGGTTATGCGTACCTTTGCGCCCGTAAAGAATCGAGCATACATCTTTTTAAAAAATAACCTTTTTCAACTTGCCACTTATTAAATCTATTTCCGGTTTCCGAGGCACTATCGGAGGCCGCCCCGGCGACAACCTGACGCCTCAGGATATCGTGACATGCACAGCAGCCTTCGGGCAATGGATTGTGGATAAAACTGGCATCCAGACAATTGTTGTCGGACGCGACGGACGTATTTCCGGCGCCATCGTGAGTGCATTGGTCATCAATACCTTGCGTGCCATGGGTATTTCTGTAATTGATCTTGGACTGAGTACGACGCCCACGGTGGAAATAGCAGTTCCTTTGGAAAATGCAGGCGGCGGGATAATCCTGACTGCCAGTCATAACACCAAAGAATGGAATGCCCTCAAACTGGTCAACCACAAAGGAGAGTTCATCAGTGCTGATGATGGAGCGGAAGTGCTTGATATTGTGGCAAATGGGTCAGTAGAATACGCATCGGTTGATAAACTGGGCGCATATAGACAAGACGACTCCTATATTCAAAAACACATTAATCAGATTTTAGCGCTTTCTTTGGTGGACGTGGAATCTGTACGGGCGAAAAATTTTCGCATCGTCGTGGATGCCATCAATTCTACCGGCGCCCTGAGCGTTCCTCCCCTGCTCGAAGCGCTTGGATGCCAGGTTATTTTGATTAATGGCGAAGTCAACGGCCATTTTGCGCACAATCCCGAACCCCTTAAAGAGCATCTGGGCCAACTTTCAACAGAAGTACGCCAGCAAAAAGCGCAGTTAGGTATTGCCGTCGACCCCGACGTGGACCGACTGGTTTTTATGTGCGAAGACGGCGAAATATTTGGCGAAGAATATACCCTGGTTGCCGTGGCGGACTATGTGCTTTCCAAAAGACCGGGCAATACGGTGAGTAACCTGAGCAGCACCCGCGCCCTGCGCGACGTTACACGGAAATACGGCGGTGAATATTATGCCGCAGCGGTGGGCGAAGTGAATGTGGTGGAAAAAATGAAATCGGTAAACGCCGTTATCGGCGGCGAAGGTAATGGCGGCGTTATTTTGCCCGAACTGCATTACGGACGGGATGCGCTGGTAGGTATTGCCCTGTTTCTCACCCATTTATCGCAGGCGAATAAACAAATGTCGACGCTTCGCAAGACCTACCCGGAGTACCAGATGTCCAAAACAAAATTGGCGCGCACTGCGGATATTGACCTGGAAAAAATATTTGTATCCCTGCGTGAGAAATACCGCAATGAGCAAATCAACACGGAGGACGGTCTGAAAATCGACTTCGAGCAGGGCTGGGTACATCTTCGCCCTTCCAATACGGAGCCGATCATCCGTGTGTATTCTGAAAGCAACTCCATTGTTGTAGCGGAAAACCTGGCCAAAAAGATCATTCAGGATATCAATCTAATAAAATGAGAGTTTATTTCGACAACGCAGCCACTACTGCCATTTCGGAAGAGGTCATCGAAACGATGCTGCCCGTATTACGCAATTTGTACGGCAACCCATCCTCCATCCATGCTGAAGGCCGCGCAGCACGTGCAGCACTGGAAACTGCCCGCAAAACTGTAGCGCAAAGCATTGGAGCAGGCACCGGTGAAATATTTTTCACTTCCGGCGGCACGGAGAGCAATAATATGGCCATCAAATGCGCCGTCAGAGACCTGGGTGTTCAACGTATTATCAGCAGTCCGACCGAACACCACTGCGGTACCCACGCCATTGAAATGGTACAAAAAATAAAAGGGACAGAAGTGGTTTGGCTTCCCGTAGATGCCTGTGGACGTATTGACTACGCTGTTCTGGAGACCGAACTGGCTGCATCGGGCGATAAAAAAACGCTGGTTTCGCTGATGCACGCCAACAACGAGATCGGTACCATGATAGACCTGGAAAAGGTGTCGGCCTTATGCACGCAATACGGCGCGCTTTTTCACTCCGATACCGTTCAAACAGTAGGGCACTTCCCTATAGATGTGCAAAAAACGCCGCTCAGTTTTATGGCGGGCGCCGCGCACAAATTCCACGGCCCGAAAGGTGTGGGCTTTATCTACATCAATCCTGAAACGCCGATTAAACCGTTTATTGATGGCGGAGCGCAGGAACGCAATATGCGGGGCGGTACGGAAAATGTGTACGGTATCATCGGGCTGGCCAAAGCGCTTGAACTCGCCTGCTCCGAGATGGAAGCGCGTACCAATTACATAACCGATATTCGCAACTATCTGAAAGAAAGGCTTTTACAAACCTTCGACAATATTCAGTTCAATGGCGATCTGGAAGGCGACAGCTTGTACACCGTACTCAATGTAGCGTTTCCTCCTTCTCCCAAAAATGAACTGCTCCTGTTGAGCCTCGATATTGCAGGTATCAGTTGTTCGGGCGGCAGCGCCTGTTCCAGCGGCTCTGAAAAAGGCAGCCATGTGCTGGAAGCTATTCAGGCCGACCCGGCCAGAAAAAGTATCCGTTTTTCTTTTTCCCATTACAATACCCGCGACGAAGTGGATTTTGTGGTGGAAAAACTGAAAGGTATAGTACCTGTGCAGGCATCTTATGCATACCACTGATTTCTGTGTATACCAACCTGCGGCTTTATGCGACTTTGCTACGTTTTATTACTTTTCCTTTCCATACCCTCTTACGGGCAGAAAATGTTGCTGCTGGAAAGGGCTAACCGTGCCAAAACAACAAAAATGTATGTGGGTGAGACCCTGCGTTTTCGATTGAACGGGGCTGAAAACTATTGGTACGAACGCACCATCACTGATATATTGCCTGAATCAAATCTGCTGCTGCTGGATAATTTTCCTGTCAAACTAGACAGTATCGCTCAGATCAAGGTCTCCAGAAGGCCTATATGGCGGATCAGCGGCGCTTCATTGGTTAGTCTGGGCGGCACCCTGGCGCTGGCCGCTACCGCCGGGCGCCTGCTGTACAACGACCGGGATTTAGACCTGCCCAAATTATATAGTATGTCAGTCATTTCGGCGGGCACCGGGCTGTTTTTTCTCTCCAAACGGAAATTGAAACTCGGCAACAAGCACCGCCTGCGCATTATTGAAATTAAATTTCCGGAACCGTTGATTGCGCCGCCCAAATGAGTGTTTCGTGTATGGTGTATGGTGTTTGGGGGTGCTTCGCTTTTGGCCTTTGTGAAAATTTGGCCATAATATCAACTACCGCCAAAAGCGAAGCACCCCCAAACACCATACACCATACACCATACACTCACTTTTCCTTCATCGCCTGCCTGTACACAGCCTTCGCGACCGCTTTCGTAACTTTTTTATCCAGGGAAGACGGAATAATGTGCTCACGGTCGGGGTTTTTGAGGTATTTGGCAATCGCGAAAGCAGCGGCCAGTTTCATAGCCGTACTGATGCGGGGCGCACGCGCATCCAGCGCTCCCCTGAAAATACCTGGAAATCCCAGTACATTATTGACCTGATTGGGCATGTCGCTACGCCCCGTGCCTGCAATGGCGGCGCCGCCTTTGTATGCCTCTTCCGGCATAATTTCGGGATTGGGATTGGCCATAGCGAACACGATGGCATTTTTAGCCATCGTGCGGATATCGTCGGCTGTTAATAGTCCCGCTTCACTGACGCCAATAAATACGTCGGCGTCTTTCAGCACGGCATGTACGGAACCGCTCAGATGGTGTCTGTTGGTATATCGAAGCGCCTCTTCCTTGTGGCTGGTCAGGTCCTTGCGGCCTTTGTGGATGGCCCCTTTTCGGTCGCATAAAATAACATCGCGGACTTTTACTTTAGGTTTTTTTTCTCCGTACCCTTTCAGCAGTTTTGCAATAGCGATGCCGGCAGAGCCTGCCCCATTAATGACTACCTTAAGGTCATTCATCTTTTTGTTGACCACTTTTGAGGCATTGAGCAGGGCTGCAAGGGTTACTACGGCCGTGCCGTGCTGGTCGTCGTGAAATACGGGGATACCCAGGTCTTGCAGGGCTTCTTCAATTTCAAAACAGCGCGGCGCGGAAATATCTTCCAGGTTGATGCCGCCGAAAACAGGGGCAATCAGACGCACTGTGCGGATAATCTCCTCGGCATTCTGTGTATCGAGGCAAATCGGGAAGGCATCGATGTCTGCAAATTTTTTGAAAAGCATGGCTTTGCCTTCCATCACCGGTATGGCTGCCGCAGCGCCAATGTTTCCCAGGCCCAAAACCGCAGAACCGTCCGACACCACCGCAACAGTGTTTGACTTGATCGTATACCGGTAAACATCTTCGGGGTTGTCTCTGATCGCTTCGCAGGGAGCTGCCACACCAGGGGAATAAACCGTAGCCAGGTCGTCTTTGGTGACCACGGGCATTTTCAAGCGGATGCCGATTTTACCTTTATATTTTTCGTGAAGTTCGAGCGATTCTTTTGAGTAGTTTTTCGACATACAGTAGTTGGTTGATCTATGGTTAGAACAGGGGGCTAATGTATGGGGAAAAAAAGGATCAGGCCATACTAACTGACATTTTCCAGTCAGCGGTCGGGAGGTAGCGCCGAACCCTTGTTCGGCGATGGATGCCTAACAAGGGTTCGGAAGTACCTTACACTAACAATTTGATTTTTCAGCCGGCGGCCGGGACAAACCTAATGGAAAGCGAATTGACGCAGTGTCTCGTATTTTTTTCGGTCAGGCGTTCGCCTTCAAAAACGTGCCCCAGGTGCCCGTCGCAATTGGCGCAAACGATTTCCGTCCGCTTCATGCCCAGCGTAGTATCCGTATGGCGAACAATAGCGCCCGGGATTTCATCGTCAAAAGAAGGCCAGCCGCAGCCGCTGTCAAATTTATCGGACGACTGGTATAATGGCGCATTGCAGCGGCGGCAGATGAATGTACCGGTAGCTTTGTGGTTGTTATATTCGCCGGTAAAAGCCCTTTCCGTGCCTTTTTTGGCAATTACATATTCTTCTTCCGGAGTGAGGGTATTCCAGTTTTGATCTTTATTTTCCATGGAACTGATTTTTAGGCTTTAAACAACGGGCTGCATAAAAAGTTAAACAAAAGGGGTAAACGCAAAGTGGTTTTGAACGAAAGACCGGTGCAAGTGCCTGAAAGCGAAGACTTCAAACCATCAAACCCTTTCAAACCACTCAAACCTTACTATATCAACACGGATAACCGATAACTAATAACCGATAACTACCTGATAAATCTGTCGTCTGTCAAGGCTTCCAGAAACAATCTCAGGTCGTTTTTTTCCTCCGGTGTGAGTCGCAGGGGCTGGTCGAGCAGACTGTCCCGGTTGATGCCGCCCGGAACAACCTGATTGGGCGTATCATAAAAGTCAATCACTTCTTCCAGGGTTTTGAACATGCCATTGTGCATGTAGGGCGCCGTAACGGCTACGTTTCGCAGTCCCGGCACTTTAAATTTTCCGAGGTCGGTGCTATCACCCGTAACGTCGAATCGCCCGCGATCCTGCAGGTTACGCCGTCCGGTGTAAAGACCCACATTTCTGAATTCATCTCCGGTAAAATCAGGGGAAAAGTGGCAATCGAAACATTTGCCTTTAACCATAAAAACATCGCGGCCCCGAACCGCCGCAGCGTTCATGCCACCTTCTTTGCCCTGCATCCAGCGGTCAAAGGGTGTGTTGCCAGTTTCCAAAGTCCTCACGAAAGCGGCCAAGGCCTGTGCAAGCGCGGCCATATCTGCTTCTTTATCAAATAGTTGGATAAAAGCAGGGCCGTAATACGGATGTTGTTTTAATCTACGGGTGATCAATGCCGCATTGGCGCGCATTTCCAGCGTATCCTGTATCGGCATCAATACCTGATCTTCCAGGGTAGCAGCCCGTCCGTCATAAAAAAAATGCGCCCGTGCCGACATATTGGTGATGGCGGGCGAATTGCGCCTGCCCGTTCTGCCGCCAACACCACGACTAAACAAGGCGGTATCTGAAAAAGCAAATTGTGGAATATGGCAACTGCTGCAACTGATGGTACTGTCCAGGGAGAGAATAGGGTCAAAAAACAAACGCTCCCCCAGTTGCTCCGGGCTTTGAAAGGCTGTTTTTTCAAAAGCGAACAAAGCAAACAGCGACAGTGCAACTGCAAAAATGGAAATGCGACTTTTCATGGAACAAAAGTAAAGTACCTGACAAAATCGCCATGCAACAAAGTAAAAATCAGTGATATAATGCATTGTTAACGCGAAAGGAGTAATTTTCGGAGTCTTATCATCCAAATCCGAGTCACATGAAAAATTTATTTACACTGTTTCTACTGCTTTTATATGCCCTTGGCTTCGCACAAACCGCGCCCAATTTTACCATTGTAACTTCCGATGGACAATCGCGAAACCTGTATAATGACTACCTGAATCAAGGAAAAATTGTTGTAATCGAGGCATTCTTCACAACCTGTCCGCCATGCAACACCCATGCTCCCTTTTGGCAGGCTTTATACCAAAGCCAACTGGCAGCCCACCCGGGTCAGGTGGAATTTCTCATACTGAGTACGCTACAATCAGATAATAATTTTAAAGTCGCCCAATACAAAACCGCAAAAAACCTCACCATGCCCGGGGCTGGTACCGATGGCGGCGGCCTGACTGCCCTGCAACCCTACATCACCGGGCAGTTTGGCGAATTTCAGGGTACGCCAACTTTTATCATCATCTACCCTGGCGGCGAAGTGGAATTTGATGTGCGGGGCAGCACTCCCCAGGTTACCATGGATATGATTGCTCAAAGTATCGCCGCCGAGTTGGAACAATCCTGCGTGATAGAATCCCCCTTTGGAAATCCTGTTTCTAATATTCAGATCAGCGCTACGACACCTGCCATGACTGTCAACCTTACCGCATCCGGCACTTACAGTCTTTCCAATGTACAGCAACTACAAAATACCAGTTACACCATTACCGCAACAAAGACAGATACCGACCCACTTCAGGGACTTTCTACATTCGACCTCGTGCGAATCAGCAAACACATCCTTGGACTGGATACCTTCGTACAAGACTGGCAGTTGCTCGCTGCTGATATGAATTGTTCCGGTGTGATTACGACTTACGATATTGTAGTTGGCAGGCAGTTAATTCTCGGCATTCTGGAAAATCTTCCCTGCAACGCATGGAAATTTATCGCGCAAGGCTCAAATGTGCAGGCCAACGGCAGTTGCGTCGATCTGATGGGCGTGAAATTGGGCGATCTGACAGGGCCTTATTTTGCACCTCCTCCCAGCGACCGGGGTGCTTTTTCCCTGCACGCCACCGACAAGTACCTGAATCCCGGAGAACGTTATACCCTTGATCTTACTGGAACGGCATGGATGGAAATTGTGGGCTTGCAACTCGATTTCGGGTTTGATCCGAACGCCCTGCAAATCAATAACATAAGCGCACCAGGGCTTCCGGGTTTTGATGCTACTTGTTACAGGTTTTCGGCTGTTTCGGAAGGGCGCCTGCCGTTGTTGTGGGTAGATGGCGCTGCAACTCAAATTTCCCCCAATCAAGCCCTGTTTTCCATAGAACTTACCGCGCTCCGGGGCGGACAACTGTCCGATATGCTGCGTTTTCGTTCTGCTCAATTGCCTCCTGAATTGTACGACACCGAGATGCGGAAACAGGATATAGATTTACATTGGCAACATAGCGCCCCGGAACAGCCCAAAGCCGGATCCATTTTCCCAAATCCTGCCCGCAGTATGTTTCAGGTGTATTATGACAGTCCGGAAGAAGCGGAAGTACTGGTGCAGGTGGCAGATATGAACGGAAAAATTATGTTGGAAAAAACGTTTCAAACAAACAAAGGAGCGAACATGCTTTCGGTACAACCGGGAAGCCCGATGACCGGTCTGCATGTCATAAAAGTGGATGGCCGGTATTTCGGAAATGTGTTACTGGGGATGTAATTTTTTACATCTGTTTACCACATAGATACATAGAAAAAACATAGATCACATAGCCCGTTTTGATTACTTTTTAACTAATGTGTCCTATGTGAAAAACCTACTGTGAACTATGTGGTAAACAGATATCTTTTTTTAATATACCCTGCCCATCAAAGGGTGTTCCACAATAACGCGTTTCAGGGCACGAAAATCAACTTCTCCCTGGTGAGACCAGACTACTTTACCGCCCGGTTCCAGCAGCACCGTGTAGGGCAAAGCGCCATTCCAATCCTTGCCGATGGCTTCCGTGAGGGCATACTTGTCCGGCTCCATAAACAGGTAATTGGTGACGGCAGATTGTTTGCTTTTCAGGAATTCCAGCACTTTGGCTTCTTTTTCGGCTTTATCTGCTGAAACGGATACAAATTCAAAATCGCGTGCGCCATACATCCGCTGCAACACGATGAATTCCGGGTATTCCAGCACACAGGGGCCGCACCAGGTTGCCCAGATATTGATGAGTCGCAATTTATCGGAGCCTTCGTTTTTCAACAGGCTGCGAATGCCCGCAGCATCGATCCCGGTCACCTTAACCTCCTTGTTTGCCCAGTCTGCGTCTGCTTTGGTGCGCAAATCCAATTTCCAGCCCCATTTGGTGGAACATCCGAAGGTTTGCGTCACGGGTTCTTTTACCGCTTGTCCGGCCAACACAGCATCGGTGGCGGCCCTTAAATCGTCGGCATTGGCAGTGCCCGGTTTCTCGCTGCGATCGAGACGGCCGGTGTAGCGCAATTTGCGTTCCTGGTCAAATACAAATACCTGCGGCGTTGCAGCCGGGCCGTATTGCAAAGACGCGGTTTCCGTATCACCGTCGTACAAATAAGGGAAATTGAATTTTTTGTCTTCCGCGCGGCGTTGCATGTCTTTGTAATCGTCGTTGAGGTCGCTGTAACCCAGTTCTTCGTACAACAAACCCAGCGGACTATTGGGTGAAATAGCCACTACTTCCACACCTTTTGGTTTATAATCGTGGGTAAAAGCCATGATCCGGTCTTCGTAAGCCTGTGCCGTCGGGCAGTGGTTGCAGGTAAACACGATGACCAATGCCCGCGCGTCTTTAAAATCTTTCAGGCTGTAAAATTTGCCATCTACGCCCGGGAGATTAAAATCCGGCGCAGCCGCTCCGGTTTCGAGCGTTTTGACCGTTTGAGAAGGCACCGGCTGCGGGTTTGCCACAAACACTGCAGCCGATGTCGCATTGGCGGGTTGTGAAGGCGACTGGCATGCCCATCCAATGCCGCAGAGCAAAAGGGCAAAAAAGGTAATTGTTTTCATGGTAATCAGAATTTAGGGCAGACAATTTCCTCGTTGTCGTAGTTACCCAGATACGCTATAGAAATTTCAAAGGCGCTTTGGCGTTGTTTGGCTTCTAATGCCTTGATATTCAAGTCATAACTCAAGCCTAAAAGCACACTGTTCAATTCAAATCCCAGCATTGCAACAACGGCGTCGAGACCGAGACCGTCGTTGTTACGCACCGGTCGCACCCAGGCGCCGAAGTGTACGGCGCTACCGCCATATTTTCCCATGGCTGAGCGAATATTGGCGCCTGCATTGATTTCCATGTGCGGCCCTTGTGCAGCCACCAGTACACGCGGGAGCAGCGAAACCCGGTTGTCGCGCGTGAGGGGAATGCTGGCAGCCAACTGACCGTTTAATTTCATGTACAGTTTATCGCCTTCGGCATCCGTTTCATAAAAAGAAATGGTCGGTTGCAAAAAGTGGTGTAAAGCGGTACCGACAAAAATACGCCCCGAACGTCCGAATTTCGCCGTATAGTTCAAACCTACATTGTAGTCGGCAAATGCGAAATTATTGGTGGGCAAATCTTCCAGGGTCGTACCCGTGTAGCCGTTAAATCCGTCGAATTCATCGTGAAAATCGAGGGATTCGTAGTTGACATTGCGCTGGGTCAGGCCGAGTTGGGCGCCAAGGGTAAGGAACTGTCTTTTACCGCCGCCCAATGATTTGTGGTAGGCTATGGAAAGGGCAATCTGGGTGGTGCTAAAGTCGATCACACTTACTTTGTCGTTAAAAAACATCAGGCCCAGTCCGATAGCGTCGTCGTTGTTATTTTTTCCGGGCGCATCAAAACGCAGATCTGCTCCCATGGAAAACGTTTTGATCGGATTGTCAAGCACCTGCCGCCACTGATCGCGATAAATGGTTCCCAGGCGGTAACTACCTTCAAAAGCGCCGGTCAAAGCCGGATTGAGGGTCAGCGGAGAAGCATAAAACTGGGTAAAATGCTTGTCCTGGGCATGTATTTGAGTTACAAAAAAGAATAAAAAGAGGGTGTAAAAAAGCGATTTCTTCATGCTGATGGGAATAAATTTGGGCGAAGGTAATACGGTTTGTAAAGGTATAGTACCGCCAGACCCCTGTTCGGCGATATTTTTCGGCGCCAGTCTGAATAAATGTCCGGCGTCGCTCCTTAAACGCACACAGGCCATTTTTTGGTCTTTTTAAAGGAAATCAAAATTTTTATACCTTTCGCCATCTTATCCTCCGGTTCTTTCCAATCAAAAACGAAATATGCAGCCAACTGACACCTCCGACTTCAAACCCTATGTTGCGCCCGGCGATTTGTCGGTCAAAGAATTTACCATCCGGGCCATTCTGCTGGGATCCCTGTTTGGCATCCTGTTCGGTGCAGCCACTGTTTACCTGGCTTTAAAAGCAGGACTGACGGTTTCCGCCTCTATCCCCATTGCCGTGCTGGCCATTTCATTGGGCCGTAAGTTCCTCGGTACCACCATTTTAGAGAACAATATCATTCAGACGACCGGCTCGGCGGGTGAATCGGTAGCCGCCGGCGTGGTATTCACCCTGCCCGCATTTTTATTTTTGAGCGATGGCATCGGCAAAGGATTTTTCAGTTACTGGACTATCCTGATGCTGGCTATTTTTGGCGGCATCCTGGGCGTTCTCATGATGATTCCGCTGCGCAAATCGCTGATTGTGAAAGAACACGCCAACCTACCCTACCCTGAAGGCACTGCCTGCGCGCATGTGCTCATTGCGGGTGAAAAAGGAGGCGATTTTGCCAAAACTGCTTTCCAGGGACTGGGTTTTGCATTCGGATATGCGCTGTTGCAACGGGTATTCCGCGTCATTGCCGAATCGCCGGTCTGGGAAACGGCCTCCAACAACAAATACCTGCCCTCTGCGCGGGTCAGCGGTGAAATCACGCCGGAGTACCTCGGGGTGGGTTACATCATCGGGCCGCGTATCGCAGGCGTGCTGGTTGCCGGCGGCGTACTGGCCTGGATGGGGCTTATTCCCTTGCTGGCAACGCTGGTTCCGATGGATACCGTTGCCCTGCAACTCAATAAACTCGATTTACTCAAACCCATCACGGACGCAGCGGGCAATGTGCGTTATCCCTACGGCTGGAACCCGGAAACGCATACGTTCACCGACCTGACCAGTGCTTTGTACAGGGCTTATGTCCGGCAAATCGGCGCCGGCGCAGTAGCGGGAGCGGGATTTATCACCTTGATTAAAACCATGCCTACCATCGTTTCCTCTTTCCGGGAAAGTGTGGCCTCCATGCGCAACCGCGACGCCTCCGTAGCCGTGGCCCGTACGGAACAGGACCTCTCCCTCAAAATAGTGGCGATCGGATGCCTGGCGCTGATTCTCCTGATGGCGGTACTGCCCAGCATCCCTGGTGACAGTATTTTAAGCAAACTGATGATCGGCGTTCTGGTCATTATTTTTGGATTTTTCTTTGTTACCGTTTCCAGCCGCATCGTCGGCATTATCGGCAGCAGCAACAATCCGATTTCAGGCATGACGATTGCAACCATCATGGGGACAGCACTGGTATTTATCGGTGTCGGCTGGACCGGAAAAGTATTCGAGCCGATGGCTTTGGTCGTGGGCAGTATGATCTGTATCGCCGCTGCCAATGCCGGCGCCACCTCGCAAGACCTGAAGACGGGTTATATTGTGGGTGCGACGCCTAAATACCAGCAAATGGCGCTTTTTATCGGCGTTATTGTCTCTTCCCTGGTCATTGGCGCAACAGTATTGTTCCTGGATAACCCGACTGCGGATATGCGCGCTGCCGGGATAGAACATGCTATCGGTGAAAAATTCAACGCTCCGCAGGCGACCCTGATGGCAACACTCATCAAAGGGCTTTTATCTTTTAACCTCGACTGGCAATTCGTGCTCGTCGGCCTATTTATCGCCATTACACTCGAACTGTGCAGCGTCAAATCGCTTTCGTTTGCCGTAGGTCTTTACCTGCCGCTCAGTACTACCCTGCCTATCTGGATCGGCGGCGCACTGAAAGGCCTGACGGACTGGATGGCGCAGCGCAAAGGGGAAGCAACGGAAGATTCGGAATTGGGCAAAGGCAGTCTTTTTGCAACCGGATTGGTGGCAGGCGGCGCTTTGGCCGGTGTAGTGGTCGCCCTGCTGCAAGCCTCTGACGCAACCGCCGGTTCGCTGGCTGCCATCAGTGTTGAAGAATCGCTAACCCACGTACTCGGTATCGGCGGATACCATTTCCTCGGTGTGCTGTTCTTTGCAACGTTGGCATTCTTCCTGATACGGGCGGCAAGGAAAAAATAAGTAGTTATGAGTTATGAGTGATGAGTTATGAGTTATTGGAGTTTCAGGCTGGAATGAGAAAGAATGCATACTTCATTTTCCCATTCCAGCCTGAAACTCCAATAACTCATAACTCATAACTCATAACTCATAACTCATCTCACCCCTGTTATTGTTCAACTTAAAATAAAAAAGCCATGCACTTTTTAGAAAAAATCGAACTACATGATCTTTACGACTTTGAAAGCCAAACCGTTATAAACCAACTCGATGACGAATTGGATGCCGAAGAAATGGAAGAAGAAGAATACGGTCTGGATGAAGAATTTGAAGAAGACGAAGATAGCCTGGGTCTGGGTGATGACGATTTGGATGACGGCTTTGCCTTAGAAGAAGAAGGTGAAGAAGATGAGTATGACCTGGATGAAGGGTTGGAAGATGAGGATGAGATATAGGAATGAGGGATGAGGAATGGGGGATGATGTTTTAAATTCATGGCAACTTAACCTGCACGCAAAATTAAGGCAACATTTCAATGCGTGCTTTGCGGTGTAAGTTCACCATTTATCATTTCTAACATTTGAAACCATGCTCAATTTTGAAGAAATCGAACCAGTAGAAAACCTTGAAGTATCTGACGAGGAAATTGAATCCGTAGAAATGATCGGTGCAGACGATGAAGATACGTCTGATGAGGAAGAGGAAACGGAAGAAGCAGAGGAAAGTGACGAGGAAGAAGTGAGCGAATAAGGAATTTGTAGCATGGCCTTCAGGCCGTCGGGACAAGGGCATTTATGCCAGTTAAACCGCCTTAAAAGGCGCTATACCGACGGCGTGAAGGCCGTGCTACCAATAAAAAATTCAAGATGGCCCTTGTTTGCCATTTTACTCCGCATTAGGCACAGCAGGCAATGCCGGGCGTAACGCCACCACCGTTCTACGGTTTTTTTGCCGCCCTTCCGGCGTTTCATTCGATGTGACCGGATAAAATTCGCCGCGCCCGACGGGCGTCAATTGGTTGGCGTTGATGTTGAATTCGCGGATCAGCAGGCGGGTGAGGTTGGTTGCCCGCTGCAAACTCCAGTCCCATGTATCTTTCAGTGATTTTTCCTTGGGCGGAAGTATATTGTCCGTATATGCCACCACATCCACGTCGAGGCTGGGCCGCGCGGCCAGAAATGCTGCCAAAGGCATCAATAATTCTTTGCCGGAAGTACTGATATTCAGGGCTTTATCATCAAAAAGGCTTTTGTCTGGCAAAGTCAGCAATACCGTTTCGTTGTTTATGGTAACCGTGACGCCGGATTCGATAAATGGCGCATAGGCGCTTGCCAGCGCGGCATCCATTTCGTCTATTAATTTTTTCCGATCCGCCTGCGCATCGCGAATGCGCAGCAGCGTCTCTTCCCGTTGGTTCAGCAGTATATTTTTGGCAGTCAGTTCTTTTTCCAGTTCTGCCTTTTCGTTGGCTAATCTGCTGGAAGATGCACCCATAACCTGGGTGCGGTTGGACAGTTCGCTGCGCAGGTTACTGATTTCATTTTCCTGTACGCCGATCGTCCGGTTAAGATCGCCCACTTGTTTTATCAGGGTGGCGGTTTCGTTTTTCCGGTCGCCCAGTTCCTTTACCAGCACCTTTTCCCGGGCTTCCGCAGCGCTGCGGGCCGACAGTTCGGCTTTGTATATTTTGGGTTTAACGCAGGAGACAGGCATTAAAAATGAGGCAATCAGGTATAAAAACAGGTGTAAACGCATGGGTAGCAGCGGAAAAATTGATAAAAAATACATGGGTCAGGAATTGATTAGGAATGAGGGAATGAGGAATGACCGAGCGTTATGTCCGACATAACGCTCGGTCATTCCTCATTCCCTCATTCCTTTTACCTTCGCCCTCTTAAACGCACAAAACATGAAATGGATTTTTTTGTTGGGCAGCTTAACATTTATCAGCGCCTGCGCTCCCGATGCCCGGCTGCTGGAAGGCGCCTGGCGGCTGACCGGCTATTACCAGGACGGGCAAGCCATACCGGTGCCGCTGGATTCAGTTGGATTGGTGCTGCACCCCAACCGGGTTTATGAATTTCGCTCTATCGGATTGTACCGGGAAAAAGGCGCATTCCGAACATCTTCCAGTTACCTGTTTTTGCGCGATTCCACCAGGCGTGATGCGGAAGAACGCGCCTTGAAAATCCTGTTGTTGACAGAAGATTCGCTGAAACTAAAAATGCAGCGCGCAGAAAAAGAGCAGGTGCTGTTTTTTTCAAAAATGGAGTAAATCCGACAACGCGCCTGCCCGGTCAAGCACAATCCGCCCATTCGCTTCACGCCGCACCCTGCCGCATTCCGCTACCGGATCGTGTTCAAAAAACAGGATTTGTTTTTTGCGAACCGCTTCCTCCAGCATCTTCGCTTTTTCCTGCATCGTAAGCAGCGGTCGTACGTCGTACGCCATGATGTAGGGCATTCCGATATGCCATTGAGAGGGCATGGCGTCGGCGCAATACAGCAGTTCGCCCCTATCCGTTTGCAGCAGCGGCGCCATCATCGCCTCGGTATGGCCGTAATAAAAACGCACCCGGAATCCGGGCAGAAAGACTTCGTTTTGTTTGACCGGCAAAAACCGGAGCCTGCCTTTTTCATACAGGGGCAGGAAGTTTTCTTGCAGAAATGAGGCTTTTTCGCGGTCATTGGGCTGCATGGCCCATTTAAAATGGCGCTCGTTCGACCAGTATGTAGCCCGGGGAAAAGATAATTCCACTTCATTTGAGGTTTCGTTTTTCCAGAGCGCGCCGCCGCAGTGGTCAAAATGAAGGTGCGTCAGAAAAACATCCGTGATGTCATTCCGTTCCAACCCGGCCTTACGCAAGGAATCAAATAACGCATTTGGCCCCTCCGGTTTGAAATGGGTACGAAATTTGTCATCCTGCTTGTTACCGACCCCGGTATCGATGAGGATGTTGCGATCTGCCGTTTGGACAAGCAAGGTGCGCATGGCCCAGGTGCACAGATTTTGCTCATCCGGCGGGTTTAGTTTCGACCACATCGTGCGGGGAACAACTCCGAACATGGCGCCGCCATCGAGTTTTAAGGTGCCGGCTGGAATAACAGTCAGTTTCATGGGGGCGAAGGTAAATGATGAATGATGAATGATGAATCGCATAGTGTAAAAAGAAAATAAACGAAATTCACTTCACCAGTCAGGCCAAATATTCATCATTCATCGCTCATCATTCATCATTAACAGTAATATATACGACAGAACTTGGCTTCTTACGGCGCTAAATTGTCAAATCGCTGGCAGGTATTGTTACTTTTGCCCGGAAGGGTTAATCCGTTTACTCATTTTTTCTACACAATATAAATCCGATATGCGCCATATTCTCAAACTCCCTGCCATTGGGCTGCTTTTGGTATGCCAGGTGTCAGTGGCGCAAATGCCTAACGGCAAATCAAGTCTCCTGCCCAAAGAAGAGACTTTTAATTTCGCCGATACTGCGCGTTATTTTGAAAAAACGACCGAACTCGGACTTGCGCTGGGTACGATGCGTTACAATGGTGATCTGTCCAACGACCGGCTCTCCAATACAACCGGCTTAAAACCGGCCGCAGGCATATTTCTCCGCCGGCACCTGTGTCCCATCCTGGCCATGCGCGGCAATCTGCTGTTTGGTAAAATCGCCGCAAAAGACGTGGATTACACCGATAATGACTGGCGACAACAGCGAAAATACGCGTTTGAAACCAGGGTGACCGAACTTTCCATACAGGCGGAATGGGATATTTTTGGGAAAAAACGTTTTCGCAGGGTGGATACCACCGTGTATGAACTGGACAGGTACCGGCAAATTGCGCAGGTCAATAAGTTCAAATCCATGCTTGCGCCCTATCTGTTTGCCGGCGGCGGCTTCGTTTTCAGCAAAGCGGAAGCCGTTTTTGACCAGACATACTTGGAAGGCACCAGTCTGCTGCCAAAAGCAGTGGAAGACCTCCGCATCGGCGGCAAAAGTCAAAATGAACCGACCCTGGCCCTGGGCGCAGGACTCAACCTCGACCTTAGCAGAACCTGGATGATCGGTCTGGAACTGGGCGCCCGCACTGCTTTTTCCGACTACTTCGATGGCATCAGCCTGTCCGGCAATCCTGATAAACCTGACTGGTACTGGTTCGCCGGACTGAATATTGCTGTCCGGCTTGGTAAAAAAGACAAAGACGGCGACGGCATCGCGGACAAACAGGACAAATGCCCGGAAATCCCCGGCTTCGGCCGCTCCCAGGGTTGCCCCGACGCCGACCACGACGGCATAGCCGACCGCGACGATGAATGCCCGCACCGACACGGCGTGGTTTCATTAGGCGGTTGCCCGATCAAGGATGTTGACAATGACAGTATCCCGGATGTGGACGACGAGTGCCCTACCCTGCCCGGATTGGTCCAGTTCAAGGGCTGCCCCGACACTGATAGCGACGGCATCGAAGACCGCAAGGATTCTTGCGCTACCATGGCGGGTCTGCCACAATTCAACGGCTGCCCCGACACCGACGGAGATGGCATAGAAGACCGCAAGGATGCCTGTCCGACCGAAAAAGGCCCCCTGGAATATTATTACGGCTGCCCCGTGCGCGACACTGACGGCGACGGCGTGGAAGATAAATTAGACGCCTGCCTGCTCGTGGCCGGCAAAGCCGAATTCAAAGGTTGCCCCGATACCGACAATGACGGCGTGGAAGATGCCCTGGACCTCTGCCCCACCATCGTCGGACCAAAAGACAACAAGGGTTGTCCGGTTGTGGAAAAGAAAGACCGGGAAAAACTGGAACTGGCGGTCAAAGCCGTCAAATTCCAGACCGGAAAAGCCGTCCTGAAACCTGAATCCAGCAAAATACTCACGGATATTGCCAATATCCTGACCAAGTACCCCTACTATGGTCTCAGCATGGACGGCCATACGGACAGCGCCGGCAATGACAAAAGCAACCAGATCTTATCGGAAAAACGCGCCCTTGCCTGCCTCGATTTCCTGGTTAAAAAAGGTATCGACAAAGGCCGCCTGAAATCGGCGGGATTCGGGGAAACGCGCCCGGTCGCCGATAATAAAACGGCGTCGGGCCGGACGAAAAACAGGCGGGTGGAGTTTAATTTGTTTTTGATGGAGAAGAAGTAGGGGTTTTGCGCTTCGCGCATATTATAAAGGCGCTTCGCGCCCGTAGGAATAATGGCAACGCGGATTGGGCGGATTAGGCGGATTTTTTTCCTCGTAGAGTGGACTTGATTTTAACGGATTTTTGCGCTTCGCGCCGTTTTCCCCTCGTAGAGTTAATGGCAACGCGGATTGAGCGGATTGGGCGGATGAACGCGGATTTTTCCCTCGTAGAGTGGACTTGATTTTAATGCTAACAGCCCAAATTGTGGTACACTCTACGGTGTACGCTACTTTTGTCATTCTGACGGAATCCGTCCACGCTACGAGGGAAAAGATCCGCGTTCATCCGTCTTGAGAAGCCGTCCGTGTACCAAGTGAGGGGGTGACTGCCAGTCACCCCCTCACTGCGCATGGCATCGGCGCTTCATGCCGGCGGGGTATTTTTGAACAGGATTTGCAGGATTGACAAGGATTTAAAGGATGCGGTACGCTCCGGGATCGGTGGAAAGGTTAAGCCAAAGGCTGATTCCATCCTGTAAATCCTTTTTTTTAATCCCTGGAATCCTGGTTCGGACTTTTTTGCCTGGTATTTTGAACAGGATTTGAGCGCAACATCCCTAAAACCCGATCTTCCTTTTCTCCTGATCCGGGTTTTTCTTCAGCGCCGCCATACGAATAGCCGTTACGGCTGCTTCCACCCCTTTGTTGCCGTGCTGACCGCCGGCCCGGTCGAGGGCCTGTTGTTCGTCATTAGGTGTCAGTACCCCGAAAATAAAAGGGCTACCGGTGGCGATACTGAGGCTGGTGAGGCCTTGTGCGACGGCATTGTTGATGTATTCGTTGTGGCTCGTCTCCCCTTTGATGACACAGCCCAGGCAGATAACGGCATCCAGTTTGTGTTGTCCGTGCAGGATACGCGCGCCAGCGGGCAGTTCGAACGAACCGGGCACCTGAACCGTATAGATGTTTTCAGGTTTTGCGCCGTGTTTAAGCAAGGTATCGTAACAACCTTCGTACAGGGCGTGGGTAATATGGGCGTTCCATTCGGCTACGACGATACCGAATGCCAGTTCTCCGGCATCAGGTATCGTTGCAGCATCGTAGGAAGAAAGGTTTTTTAATGCGCTGGCCATCGTTATTTGGAATTTTTTCTCAAAAATGTCTGTGCGATACCGCCAACTGCGTAAGCGTCTTTTTCCTCGGGGTTCTGATTGATGAGGTTGTACAGAAAAAGACTATCCTTTTTAGAGGAGAAACGAAAGCCGAACATTTGTTCGGAGTCTTCTTTTTTTGAACTGCGCAGGGTAATAACGTCCATGTCGTCCATTACAAAACAATCGCCGCCGGCGCACAATTCGTAGCGGTCATAATCCTTATAGCCGGTCATGTTGCCGTCGACGTCGAAACGAGCCGGGCCGCCGCCTTTTCCGGCGGATTCAAAATTGCCGGCCATCATACTGGCATTGATGGCCGTCCGGAATGCCGAGTATCCGTTTTTCACTTTGGCTTTAGAAAGTGTAAACCGGTCGATTTGGGTACTTCCACCCGTTCCGTCAAACATGGTCAGGTCCTGATTGGTGGCCGGGTCATACACCATATATACAGAGCGATCCCCTTTGGCATTTTTGATTTCGAGGGTATCTTTTCGATAGGTCACGTGCATTTTCCAGGTTTCAAATCCGTTGTAGCAGGTTACGCTGTCGGGATTTCCACCGTCAAATGTCAATGCGTAGGCATAAGGTTTGTTCCTGTTATTGATCGTCTTGAGGATAGAGCCGGTTTTGCCGGCGCGCGTACAGAAGTCAATAGAGACCCAGTAACCGGAAAGGGTGCTGGCATTGGTTTGTTCCTGCGGATTGCCGCTGCTTTTCCCGTCTTGTTTACAGGCCGAAAGGGCGATAAGGATGAATACGCCAAAGGCGAAAAAATAATACTTCATTGTTTATGTATTTATGTGTTTTAGTGTTTT
>JALHMA010000002.1:0-16585 GCA_022844265.1 Saprospiraceae bacterium | reverse complement strand
AAAACACCAAAACACCCCTTACTTCAAAAATTTCACCTTTACAAAAAAGCGCGGATCTCTGGCGCCCAGCGTCCGGGCGGCTTCGGGTGACAGAATTACTTCGACATTACTTTCATAGCCACCGGGAATACGACCGATTACTTTGGCGTATACAGTGCGTCCGCCCATCGGGTTGGTAACGGCCATAATGGTACCTATATCTGCCTCCCGGTGCATGGCGTACAGGTCGCCTTTTTCTTTACTGTCTTTTTGCCAGAAACAAACGCCCTGGGAAACGCCTTCCTTGTGGCGTTTTTTTTCCTCTTCATACCGGGCTTTCATAGCGTCGTTTTTGGTAAACACCCGAACGGGTCTCCATTCAGCGGGAACACCTTCGGTGCCCATCCATGCCACCAGCAGGAGCTGTCCCGGATGTATATTATTGTTTTTCAATTTGTTACGAACTACGATAGAATCTACCGGCATTCCAAAATTGCGTTTACAAATCTGGTACAGGTTGTCGCCAGTTTGTACGATATAATAAATCGGAACATTTTTGGATTTGACGAAAGAGGTCGTTTTATATCGTTTGATGGCGCGGTTGGGCACCGGAATTTTAACGCGGGAGCCAACGTGCAAGGTGGGGTCAGTTCGAAATGTTGTGTTGTGCTCATACAGTTCTTCCAGGCTGAGGCCATAATAGCGTGCCAGAGAGAATAGCGTTTGTTTGGGTTTTACAGGATGGTGGAGGAATTTTTTCCCTTCTGCAACGGTCAGAAACAAAGAATCTTTGTGCGTGAGCAAGGGAGAAGTGAGTTCTTTGGGGGCGCTCTGGCTATAGCCGATACCCGGCAAAGCAATAAAAATGGAGATAAAAAGGGGCAATAAGGGTCTCATAGTACAGTTTTGGTGAACTTTGCAGCGCAAAAATACGTCTGCAACAAGCATCTGCCACTCATTTCTTACAGTTTCTCTTCAAAAATTATGATTCTCGGCGTTATTCCCGCTCGTTTTGCATCCACCCGGTTCCCCGGAAAACCCCTGGCCGATATAGGCGGCAAGTCTATGATTCAACGTGTGTACGAACAGGCCGTGTTGTCGGAACTGGTAGACCGGGTGGTTGTCGCTACGGATGATGAACGTATTTATGAACATGCGCGTATGTTCGGTGCAGCGGTATTGCTCACCCGCGCCGATCACCCGAGCGGTACGGATCGCTGCGCGGAAGTAGCGGGGCATTACCCGGATGCTGAATATGTGTTGAATATTCAGGGCGACGAACCGTTTATTCAACCGCAACAAATTGATTTACTGGCACGTACGTTACTGGAACAAACACAGTCCGGAATCGCTACGTTAGCCAAAATAATTGAACAGCCCGAGGCGCTCGACAACCCGAATATCGTCAAGGTGGTGCTGTCTCAAACGGGCGAAGCGCTGTATTTCAGCCGCTATGCCATTCCTTTTTTGAGGGGAACGGCGCCGGAAAACCGACTGGCACAACATACCTTTTACAAGCATATCGGGCTGTATGGCTTCCGGCGCGAGACCCTGCTGCGCATCACAGCCCTCTCCCCCACTCCGCTCGAACGCGCCGAATCGCTGGAGCAACTGCGCTGGCTGGAATACGGTTTTCGCATCGCTGTTCGGATTACTGAAATGGAAACGATCGGGGTGGATACGCCGGAGGACTTGCTGCGTGTTTAGTGTTTGGTGTTTAGTGTTTGGGACCTTTGCCTTTGGCGACTGCCCCAAACACCAAAAACCAAACACCAAACACCATTTATTCCAGGGGTTCATAGATGCCAATCTGCCGCGTCAGCACCTGCGGTTGTCCTTTTCTATTACGGCTGATAATTGGTCCGAAACGGGCATTCCATACGATCTCTTCGGTCGTATAAGAGCGCCGCGCATGTACCATCTGCTGGTTGGTTTCTTCAGTCCCTTTTACCAATACCATCACCTCTGCATTGGCATCCTGCATGTCTGTTTCCGAAAAACCATAAAGGGGGCTTTTTTCATCTAAAGGATGTACCAGCGTCCAGGACAGTGAAAAAAACGATATTTTATTGATTTGCAGCCCCAATGGGTAGTAATTCCGCAGCACATTTCCTGTTTCGTCGCGCTGGTTGATGGCTATCAATAGTTGCACTTCCGTTTCAATCAATTCACTTTTACTGGCATTTCCCATTCGGAACATCAAAGCCTGACCCTGGTTGAAAGGAGCAACCAGCATGTGTTCACTAAATACGATCTTGGCGCGGGGTCTGGAAAAGCGCCCGTACAACAAGCCGGAAACCAAAGCAAAAGCGAGCAAACCTGCAAAAGATTCTATGGAAGCCACAATGCTTGTTAGCAAGCCTTGCGGGCTAATATGACCGTACCCCACAGTCGTCAGTGTCTGGCTACTGAAAAAATAGGCATTGGCAAAGTTTTGAAACATGCTGCCCGGTTGCACACCACCCAGGTGTTCGATACCAATTAAACAATAAACCGTTGCAAAAATGGCATTGAGCAGGGTAAAACAGCAAAAGACCAGTAGAAAAAAGTAAGCCCAGGGCATGATCATGAGCTGATGGTAGGTGTTATCCCAAAATCCGATGGTTTCTCTTTGTACATTAAATGAACCATCGGCATTCATCATACGTCCATCGGTCATCACCTTGCGACCAAAACCAAGTTCGCTGGCCTGCTGATTGGTTGCAATTTTTCGAGGCATTTTACTAAACTGAAGCATAATATATAGTTTGTTGCTGCTATTGCATAAATACGGTGCGCAGCGCAAACAAAAGGCCCGATTTAAAGTTTATAGACCAACTCGGAGCATTTCCTTCGGGACGGTTTATTTCCCACATATTTATGAAGCATAGAGCCATAGTTTGGTTTCGTCAAGATTTGAGGCTGCACGACAACGAGGCCATCACCACCGCCCTGCGTATGGCAGAAGAAGTTGTGCCGGTGTATGTTTTTGACGAACGTACGTTCACCGGGAGTACCCGGTTCGGTTTTCCCAAAACCGGTAAATTTCGCGCCCGGTTTATCCTGGAATCGGTGGAAGATTTGCGCCAACAACTCCGCAAACTGGGTTGCGACCTGGTAATCCGCGTCGGCAAACCGGAATGTATTGTGAGCGATATGGCCAAGGAACTTAAATGCTCCTGGGTGCTTTGCAACCGGGAACGCACACACGAAGAGGTGCTGGTGCAGGATGCGCTGGAAACAAAACTCTGGAGCGTCGGTGTGGAATTGCTGTACACGCGGGGTAAAATGTTGTACCACACCCAGGATTTGCCCATGCCGGTACACCATACGCCGGACGTATTTACACAGTTCCGAAAGGAAAATGAAAACATTACTCCGGTGCGTTTACCGTTTCCGGCGCCGACGGTTATGCCTGCCCTGCCCGCCGGTTTGGAATGCGGCGACCTTCCGACCTTGCAGGACTTCGGATTGCCTGAATTTGAGCAGGATTCCCGAACAGCATGGGCATTTAAAGGTGGCGAAACGGAGGGTTTAAAACGGCTCCACTATTATCTGTGGGAAAAAGATTTAATCAAAACCTACAAGGAAACGCGCAACGGGCTGGTCGGCAGCGATTATTCCTCTAAATTTTCGCCCTGGCTGGCGCAGGGTTGCCTCTCGCCCAAACAGGTTTACCACGAAATAAAAAGATATGAACAGGAACGCGGCGGCAATGAAAGCACCTACTGGTTGTTTTTTGAATTGCTCTGGCGCGACTTTTTCCGTTTGCTCGGTAAAAAATATACCAACCGCATCTTTCTGAAAAGTGGCCCGCAGAACAAACCGCAGAAGCACCTGCGCGATCACCAGGACATGTTTAATACCTGGTCGGAAGGGCGCACCGGCGTCCCCTTTATCGACGCCAATATGAACGAACTCAATGCAACGGGTTATATGAGCAACCGGGGACGACAGAACGTGGCGTCGTTTTTAGTAAAAGACCTGAAAGTTAACTGGCAAATGGGCGCCGAATACTTTGAGAGTCAATTACTTGACTATGATCCCTGCAGCAATTGGGGGAACTGGAACTACGTGGCGGGCGTGGGCAGCGATCCGCGGGAAGACCGGTATTTCAATATCCTGACGCAGGCAAAAAATTATGACCCGCGCGGCGAGTTCGTACGCCTCTGGTGCCCTGAATTGGCGCTGGTGCCGCCAGAAAAAATACACCGCCCCGACCTGATCACCGCAGCGGAACGCAGTTTGTACCAGATTGGCGCTTATCCCAAAGCCGTGGTGCGCATCGAAAAATGGGCGCATTGACGGATACAATTTGCCGGCAGCATATTGTTTTATATTGACCAAAGTCAAGCGCTTTACTGAGTTTACTCATTACATTCCGCTTTTGAACACTGCGATCTTTGTTGTAATAAAAATCCTTATTATGAAAAAGATCGCATTATTCACATTCATGCTGATGCTGATACATGGGAGCCTTTTTTCTCAGTTAATGGAGAAAGGTAATTTTATGATCGGCTCAACGGTCGGTTTTTCAACGGCCAATTCCAAAGTAACAACAGGGGGACAAGAGAATGAAGGGCTTTCCGCCCGACAGATCAACATCGCCCCCAGTATCGGTTATTTCGTTCTGGATAACCTGGCGGCCGGACTTGGCGCCGATTACACCCTGAACACCGTAACTGAACCGAACAAAGACAAAACTGACGACAGCGACCTGTTGTTCGGCCCGTTTGCACGCTATTACTTCCAGGCTGGAGATAATGTTGCCTTCTTTTTAGTGGGCAATTTCGGATTCGGCAATTCAAGAGACGAACAAGTTGTAGGTGAGATCACGCAAAAAATCGAAACCAACGTTTTTGCGGTCGGCGCCGGACCAGGCCTGACCGTTTATTCTAAAGGCGGTTTCGGTATAGAGGCAATATTGAAATACAATTACGCCAGGAGTAATTTTGAGACTACAATTGGCGGCGTCAATACTTCGACTAAAACACGCACCAACCAGTTTACGCTGGCGCTGGGCATGCAATACTACTTCGGTGGTTTTCAAAGGACAAACTAACCGGTAAATCCGGACGACTAAACGGTCAATAACATCAACGATTATGGAAAAGGTAAAAAAAATGCACTTGTCAGATTTACATTTCGAACACGAGCTTTGGGCTATGGAAGTAAAATTTTACCGGGAGGAATTAAAACTCTACCAAAAATGGCTGGAAGAAGTTGCGGCTAAAAATACACATGAAGATGTGCTCAAACAGGTAGAGCATTTTCAGAACCAGTTTATCATTCAGAAAAACCAGCTGAATGTTCTAAAGCACCAGATCAAAGCGCACGAACAATGGTTGTCGGGTTACGCTGTAGCGCATCCCGTCGCGATAGATCGCGTCACTTTTTCGGATCATGCCGTCATGCGTGAAAATGTTGCAACATCAAAGAAGTTGTTTACAGACCTGAAAGCGGAGTTTAAACGATTTATTGAAGAGAAGATGTAAAAGAAACATTACCGGACGTCTGATATAGATCGTCCGGTAATGTCTTTAAAAACTTCTAAACAAAAGCGTCATGGAAAAGAAAAAGCAACCCGTCGAACCCATAGAGATTCCATCTCCCGGAAAAGCGCCGGAGATCACGCCGCCAGTTGATCCGGAAGAACCGATCATCATGCCGGAATTGAATCCTGATCTGATACCGGACGATATGCCTTTTGAGACGCCACCGTTCGAAATGCCACCACCCGGCGAAGGACCCTGAAAGAGCATCAGGAGCGTTTGGGTAACTGCCGTGGTGCGGGGTGATTAAAAAACGCACGCACCCAGGCCACCATTTGATGTTGTGTCATTTGATCGGCTGTCTGTACGCCTGCAATTTCGGGGCGGAAATCTTTGTGTTCGCCAACGGCGTTTGCCAGTCCATGTTTTGCTTCTGAAGGGCCAAAAATGACCAGTTCAGCCGTATTGGGGCGGATTTTGTCAATGACTGCTTCAAAAAAGTGTTTTTCTTCATGGTGCCGGCGTTCTTGCGCTGTGCGTTTAACGTCGCCGCCCTGAGGCCCCCACGGAGTCTTGCTGCGCGTTCCGCCTGTCGCTGCAGTTTCTTCGATTTCTGAAGTCAGGTGTATCACATCAACATCTTCATTGCCATGTATGGCAGCGGGAAGTTGGATGATGTAGGCGTTTCGAAGGTCGATCCAGATACCAGTTTGCTTGTTCATAAGGCTCATATTTTAAAGTAAGAGCCGCAAGTTAAAAGAGAAAATTCCATGGATGACTGATAGATGTCATCCATGGAATTGATTTTTATTGCAATAGTTGAATGAAGTGAATTGCCTTTATTTCCGGAAGGTATCCCCCGATCTGAATCATCAGTCCCATAAAATCGGCATTCAGCCAGATTATTTTCCTTGAAAATCATCCAGGCCCCGAAAGTACGTAACCTGTCCGTTGACTACCTTAAAGTGGTGCGTATAGGTGGAGGTGTACATATTACCACTGGGGATATGTTTGTATGCCGCATCGATGAGGGCAAATACGTCGTCTCCGTCAGCCACAAAACGAACAGGCTGAAATTTAGTATACTGGAATTTGGAACCCAGTTCCTCGAAAAATTGCGCTACTTCGGCTTTCCCTTTGAACATTCTCGGTATGGAATCGAATACCCGGTCGTGAATGTCGAACACCACGTCGTTGCTGCTGCCGGCAAGAATTCCCTGCACATCGCCTTTCCCGAATTTTTCATAGACGGCGATAACAGCCTGCGTGTTGGGATTCAGCATGGAGCCGTAGCCGATTTGGCGAAGCGGCTCGCCTGCATTGGTAATCTGGTGGCTGATACACTTGCCGTTGGCGTCTAATTCCGCTATGTCGGAATCGTCAAAACGGATGGATTTTCCGGTTGGGGGCAGCATCATAAAAGAGCCGGTATTGGTACCAGTCACGGTTACACGGAGTAGAAAACGCGTGGGACTCACCGGCGCGATTTCATTGATTTTAATCTTAAAATCGGGGAAAGCAGCATGAAATTGTTTGTACAGATCGAGGGCGGCATCGACACCCACCGCCGGGGCGGGGCCTACGTTCACATCCGTAAAACCGGGAGCGCATTGAGCGGCGAAGCCCGCCCAGTCTTTGCGGTTTAAGGCATCGTAGGCTTTCTGGATGGTGGCCTTGTTTTGAGCTGTTACGTCTTGTGCAGAAATCGTTTGGGTAAAAAGAGCATTGATGCTGAGGCAAGCGAAAAGAAATACAAGGATTCTCATTGGTTGGAAAAGTTTTAGATTGAAAAAATGATTTCCAGCACTTACGAGGTAATTTAAAAATTGGATCACATGTATTCATTTTTTTACCTTTGTGCATAGTCCAATGAAAACACGCGGAAGGATCAAACTCCTGCATCCATGAAAATTGGGTTCGAACAAACGAATAGGGATATCCAACTGGTCACTTTACTGAAGTCCGGTGACGAAGGGGCTTATGCCAAATTGTATGACGACTATTCGTCACTGCTCTTCGGTATTATTGTCAGGATCGTGGCAGACAAGAAGGAGGCAGAAAATCTGTTGCAGGACTGTTTTGTCAAAATATGGCACAATGTAGAGCGATATGACCCCGAAAAAGGCAAATTAGCAACCTGGCTGATCAATATTGCGCGAAATACAGCCATTGATTTTACCCGTTCCAAGTATTATGCTCAGAAAAACAAAAACCAAACGATTGAAAATTTCGTAAATAAGGGTACGGATATTTCCACGCACTCGATTCCTGTAGATACACTCGGTATCAGGCAGTTGGTAAAAAAACTGACACCTGCCTGCCGGCAAGTGATTGAATGGATGTACTTTGAGGGTTATACGCAACAGGAAATATCCGACCATTTCAACATTCCGTTGGGCACTGTAAAACTCAGGGCGCGGACGGCTATGCAGGAATTAAGGCAATACTATAAGTAAAACGCATACCATATTTTAGGCTTTGGAAAAAGAATACGACATATCACGCGACAAAATCCGGGATTGGTTAATGGATAACCCCAATGAACCGGTTGGCGACGACACCGTTCTTCAGGCGGAAAACGACCTGCTCAACCTGGCAAACGACCATGCAATTGCCCCGCCGGCGGCTTTGCGCAATAAGGTGCTAGACAAGATTTGGCTACTCAATTCCCAGAAAAAAGAACAACGAAAACTCGATATTGAACAATTACCATTGCTGGACGAGTCGTCCAACTGGCTGGAATGGAAAGAAGTAACCGCTTCCATTGCACCCCCGAATGATTTTGAGGACATATACATGTACACCCTGGAATCGAATGAAAACAGGGAGTTGTTTGTTGCCTGGGTCAAAGAGTTTGTGCCGGAGGAAGTACACCACGACCTGTTGGAAAGCGTCCTGATTCTTGAAGGCGCCTGTACCTGCTTTATCACCGGCCCTGATGGGAATACCCGTACGGTCTGGCTGGGCGAGGGCGATTTTTTCACCATGCAGACCGGCGAACACCACGATATCCATATTACCTCTTCCATGCCTGCCAAGGCTATTATTCAGTGGAAAAAACTGGCAGCTTAGATTCAGGAAAGAGGGATGAGGGATGAGGAATGACCGAGCGTTATGTCGGTCATCCCTCATTCCTCATCCCTCATTCCTCATTATAGGTTCGCCAGCAACCGCTCTTTCGGGTACTTCACCTCATAGGTAAAACTCATCTTTTTACTCTCCTTCGGGTCTAATTTGAAGTCCCAAACCAATTTTCCCGTATCTGGATTGAACGAGGCCTTGCCATATTCCTCATACGTGATTTTGATAGAAGGGTCGCTGGAAATCGGCATCTGATCCTCCACAATCAGCCGGATCGGGATGTTTTTTGTATTACGAACAGCGATTTCAAACGTTTTGGTGACCACCCTGTTCTCGTTCAGCACCTTTTCCTTTGATTTATCCTTCAATTTTATGCGTTTCACGACGATACTTTTGTCGCGGCCTAAATTGAGTAGCAGTGTATCGTTGGTGCTGCCCGGATTGATGGCTGTTTGCCCGACATACGAGCCGTCAAAATAAATTCTTGCCGTGCCCGGAACCAGGTTCAGGTCTTCCCAGTCCGTCAGCCGCGCCATGAGAAATACATCCGGGTCTAATTTGGGCACTACGGAGTAATTGTACTGCGCCGGTATTTTGCGGTTCTGAATGATAACCTGGTGCGATTGTGCATCCGAAGCGATGGTGTATTTCAAGCTGATTTCGTACTCCACCCGGAGGGCATTTTCCGTAACGGTTGTGTAGTTATAAACACCGTCTATGTCTGCGGCGGACTCTTCCGCTTCTTTCATATCATCTGTCCGCACCATTCCGCTCTGAGGCTTCGACGCCAGTGCATCTTTGGCCATTTTCCTGTTTTGGAGCGCCAGGTATTGTTCGTATTGCAGGACAAAAGGCGGTAGCACGGGTTTTACGCTGGATTCATTCGGATTGCCGGTCGATAGGGTCAGCAGCACATCTTTCCAGTCGATACCGGAGTTTTGGTACACGCCGGCCCGGTGCTTGAGTTCGATATCAGTGGCAGTATTGGTCGCGCGGAGTTCATAAGCAGGTACCCAGCCTGCTTCTTCCACAAAATAGTTAATGGAAATATCGGTATTCGCAGCGCGTTCGGTAAAAACCGTAACAATCACTTGCGAAACAGGCTGTGCATCGGCTTCAGGCGGTGCGAAATTGCCGGCAATCAGCGTCTGCAAAGTACCCTGGCGTTGCAGCAGTCCTTCGCGCAAAACATCCCATTTGTACTTTTCGCGTTCCAATTTAAGCAGTTCAACATCGATGTTGTTCAGGCGCTGCCGCAAATAGTCGATACTTTGTTGGAAAACAACCAGCGAATCGCGCTGGAGTTCACCACGCATCAAGCGATTGCCGAGCAACACCGTCCGTTCCGTAGCAAAATTATTGATGTGGCTTTGTAGACCCTTGATGTTAAAACCAATTTCTACAAGGGAATCCTGCACGGATTTCAGGTCGCGTTCCAGTTTTTTGAGCGCTGGATCATCCGGTTTCTTTTCCACCACTGCATATTTCAGGTTGTAACGCACATCCATCACTACCACATCCCCGCCTGCATTGGCCTGCAGGGATTGTTGTAATAATTTTGGCGATACATTTTCAAAGATCAAGTCCGTAGCGCCCACCGGCAGGCTGGCTTTTTCAGTGGCGAATATTTGTGCGCCCCGGTTAAAAACGGTGACTTTATCCACGCGGGTTTTGATGGTTTTTGTGGTTTGTGCCAGGCCGATCTGGCCAATAATCAAAAGAAGCAACAGTAGTTTTTTCATAAAAAGGAAAGATTGAAGAAGTTTGAGTGAAAAGTTTGGGCGGTTTGAAAAGTTTGATGGTTTGGAGACCTTCGCTTTTGGGCTTTTGTATGGGCCTTTCGCTCAAAACCATTTTGCCGATATGATGCGTCCGGATTGCCGATTACATAAACGGCATCATAAGTTTTTCGTGTTTTGTTTTTGGTGTTTTGGGCGCTTCGTCTAAGGCCGTGTGTGGTGTTTCGTGTATGGTGTTTGGGGCGCTCCGCTTTTGGCGATTGTGTGGATTTTGGCCGAACTACCCAAAATTGCCAAAAGCGGAGTACCCCCAAACACGAAAAACGATAAACGAAACCCGAATTTGTATTACTTTCACCACCCCATTTCTATTCAAAAATTCAATCGTATGTCTGTATCCATGCACACACCCGACGAGGTGTTGAATTTTATCAACGGCAGTTTTCAAAGTTCTGCTTCCGGGAAATTAGAAGTAATCAGTCCGCTCGACGGGCAAGTCATATCGGCGGTGCCGCTTTCTGCATATTCGGAACTCGACGAAGCCGTTCAGGCTGCCAGGTATGCGTTTAAAGGCTGGTCAGCCCTCACCCTGAAAGAGCGCGTCCAGTACATTTTCCGGTACCGGAACCTGCTGATCCGGGACAGGGAATCGCTGGCCGAACTGGTGCACCTTGAAAATGGAAAAACCGTGGACGAGGCGCGCGCAGAGGTGGATAAAAGCATCGAATTGTGCGAGTTTGCCTGCTCTATGCCGCAGATCGTCAGCAGCGAAATCCAGGAAGTCAGCCGGGGCGTGGAGTGCCGGATCGAGCGCAAACCAATCGGTGTGGTTGCCTCCATAGCGCCTTTCAATTTCCCGAATATGGTGCCCAACTGGACCATTCCCAACGCCCTCGTGCTGGGCAATTGCCTGATTCTGAAACCTTCCGAAATAGTACCGCTCAGCGCTTTGCGCCTGGCTGAATTATTAAAAGAAGCGGGCGTGCCGGACGGTGTTTTCAGCGTCGTGAACGGCGGGCGAGAAATCGTGGAAGGTATTTGCGACCACCCTGATATTCAGGCTGTTACGTTTGTCGGCTCCACCAAAGTAGCCAAAATTGTCTACATCAGGGCCACGTCGAACCTGAAGCGCTGCGTGGCGCTGGGCGGCGCTAAAAACCACCTGATCGTCATGCCCGACGCCAACCTGGAAATGACAGCCTCCAATGTAGTAGCCTCCATGTCGGGTTGCGCGGGACAACGCTGCATGGCAGCGGCGGTGATGATCGGTGTCGATCGTGTACAACCAATCATTGACCGCATGTGCGACGAGGCCCGCAAATTGATTCCGGGAGAAAACCTCGGCGCGGTCATCAGCAAAGAATCCCGGTCGCGTATAGAAGCCTTTATCAACGAGGCAGAACTGGCCGGCGCCAAAGTATTAGTCGACGGAAGAAATACCGTGGTTCCCAATAAAGAAGGCGGTTTTTATGTAGGCCCGACGATTGTGGACTATGTCACAGCCGACATGCGGATTGCGCATGAAGAAGTATTCGGGCCGGTCATCGCCATCATCCGGGCAAAAAATCTGGATGAAGCCATTGCTATTGAAAATGCGTCTCCTTATGGCAATGCTGCCGCCATTTTTACCGAAAACGGCGGATTTGCCAAAGAAGTGATGGAACGCGCCAGCGCCGGTATGATCGGGGTGAATATCGGAGTGCCCGTGCCGAGGGAACCGTTTCCGTTCGGCGGCTGGAATGATTCCAAGTTCGGCGTTTGTGATATTACCGGAAAAAGTTCTATTGAATTCTGGACGCAGAATAAAAAAGCGTCTATTAAATGGAATGCGGAGGCTAGAACGAACTGGATGAGCTGAGAGGCCTCACCCCCCGGGGAGAGGTGACGTCACCCTTGGTATTCTTATCAGGGAATGCTAAGGGTACTCGCTCCGGGGGTGAAGCCACAAAGACCATTTGAAAGCACTTCAAGCCTCTTTTAACCCCTTTTTTTGTGCGAGAGTCCCCGCACTGATAACTGATAACTGATAACTGATAACTGATAACTGATAACTACTCAACCACCATGAGCACACTATTAATGGACCGGCAGGAGATGGTGCAAACAAGCCTCGACCATACCCTTTTTTCGTGGTCCAAGCAGTCGGGATTGAACCCGCTGGCGATCGACCGCGCCGAAGGCGTATACCTGTATGATATGGATGGCAGACGCTATCTCGATTTTTCTTCACAATTAATGAACGTCAACATCGGCCACGGTAATCAGCGCATTACGGAGGCTGTCAGGCGACAAATGGAAGAAGTGAGCTACGTTCACCCCGGTATGGTGACCGAAGCCAGGAGCGCGTTGGGCAAGAAACTGGCCGAATTGGCTCCCGGCAATCTAAGCAAGACCTTTTTCACCCTGGGCGGGTCGGAGGCCATTGAAAATGCGATTAAACTGGCGCGTTTGTACACCGGTCGCCACAAAATCATTACACAATATCGGTCCTATCACGGCGGCACCTATGGCGCCATCACGGCGAGCGGCGACCCGCGGCGTTTCCCCATGGACACACAACAGATTCCGAATATTATCCGGGTAGAAAACCCGTATTTCTATCGCTGTCCCTGGAATACTGATTCTCTGGAAGCATGCGGCGAAATGGCCCTGCGCAACCTGGAACAGGTTATTATGTACGAAAATCCTGATAGCATTGCCGCTATTTTATTCGAAGGTGAATCAGGCTCCTCGGGATGCCTCAAATACCCGCCGTTTTACCTGAAAAAAGTAAAGGCCCTGGCAGAACAACATGGCATTCTGCTGATAGATGACGAGGTTATGAGCGGTTTTGGCCGCACCGGTAAATGGTTTGCCTGTGAACACCACGATGTCGTACCCGACATTATGTGCATGGCCAAGGGCATCACTTCCGGCTACATTCCTTTGGGCGCGATGATCGTATCCGATCCGATTGCCCGGCATTTCGACGACAAATTTTTGGCCATCGGACTCACTTATTCGGCACATGCGGTAGCCTGTGCTGCGGCGCTGGAGAATATTCAAGTATTGGAAGAAGAGGGCATGGTGGAAAATGCAGCACGTATGGGCGTTTATATGGAATCGAAAGTGAAAGCCTTGCAGGAAAAACATCCTTCTATCGGCGATTTCAGAAATACCGGATTATTGGGCTGTATTGAACTGGTGAAAAACCGCAAAACCAAAGAACCGATCGCCCCCTGGAACGCCAAACCGCAGGATATGGGTATTACAAGTAAAGTAGCCGCCGCCGTACAGGCCAACGGCATGTTCACTTTTGTGCGCTGGAACTGGATATTTACCGCTCCCCCACTCTGCGTCACGGAGGCGCAAATTGACGAGGGGCTGGAAATTATCAGCAAAGCCATTTCTATTGCCGACGAATATTATACTCAAAGTTGAGCGGTTGAGAAAGTTGAAAGTTGAGAAAGCATTGTAAATAAGTGAATTTAGATGCCTTCTCTTTCAAAACCACTTTGTGCTGACTATACCATTGAGCATTATGTCTAAAATCGTTTCCCTACAGGAGGATCATTCTGAATCTTCGTTATACAGCCATGATCTGGCGCCCGTTCCTGCCGATCAACGAACCTGGAACACCTGGCACCTCGCAGCGCTCTGGGTAGGCATGGCGGTTTGTATTCCGACCTATTTACTGGCTTCGTATATGATGCGCAGCGGACTGGGCTGGGTAGAAACGCTGCTGATTATCGGATTGGCCAATGCCATTATTACCATCCCGATGGTGCTGAATGGCCACGCAGGCGTGAAATACGGTATCCCGTTTCCGGTGCTGGGCAGGTCATCTTTCGGCACCAAAGGCATACACCTGCCCGCCATTGTTCGGGGCATTGTCGCTTGCGGCTGGTTCGGCATTCAAACCTGGATCGGCGGTCTGGCCTTGTACAGCATTTTCACCGTGGTAACAGGGATGTCGCCGGCGGCAGGGCTTTCTGCCGGTAAATTTGTGGGATTCGCTGCATTTTGGCTGCTCAACATGTACTTTGTCTGGAAAGGCACGGAAAGTATCAAGTGGCTGGAACAATTGTCGGCGCCCATTTTGCTGGCAGGTGGTTTGCTGCTGATTTACTGGGGGACGGTACAAACCGGCAGTTTCGGCAAAGTATTGGATCAAAGCAAAACCCTGGCGATCCCGACCGCCAGTCTGGTTTATGATGATGCGGGTACCTGGGTAGAACTCCATCCGCTCCAAAAAAAGGATGGAACAGGTTACAGGCCGCAAGCAGTACAGATATTACTCCCGGGTAAAACAGACCCCGCCCAAACTGTCTGGACGCCCATGCAGGAACGGATCAAAGTATCTGATGATAAAATTGCTGCTGCCAGCGTTGTTTTTAAAGCGAATATTCAAGGCAAAGAAGTGCAGTCTTCTACCCTGGAAGCCAAACCGTTCGTTCCAGAAAGTGGCGGATGGTGGTCAAAGTTGGGTAAATACCTGTTTTGGCTGACCGCCATGGTGGGTTTTTGGGCAACTATGTCCCTGAGTATTGCCGATATTACCCGATATGCCAAAAGCCAGCGCTCGCAGGTGTACGGTCAGTTTTTGGGATTGCCGCTCACAATGATGCTTTTTTCATTTGTCGGCGTGTTTGTGACCTGCGCGGCGATGATTAATTTTGAAGATATCCTGATCGGCGACGACGCTCCCTGGGATCCCGTGAACCTGATGGCTAAATTTGAACATCCCTGGGTAGTGGTGGTGGCCCAGATTTTTATGATTGTGGCTACCCTGACCACCAATATTGCCGCCAATGTGATCGCGCCGGCCAATGCATTTTCCAATTTGCTGCCGCGCAAAATCAGTTTTAAAACCGGCGGCCTGATTACAGGGATCATCGGCATCCTCATCTGCCCCTGGTTGTTGCTCAATGAAATCAGTTCCCTGTTGCTCTTCGTGAGCGGCCTGCTCGGCCCCGTGCTGGGTATCATGCTCTGCGATTATTACGCCATCCGAAAAACGAACCTCGATCTGGATGCCATGTACGACGAAAAAGGCCGGTTTACCTACGGTGGGAGCGGTTATAATCCGGCGGCACTGATCGCAGCAGCGGCGGGTGTCGGGCTCGCTTTGGTCGGTTATTGGGTGCCGCAACTCGACTTTCTGTACACAGCATCCTGGTTCACCGGATTTTTCGTTTCTTTCGTGTTGTATTATGTTCTGATGAAAAAATATAAGTAAAAGGGCAAAAAGCAATGAGAAGTTATCGGTTACTAGTTATCGGTTACCCGTGTTGATGCCCAAGCATTAGTAAAGAATTTAGGCAAAACCAGTTTTGCACACCCACTTAAATTAAAGCCTATGTCTATATTGATCAAAAACGGACGTGTCGCCAATGCATCGGAAGAATACCAGGCCGACGTCTATATCGAAGGTGAGAAAATCGTTGCCATCGGCGCGAATCTTCCCCACAAGGCCGATAAAACCATCGACGCTACAGGAAAAATCGTTATTCCCGGCGGCATCGACCCGCACGTGCACCTGGATATGCCTTTTATGGGCACCTTTTCCAGCGACGATTACGAGACGGGTACACGGGCTGCGCTGTTTGGCGGCACTACAATGGTGATCGATTTTATCCTGCAAACCCAGGGCGATTCCTTGTACAATGCACTGCGTATCTGGCAGCAAAAATCGGTCGGCAAGGCGCTGGCGGATTACAGTTACCACATGGCTGTAACGGATTTCAACCAACAAACTGCCGATGAAGTCGTAGAAATGATTGAAAATGAGGGCATTACGTCCTTTAAAACATTCATGGCCTACAAAGGCGCTTTGATGATCGACGACGGTCAAATGGTGCAATTGATGCAGGTTGTGAAAAAACACGGCGGCATGGTCACCGTTCACGCCACCAACGGCGACATGATCGATTCGCTGATTGCAGAAAACAAAGCCGCCGGCAATCGCGCGCCGCTGTACCATTACCTGTCGCAACCGGAAATCACGGAAGCCGAAGCATCGGCCCGTTTTGCGGATATGTTGTTTTACACGGGTTGTACGGGCTATATTGTTCACCTCACCTGCGAAGGCGCTTTGAATGCCGTGCGGGAGGCCACGAAACGCAACCAGCACATCAACGTCGAAACCTGCATTCAGTACCTGCTGCTCGACGCCTCTTTGTACGAACAGGATTTTGAAGGCGCCAAATGGGTGATGAGTCCACCGTTGCGGCAGAAAAAAGACCAGGAGGCTTTGTGGGCGGGCATCGATCAGGGCCTGGTGCATGTGGTGGCCACCGATCACTGCCCTTTTACCTGGGAGCAAAAACAAATGGG
>JALHMA010000001.1:13104-83484 GCA_022844265.1 Saprospiraceae bacterium | reverse complement strand
CCCGCCCCGGCCGTCCAGGCATATGTATAAGCGGCAGCAGGAGCAAGCGGTGTGGTGGTAATACTCTGTACTGGAATCGCACAAGTTATCTGATCGGGCGAATTGACCTGAACGGTTGGTGGAAGTGTATCCTGAAGCACTTCAACTATATCCATGGCAGAGCAGCCGTTGGCGGTGTTGGTCAGGGTAAGCGCATATGTACCCGGTGCGGAGACGAGGGGATCGGGCGTATCGGCGCCTGCAACGATATTCCCGTCAGTAGTGACCCATGAATAGGACAGGGCTGCGCCGGATGAAGGGCTTGTCCCGTGGATGGACACTGAAAGCGCCGAACAGTTCAAGGTGTCATCCACTGAGGCTATTACGGTAACAGCAGTTGTATCTGCCGTTACAAAAACACTCGCCGTATCGGTACATCCGTTAAAATAATCGAGCACGGTCAAGGTGTACAAACCCGGCGCATTTACCTCGGGCGATAAGGTCTGTTCGCCACCTACAATATTACCACCATTGGGTGCGGTCCAGTTGTATCCGAAATTAAATCCTACGGAAGACCCCGCTCCCGAGAGGACAACCGAGGTTTGCTGGCAGCTGAGCGAATCCGAAGGCAAAGATGCCGCCGTAGGAGGTGTATAATTGGAAACAACCGGTACCGTATCGATACTGATACAGCCGTTAATCGGATCAATTGTTTGCAGGATATAAGTACCCGGGGCGGTTATCTCGGGACTTGGCGTGTACTGACCGGATGCAATGTGTCCGCCATCTTCGGCAGTCCAGATTAACAAAACGAAAGGTGGCGGCGAAAGATTGACAAAAAGCCTGATGGTATCAGAATCACAATCAATAGATTCCGGCGGATTAATGGCCGCATAAGGCAGGGTTGTATTGGCCACCACCACCACTGTATCGCGGGCTATACAACCGTTGTTCGTATTGGTTACCCTTAAAATATACGTGCCTGGTGTCCCGGCTTCCGCATTCTGGTTGGTTTGACCCGAAACGATCATACCATTCGGCGTGCTCCAGAAATAAACGATGCCAGCACCGGTACTCGATCCGGCGCCGGACAAAACGGCTGTTGACTGGACACAATTGATTGTATCGGAAGTAGCTTGTGCAACAATGAGCGATGTTTGCGAGGTAACCGTCGTAAAGGCGGTAGAGGTGCAACCTGTCACCGTATTGGTAATCATCAACTGGTAAGTGCCCGGCTGGTTGACAATAGCGTTTTTGTTTGTTGTACTGCCTACAATATTTCCGGTCGTCATTACGGACCATTGATAAACCAGGTTTGCCAGGCTGGGCGTGGCATTGCCAATTAAAGTGACGGTAGGCACACCACAACTGAGTTGCGGCGGCGACAAAATAATGGCAGTCAGTGGATTAGACGGGAAAAACACATTGACCGTAGCGGATTGTTCGCAAATTACCCCGCTGGGCGTTACCATTCTGACCGTCAATATATACGAACCTGTGCTGTTGACCACCGGATTCAGGGTATTCGCCCCGGAGACAATATTACCGTCTGATGTTTGCCATTGATAGGTAACGCCAGGGCCGACTGTAGAACCTGCTCCACTTAAAGTAATGGTACCGCCAATGCAGGGAAGAAAAACATTGGGCGTTGGCGCCATGGCCCGCACGTTCACAACCTCCACCCGAACGGTATCGGAAACCCGACAGGTAGGTGAAAATACAATATCGTCTACGGCAAAGTCATTGCCACTCTGCGCCGTATTCTGATTGACGATACAAATATTTGCGGTGGTAGAGGCGCCGCTGTTCCAGACGGCATAGAAATTTTGCCAGTTACAGGTCTGGGGGGAAACATTAAAAATAGTACCAAGCGTGGCCCCGTTAATAGAAAATTGCAGTCGGGCAGGAGAAGATGCGACCAAAGAAGTTGCCCAGGCGGTAAAAACATATTGTGTATTCGGAGAAACGCTGACCGTTTGGCACCACACATCCACGCCTGGCGTACTGGATCCATTGACAGCCAACATATTCCCTGAGCCGCTGGTATGGTCGCCACAGTTGGGAAAATTGGGGTGAGCGGCGTTCGGATTGGTCAGTACGTCATACACGCCTTCCGGCCAGAGGTCACCCGGATTATGTATATAATCGTTGGTAAATCCGGTTGTACCCTGCTCAAAATTGCCGTTGACAATGAGGTTGGTCGAAGCATCCAGCGCCGTAGCCGTTAATATATAATTTGTTGTCTGTGATACATTAACCGTCGGATTTAAGGTATTACTTCCCGTCATTCCGGTTGTGGGCGACCAGGTAAAGCCAAGGTGACTCCCTGTGATATTACCTGATAGTTGGACGGAGGCCGGCGAAGTGCATCGCACAATATCAGGCCCGGCTGAAACACTGATAGGGCATTGTGCATTAGCCCTGGCACACAGAATTGCAAAGAATAGGCAGCCTGCAAGATGACGGAACATAGAGCGGTGGGTAGTTGACGTGACGGTTCGTGGATCAGCTGGGAGGCTAAGCAAAAGTACAAATGATTTTCCAAAGCAAACCGCAGGCCCCGCTAAAAGCGGCCTTTTATTTTCCAAAGACACCGGAGGATAAATATCGGTCGCCCCGGTCGCAGATAATACACACGACGATACCTTCCTCCAGACCTTCCACCAGTTTCCCAACTGCCGCAACAGCGCCGCCGCTGCTGACGCCTGCGAACACAGCGTCTTCCCGTGCTAAACGCCGCATCATCCCGGTCGCTTCATCCAGCGATACGTCGATGACGGTATCCACACGGGCAGGTTCAAATATTTTGGGCAAATAGGCCGGCGACCAACGCCGGATACCGGGAATATTGGAACCATCCGTGGGTTGAACGCCTACGATTTGCACCTGCGGATTTTGTTCTTTTAAATACCGTGACACACCCATGATGGTGCCGGTAGTGCCCATAGATGACACAAAATGGGTAATGGCGCCGGCTGTATCCCGCCAGATTTCCGGACCGGTAGTGGCATAATGTGCCCGCCAGTTGTCCGGATTGGCAAATTGATTGAGCAACAGATAATCTCCTTTCTCGGCCATGCTTTCGGCCAATTCCCTGGAATATTCAATGGTTTGGACAGCTGGGGTTAAGATTACCTCCGCGCCGTACGCTTCCATCGTCTGCACGCGTTCTTCCGTTGAGTTATCAGGCATGATGAGTGTGATTTCGACGCCAAAAAGCCGCGCAATCATGGCCAGCGCAATACCTGTATTGCCGCTGGTCGCTTCAATGAGTTTCATGCCGGGTCTTAAATCACCCCGTTCCAGTGCGCCCTTTATCATACCGTAAGCGGCCCTGTCCTTCACGCTTCCGCCGGGGTTTTGCCCTTCCAGTTTCCCGAATATTTTTACGCCTGGTTTTTGTACCGAATGCCGTATTTCCACCAAAGGGGTGTTTCCAATAATGTCGCTGATCGTTGCCATGTGTCAAGGTAAATAAAAGAGCAAAATTGTAAAGCGCAAAAAGCAATGCAAATCAATGCGTTACATTGCTTTTTGCGCTTTGCAATTTTGCCCTTTTCTTATGTTGGCGTAAAGATACAAAATGAGGGAAATGCCACACTAGTGAACATTTTTCAGACACACTCCTTTGGCAGCATCGCTTTCCCTACCTTTGCACTTTCATCCTGTTGTTACATAAATTTCCTGCGTATACGTCTGACCGATAAGTAAAAGTGCAAAATTGCAAAAAGCAAAATGCGCATCTGCTTACAGACCAACAATATTATTCATGCAAAAAATCCTTATTCTTGATTTTGGTTCCCAGTACACCCAGTTGATTGCCCGCAGAATTCGGGAAATGAACGTTTACTGCGAAATTGTTCCTTACCATAAAATTTCTGCATTAACACCTGACGTTCAGGGTGTTATATTATCAGGAAGTCCATTTTCCGTTCGTCAGCCCGATGCGCTGCGTATTGACCTGGATTTGATAGCCGGTCACAAACCGATGCTGGGAATCTGTTACGGAGCGCAACTTACCGCCGATTTTTACGGCGGCGAAGTCGGGCGCTCCGAAAAGCGGGAGTATGGAAAAATAATGCTGCAACACCATGCTCCGAACGACCCGTTTTTTGCAGGTATTTCCAAACGCTCGCAAGTATGGATGAGCCACAGCGATACGATTGTCCGCCTGCCGGAAGGTTTTGAAGTCCTGGGTAATTCCGATACCATTCCTTACGCGGCATTCCGGTCGAAAACGGATCGTTTCCAACATCCGGTTTACGGCATTCAGTTTCACCCCGAAGTGTACCACAGCCTCGAAGGCTTTGAAATATTAAAGAACTTTGTACACGATATTTGCGGATGTGCGGGCGACTGGACGCCGGCGCATTTTGTAGAAGGTACTATATCGCAGCTGCGCGAACAAATTGGCCATGAAAAGGTAATCATGGCATTGTCCGGCGGGGTCGATTCTACGGTGGCCGCTACCCTGCTCCACCGCGCTATCGGCAAACAATTGTTTTGTTTCTTTGTAGACAATGGCTTGCTGCGCAAAAACGAGTATGCGCAAGTGCTGGATTCCTACAAAAATATGGGGCTGAACATCGAAGGCGTGGATGCCCGGAAGCGTTTCTGGGATGCCCTGGCCGGAGAAAGCGACCCGGAGAAAAAGCGCAAAATTATCGGCAAGGCCTTCATTGATATTTTTGAAGAAGAGTCGGTGGCGCACCCCGAAGCGGCCTGGCTGGGACAGGGCACTATTTATCCCGACGTTATTGAGTCTGTCAGCGTACACGGCCCTTCCGTGACCATCAAAAGCCACCACAATGTGGGCGGGCTACCGGAAAAACTAAAACTCAAAATCGTGGAGCCGCTCCGTATGTTGTTTAAAGACGAGGTGCGGCGGGTCGGGAAAGAACTGGAAGTACCCACCGATATTCTGAACCGCCACCCTTTCCCGGGGCCGGGTCTGGGCATTCGTATTTTGGGCGATATCACACCTGAAAAAGTAAGTCTGTTACAGGAAGCAGACGCCATTTTTATCAATAAACTGCGCGAACAGGGCTTGTATGAAGAAGTCTGGCAGGCCGGCGCTATCCTGTTACCCATCTACTCTGTGGGTGTGATGGGCGACGAGCGCACCTACGAACAAGCCATTGCGCTGCGCGCCGTGAGCTCCACCGATGGCATGACGGCTGAATGGAGCAGATTGCCTTATGATTTCCTGGCTGAAGTAAGCAGTGAAATCATCAATAACGTAAAAGGGATCAACCGGGTCGTATTCGATATTTCCACCAAACCGCCCGCTACCATCGAGTGGGAATAAGGAGGAAGGAATTACATTTGCCTTAAAAAGCATCATAAACAGCCCTCAAAACGTTCTCCAGGAAAAAATTGCGCCCATGATACTTCGTGTTTTTCTGCTTTTGTTTGTCCTGTCGACACTCGGTTGTTATTCCTTCAAAGGCATCTCCATCGATCCTGACGTAAATACATTTTACGTGCGCAATTTTGAGACCATTGCCGCCAATGCGCCGCCTACGCTGGGCCTGGATTTTGGAGAGCGCATCAAAGATAAAGTCCGTTCCGAAACGCGTCTGCAACTCAATACCACCGAAGCGGATGTTGAGTTTACAGGTAAAATAACAGACTTTCGCGTGATACCGGTAGCGCCGAAACCGGGCGAACAGATTTCGCTTAACCGCCTGGAAATCAGGATGCGTGTCGGTTTTATCAATAATAAAAATGAAAAAAAAGGCTGGCCCAATGAGCGCGATTTCAGTCACTTCGCTGAATTTTCCAATTCGACCGATTTACTGACGGTGCAGGACCAACTGGTTCGGCAGATCGGCGATCAATTGCTGGAAGATATTTTTAATGCAGCTTTTAATGACTGGTAGTATTTTTGGGTGTCTGGTTTTTGGTGTTTGGGGTTTGGGCTGCGTTGCTTTGAGCATTCCGGATATGAAACACCAAAAACGAAACACCAAACACCTTACACATGACTCAGGAACGCTTTTTTCGCATACTTAACGACCCGGAACTGCTGGCGAATATTTCCTATGAGGAACTCAAAACGCTTGCACTGGCTTATCCTTATGCCCATAACCTGCGCTACCTGCTTGCCTTGAAGGCGGATAAAATAGAACACCCGGAAGCAGCCCGTACCCTGAACGCAGCGGCCATGTATAGCCTCGATCGCACGCAACTTTTTGTGCTCATGGCGCCGAAGGCCATTGTACCTCAAAAAATGCTGGAAAAAGAAGAGGTGCTCGAACTCAAGCCGATTGAAACGGTTCGCCAGGAACTGGAAGCGCTCAGCCCGGTTCCCAGGGAAGAAAAACAGACGGAAGTAGCGGCAGCTGCTGCGATGACCGCTCCACCGGCAGAATCAACTGAAAAAGAAAAAACACCAGTTGCCGAAAGCAGTACCGATATACCGGAAATCCGCATGACAACCCCGCCGCCGCCTGTTCAAAAAACGGTGCCGGAACCTTTTGCAGACTGGGTAAATCGTTTTCAGCCGCCGGTATTGGAACCCAGAAAACCACAAACCGAACAGGCGCCATTGCCAAAAACCTCGAAAGCCCCTGCCCTGCCCGCAGAAAAAGGCATCGCACAGCAATTGGCGGAACGCAGCGTATCTGAAAACAGGGACGTGATTTCAGAAACACTTGCAAAATTATTGGTGAAACAGGGCTACAAAGAGAAGGCCATTTTAATGTACGAACGACTATGTTTGGCGTTTCCCGAAAAAAGTGCGTACTTTGCCGCCGAAATTGAAAAACTTAAAAATTAGACAACATGTTATCCACTTTTGCGGTACTGATTGCCATCGTGAGCGTTCTTTTGATTGCAGTTATATTGATCCAAAATTCTAAAGGCGGCGGTATTGATCCCAATTTTGGCGGCCAGGCCCAGCAGCTTTTCGGCGCAGCGCGTTCTACTGACTTTGTTGAAAAAGCAACATGGGTTTTAGGCGCTACCCTTCTGATCCTTTGTGTTGTAGCAGCACTCACTGTGGGTGGTGGCGCAACAGGCGGCGCAGAAATTCCGCTCCAATCTCAATAAGAATCCTTTTTTGGGGGTTTATAAGTTTATGGGTTTATGAGTTTATAAAAGCCACTCGGATAGTGAGATATTGTCTCCCTCATCGAGTGGCTTTTATAAACTCATAAACCCATAAACTTATAAACCCTACTTAAACCGATCCCACACTGATGTGGTGACTTCGCACTGTCGACTTCGCACTTACCCATCAAAGCGATCCAATCCCAGCGACTGAACCAGCGCCATCAGTTTCTCCGCATATTGTTTATCCGTCGCATAGCCGGATTGCTCCAATCCAATTGCCCAGTTCCGATAATCGGTCGGCTCCAGTTGAAAAAGCGAGCGATACCGTTTGGTTTTCTTCAAAAACTCGGAATGCGCCCGATAACTGCCCCAGGCATTCCCGTATTTGACAAAAAAGTCTTTGTGCGAATCATCGGAAAAATTGGCGCAATGTCCCCGTTTACATCGTTTTGAAAAACATTTCATGCCAAAATGGTTGTTCGTAGTGCGCGACAACTCGCTTTCGCCTGCATTGCTCTCCAGCAGCCCCTGCGCCAGGATAATACTGGCAGGAATACCAAATTTTCGCATTTCAGCCCGGGCAATAGGCGCAAACCGCTCCACGTAATCGCGGCACCTCAACTGGCGGTCAGCCACTTCTTTTGCAGCTACAGTATGCCGTTTTGCGTACGCCGGATCGATGGAAAACGTGGTGTTATTCAATGTTCCCGGGGCCAATTCGACCTGAAATTCCTGTTTTTTTAAACGTTTCTGCGGATGTTGCGCAACCGCCATATCCAGAAAATTAGCCCGCACGGCCTGGGAAGTCGATACCGTGTTTTCATCGGAGATGGGTCCCAGTACGATGGAAATTTTATCGCTCCATAGCAAATATGCCAGTGCGGTAATGACGACCAATTTCCATAAAACCGGCTCCTGTATCCATTCGCCGGCAGCAGATTCGGTCGTGGCCACCCTGCTGCTGTTGTAAGTGGTGCGGACTTGTTGCAAACGTGCCATATATTGAAAATGGTTAGTGGTAAATAATTTGTGTGGCTGGTGATGTTTAAAATTCCATTGACGGGACAAAGTAAAACATTTTGTATATTAATTACAACAAATAGTTTTAAAAATATTTAAGGAAGGATTGTTTGCGACAAAATCAATTGCCCCATAGTGTGCACAGGCGCACTATCTTGCCTCCAAATTGTCCGTTTATGAAAAAAGCGATACCCGCTGTTGCCCTGTTGCTATGCCTTGGAGCAGGCCTTTTTTTTATCCTTAACATGCCTCAAACACCTTCCGGCAATCGTGTAATACCCGGTGGAGGCGGCGCTGAAGAAAACAAGTCCTTGCGCCGGGAATGGGAACGTATGCGATTGGCCGACCCGGAAACCGGGCAAATTCCTGTAGGCATTTCTTTTCGGGAGCGCCTCTTTGCAGCCCAACTGCCCATGGCCGCCAGCGAGCGATCCGGCCCGGACTGGGAATCGCGCGGGCCCTGGAATATCGGCGGGCGCACCCGCGCCCTTGCGGTGGATGTGACCAATGAAAACAGGATTATCGCAGGCGGCGTTTCAGGTGGTATCTGGCTCAGTGAAGACGGCGGCCAGAGCTGGTCGCGGCGCACACCTCTAAATGCCCACCCCAGTTGTGTGAGTATTGCGCAGGACACGCGGCCCGGTCATACGGACACCTGGTATTATCTTACCGGCGAACTATACGGCAACAGCGCAGGTGCAACCGGGGCGTACTATCTCGGCGACGGCGCATTTAAAAGCATCGACGGCGGACTGAACTGGACGCCACTGGGCACAACTGACAATGGCAACCTGGAAGATTTTACGGAATTCTGGCAAGGCTGCTGGCGTATTGCCACCAATCCTGCCGCAACGCTGGATGAAGTGTATGCTGCCACCTACGGTACCATTTACAGAAGTACAAATGGTGGAAGCACCTGGTCGGTAACGCTCAATTCCTCCAGTTCTTATGCTTCGGATGTGGCGGTCAGTCAGTCAGGCGTATTATATGCCACCATGAGCAGCGATGGTGTAAACGGCGGTTTATGGAGAAGTCAAACCGGTACCGGCTGGGCAAAAATAAACCCGGATACCAGCGCCGGTTTTCCAGCGGTATTCGAGCGTTTTGTGATCGGTATCAACCCGAACAATGAAAATGAAGTGTACTTTCTAGGCTCCACGCCCGGCGCCGGTCATTTCAATGAATATTTAGGAAGCAACGACTGGACCAGCCTTTGGAAATACACCTACCTGAGTGGAACCGGCAGCGGTTCCGGCGGCCAATGGGAAAACCTTTCGGCGAATCTTCCCAATATCGGCACCGAATTCGACCGTTTTGCAGCGCAGGGAGGTTACGACCTGGTGGTAAAAGTACAACCTGGCACCAACCATGTTTTTGTGGGCGGCACCAACCTGTACCGTTCCACCGACGGATTTTCCAGTCCCAACAACAGCACACATATCGGCGGGTACAAACCGGGCACTTACCTGCCATTTTTTGAAATTTACCCCAACCACCACCCCGACCAGCACGATTTGTTGTTCCTGCCTTCCAACCCGAATGTGATGCTGACAGGCAGCGACGGAGGCATACACCGCACGGATGACGCCGGCGCGCCTGAGGTCGTCTGGACATCGCTGAACAACGGCTACCGCACCACACAGTGCTACACCGTTATTATTGACAAAAATGCCGCTAACGACCCTACGATTGTAACCGGTCTGCAGGACAATGGGAATTTCTTTGGCAACAGCGACGACCCGACGGCAACCTGGGTACAAACCGTCAACGGAGACGGTTCCTACGGGGCTATTGGGCCGGACAAGTCTTTTTACATTCTTTCCATCCAACAGGGCCGGGTAGCCAAAGTGGCCATTGATGATGCGGGAAATGTAACGGCCTTCCGGCGCATTGACCCGATCGGGCCCAAAAAAGACGACTACCTGTTTATCAATCCACTGGCCACCGACCCGAATGATCCCGAAGTATTGTACCTGCCTGCACAACGGCGCCTGTACCGGCAAAACGCGCTGGGCAGCATTCAGTTGACCGGCGAATGGGATTCCATTGCCCAGGGCTGGATGGCCTTCCCCGATACGCTGCTTGCCAGTACCAGCGGCAATCCCAATGTGATCTCGGCTATTGCAGTGTCGCAAGCCAATCCTGCACACCGCGTGTATTTCGGCACCAGCAGAAGAGGTCTGTATCGCATTGATAATGCCAATACGGGTACGCCCTCCTGGGTGCCTCTGGCCAATCCCGCCGTACTCAATACTACCTATGTCTCCAGCATTGCCGTCGACCCTGAAAATGCTGACCACGTCCTGGTTGCCTACTCCAACTACAATGTTTACAGCCTTTTTTACAGCACCAATGCCGGGCAGAGCTGGATAAAAGTGGGAGGAAACCTGGAACCGGGCGTCAGCGGAATTGGAACCGGCCCATCCACACGTGCCGTATCCATTTTGCCTCTACCAGATGGCAAACGCAAATATTACTGCGGCACCAGTCTGGGACTTTACAGCACCGACACGCTGTTGTCGCACGTCAGCAATTCAGTGCCGGGCACCCAATGGGTGCTGGAGGGCGCCGATCTCATCGGGCGCGTGGTGGTGGAAGCCGTGGAAACACGCGCTTCTGATGGCCTGGTAGTTGTGGGGACACATGCCAATGGCTTGTATTCCAGCAATGTTTTGCCTGTTACCGCCAACAACGAACCGGTGAATACCATTCAGGTGCAATGCCGCCCCAACCCGGTTCGCGATGTCGCTACCGTCCAAATTACAGGCGTACAGGCAGGCGGCGCGATCTGGCGTTTATTCGATTTACAGGGAAAAATGCTGCAACAAAATACCTTGCAGGGAAACAACGAACGGATTGATATGCAGGCGCTTCCGCCGGGGATTTACGTGTATGATATCCGTGGAAAAGGCTGGAAGCGATCGGGGAAGATTGTGAAATCGTAGGTTTTCTACAAAGTAGCCAAGGCCGAAATGGTTACAATCTGGCGATACATCTGTATCAGCAATACAAAAACAGCGGCAGTTCCGACGGTTTTTACGATTGTAATCGGCCATGTATCACCATAAACCCTGCGGGCTGCCAAAGCCTGGTATACGGGAAAAGAAAGCAACAGAAACAAAAAAATATACTTTCCAACATGTGTAATACCCAACAGGTATAAAACAGGGTGAATACTTAAATCAAGGAGAATATAAAAGGTTAGCGCGTGCATGGCAAATATCAGGTGCGGCGCCAGCCAGGGAATTTTTTGCCGGAACAACCAGAAAATAACCGTACCCCACAAGGGAATCAAAAGAAACAGTCCTGTTTTTGACCTGTCAGCGGCCGCTTCCATGACTTCAGCGCTCAATGTTGCTTCGTCAATGTCCATTTCCGCCGATTTGTTACCAAGGGCAGTGGCAAAATCATACTGGAACATGTTCATCAGACGATTATGCTCCCGGTACCCTTCGATAAGATCGTGAGGGCCTGTAAAATGCGCAGTGATAGTCGGCAGAAAAAAGTAAAAAAGCAGGTTGGCTACCAGGAATAACTGTATGGGTTTCATATAACCCACGCGCCGACCTGCAATCCATTCGGCAGTCAGAAAACCGGGTTTTGAAAACAATAGCCAGATACTTTTCAGTAATTTTGAATCAAAATGGGCCAAATGCCACAGGCTCTGATTCAAAAATTTTCGGATGCTGAAATCGCGTTCCGGCACAATTTTCTTTTCACCACATTTCCGGCAATAGTCGCCTTTCAACTTTGCCCCGCAACTGGCACAAAGTTCCCGTGCTTCAACGACGGATGGATCGACCTTTTCTTCCATACAATGGATATTTTGCGAAATATCGCAATAAACCATAAAATTGAAACCTGAAATTTTTTCGCCTCTCCAGGTGTTCCCGTTCCACTCCAACCGACGCCCCAGCGCCGCGCGTGGTGTCTTTTTCGACCTGCCGCAAAAGTACAGCAGAATATTTTTTTGTGCTTCCCAATACAAGCCATTTACTACCATTCATCTTCTGAAAGTATGCATTTAACAATACGCAGCATTGCGTTGCACCTTGGCGGCAGGTCGAAAAAGACACTGCCGCGGCGCTGGGCTTCGGTGAATAGGTAGGCAAGGAACTACCTGCGGCGGCGGAATTGTAGTCATAATTCCCCAACATACCCCTGTCGCGGTCAGCACAAGAAGCAGATTACCCGTAAGTGCTGCTGGCATAGTTATTTCAGGTAAAGTTGGTAAAACTATATACACTATGGACAGCATCAATAAAAATCAATCGGAAGACAACCATAAAAACCTGTTCGGCTCGGAAGCCGTTGAAAAAATGCAGGAACTGGCGGAAAAAGGCAGCACCTGTTTCTTTTGCACCGATCTACAAAGCGGTGGCCCCTTCGCAACGCGGCCCATGTCGGTTCAAGAAGTAGATGACGAAGGCAATTTTTGGTTCATGAGCGCCGTAGACAGTGATAAAAACGTGGAAATCGCTGGAAATGCATCCGTACAGATGTTGTTTCAGGGTAGCAAATACTCCGATTTTCTGAATGTCTACGGGAAGGCCGAAATCACAACCGACAAAGCCCGAATCGAGGAATTATGGGAGCCGCTAATGAAAGCATGGTTTACGGAAGGTAAAGACGACCCGAGAATTACAGTGATCAAAGTCAAACCTACATCCGGCTACTATTGGGACACGAAACACGGACAGGGGATAGCATTGTTCAAAACTGCCATGGGCGCTTTCATGGGCAAAACGATGGACGATTCCATTGAAGGAAACATCAAGTTTTAAAACACCACGCGCGGCGCTGGGCTTGGGTGAACGGGAAGAGAAGGAACACCTGGCGAGGAAAAAAATTTTACACCCCTTTGTCCAGTCCCGCCAAATACGTCTCCGCTACGCGCAAATGCTCCGCTCTTTTTTCCGGATTCATTTTATCAAAAGTATGGACGAGCATGCCCAGGCGCGGATTTTGCAGGAAAAAATCACGGTGGACGTGCATAAAGCGCCAAAAAAGGCCGTCCCAAATCTCTTGCCAGTCGCCTTTGGCAAAATCGCTCATTTTTAGCAGGTAGTTGCTGCCGCTGATATAGGGTTTGGTAGCCATCATTCCGCCGTCGGCAAACTGGCTCATACCATACACATTGGGTACCATCACCCAATCATAAGCGTCGATAAACAGTTCCATAAACCAGCGATACACTTCATCCGGGTCAAATTCGCACAGGAGCACGAAATTCCCCAGCACCATAAGTCTTTCAATATGGTGGCAATAACCTGTTTCCAGCACCTTTTTAATCACGGCATCCAGGGGCGCAATACCTGTTGTCGCGTTCCAGAAGGCGGGCGGAATTTTACGCGTACATTTCCAGTAATTGGTGCTTCTCTCCTCAGTGCCTTTGTACACATACACACCCCGAATAAACTCGCGCCAGCCTGTAATCTGCCGGATAAAACCCTCGCAGGAATTGAGGGGAATATCATGTTTCGCCGCATAAGCGAGGCTTTTTTCTACAATCTGTTGCGGCGTCAACAGGCCAATATTGAGCATGGGTGTCAAAACGCTGTGGTGCAGGATGCGCTCCGGGCCGACCATGGCGTCTTCGTATTCACCAAATTCACGAAAACGTGTTTTCAGAAAATCATCCAGCCAGGTTTCGGCTTCTTCAAAAGTAGTCGGGTACGTCATGGCGGACTCCATCTGTCCATAATTCCCTGGATAACAAACATTTACATGCGCGATTGCTGAACGCACGTACTCATTTTGAGCAGGAAAATTTACAGTCGGCGGCGTTTTCCCTTTAGGGTATTTAAGCCTGTTGTCTGCGTCGTAGGTCCATTTGCCGCCTAAAGGTTTTTGGCCGGGTTCCAGCAATATTTGCCGCTGCTTGCGCTGCTGGATGTAAAAATCGGTTTGAAAAAAGCGCTTTTTACCTTTAAAAAAAAGATCCAGTTCCGATTTGTCATTCAGGAAAAGTGGCGTCGGATATTCCACGATCGTCAGGCCCAACTCCTGCGCACCACGCTGTAAGCGGCGCTCCAGCCAATTGTCCACCGGATCGGCAAGGTGAATGCTGCGCACACCGGATTTGTGGAGTGCAGGCAGCAATTGCCGGACGTCAGAAAGCACATCCTGCGCATCGATATACCTGACCTCGATGCCTTGACGACTCAAAAAATCGCGGTAAAACTGCATGGAGGCCCGGTGCAGCAGCAGTTTCTGTTTATGAAAGTTGTATTGATTAAAAAACAGGTATTCTTCCACCAACAGCACCGGCCGACCAGGTTCCACAGCCGGGTGCGACCGGAACAATTGATGCGGAAACACAATTGTTACATTCATGAGGGCGATTCCTTCTTTTTTGTTTTGTTCATCCGGCACTGGTCACTACAATACTTAACCTCTTCCCATACTTTTTCCCATTTTTTGCGCCATGTGAATGGCCGCCCGCATACGATGCATTGCTTTTCCGGGAGATGTTGTTTTTTCATCACTAAATAAAATCAGGCAACGCAGATATTTTAGCATACGGAAACGCCGCCAGGTGGGAAGTGTTATAATAACTTTCCAGGCCGGAAATACACACGCCGTCCACCTGATCGAGGGCTATGCTGCCGTTATCCCGAATTGCGTGTTCCGCAATAAACAGGTGTTCAATCTGGCCGATCACCATAATCGTATTGTTCAGCGCTATGGGAATTTCCTGCACGAATCGCATCCCGATTTTGACCTGACTTTCCAGCACAAAAGGCGCGTGAAAACCCGCCAGCCACTCTGGAGTCAGTCCGCAGGCCTCAAACTCGGAGACATCCGCATCGAACTTGGCCGAAGTGTAATGTGCGCGTTCCACAATCTGCCGGTTCACGTGGTTGATCGTGTAACAACCGTTTTCCTTGATATTGTGGTAGGTATGTCCCTGCTCCCCCAGCGGTCGCTGGATAAATGCCAGCAAAGCCGGATCGGCGCCCAAGTGAACAACCGAACTGAATATCGCCAGGTTGGTAACGCCGTCAGCGGACACCGTGCCGATCAGATTGGCCGGTTTGTATCCGCTGACGGAATTGATGAGGTTGGCCCGGTAAAAACGCTCCAGGTGCTGTATGTCTGTTTGGGTAAAATGCTTCATGGTTGCAACAAACAACAGAGACGGGAGATAGTTCGGGATGTCAGGTTAAGGATCAATCCGCTTCACCCTTTTCACAATCTCATCCCTCGACAGCGGCACCATTTTGCCCGACGATTGTCCGTTTCGGAAACTCGCCACTTTCAGCGTCACGGCTTTGCCATCCGGAATTTCCACCGGGCCGGTGTACTTACGGGAATATTTATCGGGAATGGATTCATCCAACGTGTAATAGATGTCCAGACCGTTCACCTCGGTCGTAATATTGGCGTATAGTTTACCGTTTACCATGCTGCCTGTCACGATAGGGTCGAATGCGCTGCGGGCGTAATTGGCGCCTGCATGATCGAAACGCTCCATGTGATTTTCCATGCGTTGGGTAAAGGCATCCCAGTTTCTGGCCTCTTTCTGGCTCCAGTACAGATCGGCGATGGCCCAGGCCCTCGGGTAGGTCATGTACTCTGCCTGGCGGATGGTGGGCACTTTTTCTGTCCAGAGATTAGCCTGGCCGCCCAGGATGAATTTAGGGTCGATGCCCTCCGGTACCGGCTCAAAAGAATAGGCTTTTTGCAGGCGCACCGTTTTGTAACTGGTCTGATCGGGTTCCACGGCAGGTTCGCCCTGCAGGAGGTCGATATACACATAATCGTTGGGCGACATGACCACATAGTGTCCCAGTTTGGCGGCTTCGATACCGCCTTCCAGACCGCGCCAGCTCATTACTGCCGCTTCCGGGGCCAGTCCGCCTTCCAGGATTTCATCCCAGCCCATCAGTTTTTTGCCTTTGGACTGGATAATTTTTTCCACCCGTTTGGTGAAATAACTTTGCAGTTCGTGGGTCGTTTTTAAACCCTCTTTTGCCATCAGGGCTTTACAGTCCGGGTCATTTTCCCAGTAGCCGTGGTAGCATTCGTCGCCGCCGGCGTGGATGTAACCGAATGGAAACAAGGCAGCCACTTCCGTAAACACCTTGTCCAAAAAGGAATACACTTGTTCGCTGGAAGGGTCTAAGGTATTGTCTACCAGCATTTTAAACTGGCCGTTGCCGTACCATTCGGCAAATTTATGTCCCGGGCTGACTTTAATATTCGGATCCTGGGTGCAGCTCAATTCCGGGTAAGAAGCCACTGCGGCTGTACTGTGTCCCGGCACGTCTATTTCCGGTAAAATCTGGACATGGCGTTCTGCTGCATAAGCGACGATTTCCCTGATTTCATCCTGGGTATAAAAACCGCAGTCGGTAGCGGCTTCACCTTCTTTGGGCGCCTCATGCGTGCCCCATTTGCCGTAACGCGGCACGCGGCACGCGCCGATCTGGGTCAATTTGGGCAGCGACTTGATTTCGATCCGCCAGCCTTCGTCGTCGGTCAGGTGCCAGTGAAACACGTTGTATTTATAACGCGCCATGCGGTCGATGTAGCGTTTGACGTCCTCTTTGGAAAAGAAATGACGGCTCACATCGAGCATCATGCCCCGCCATCCGAAACGCGGGTAGTCGGTAATTTTACAGGCAGGAATGGTCCATTTGGCGGAAACCACCTCCGCGCTTTCAATCTCCGGCGGCAGCAATTGCAGCAACGATTGCGCGCCGTAGAACAAACCGGCTTCTTTGTTGGCGTTGATTTTTACACCTGTATTTGTAACGCTCAGGGTGTAACCTTCATCACCGATTTCGGCATTGGGTGTGGCGTTCAGGGTCAGTTGAATAGCGCCCTGTTTGCGAATGGTAAACTTAAAACCCGTAGCGCGGGAAATCTGGTCGGCCAATTGCCGCGCAACACGCTGCGCTTCGGCATTGTTGCCGCCGATGGTGGTCGCTGCTGTGAGTTTGAACGGCAGGCTGCGCGTATAGGTAAACGCTACCGGCTGCGGAATAATATTGTTATTTTGGGCTGGAAGAAGGGAGGATACGAACACGAGTGCAAGTAGAACGAGATGTTTCTGCATGAAAAAGAATGATTTATTTTGTATTGATTGGTTTTTGCAACTTTCCGTGTTGCGGGACAAAGGTAGGGGAAAATCATTATGAGTTATGAGTTATGAATGATGAGTTATGAGTTATAAGTTATGAGTTATGAGTTATGAGTTATGAGTTATGAGTTATGAGTTATGAGTTATTGGAGTTTCATGCTGGAACGGGAAAGAATGCAACCTCCATTTTCCCATTCCAGCATGAAACTCCAATAACTCATAACTCATAACTCATAACTCATAACTCATAACTCATAACTACTTCAAAATAAACTCCAGCGGAATCCCCAGCCTCCCCCGCCATGCCCTTTCCGAATGATCTTCCCCTTCAAATTTCCGGGTGATCCAGTTTTTAGCGGTATAACCTTTGGCAGCCATGACCTGATCGGCCTTGATTTGAAACGGTTCGTAGAGCGCATCCAGGGTAGCAGTACCGTAATCAAAGTAAAATGTATGCGTTTTCGGGCTGGGCAAATGAGTGCGCATGTACTGTATAAAAGCGTCGGGGATCGGGTTGTTTTCCACCGCAAAAGTGCCCGGCCAGTGGGTGGACAGGCAGGCAGCGCCGCCGAATACTTTCGGGTATTCGCAGATGGCGTACATGGAGATCAGGCCGCCCATACTCGATCCGGCGATAAAGGTGTTTTTCCGATCTTTTTTGGTTGAAAAACGGCTGTCGATGAATGGTTTGAGTTCGTGCACCAGAAAATGCAGGTAGTGGTCGGAGTTAACCGCGATTGAGAACAAACCCGATTGCTGGTCTCGTTTGGCAAGATACAGGAGAGAGTCCTGGAGGCTTTCGGGCAAGGATTCAAAAGGTTTTTGAGGAAAATAATTGGAGTGGCGCGTTTTGCCGCTGTTCCAGATACCCACCACGATGCAGTTTCTGATTTTCCCTGCTGCGAGCAGTCGGCTCATTGTTTCATCCACGCCCCATTCCTGTTTATTCCAGGTAGTGGCGGAATCGAACAACATTTGTCCGTCGTGCATGTACAGCACCGCATACTTCTCCCGGGTGGAGTAACCATCCGGCAGCCAGACGTCGACATGCCTGGGACTGACGTATTTGGAAGGGAAATTTTCAAAACGTTGTACCGTGCCGGATGCAGTCTGGGGCAGTTGTGCAGACAGTTGCGCGCACAGACACAGAAGCAGGGAAAAGAGCAGGAAATTTTTCATAATTAGGTGTGCAAAATTAGTTGTACATCGCTCCAAAAGGTTTTGAGCATTCTATTTGGCGACGTTTACTAAACTTTTTAAGTTTAGTAAACGTATGCTCGGCTTAGCCCATGCACAAATGTTAAGTAGGTGTGCAAAATTAGTCTTGCTTAAATTCTTTGCAAATGCTTGATTATCAAGACGAATAACCAATAACTAATAACGGACAACTACTTATTTACGGGTTGCTCCGCACCACCCGCACGGTTTCTTCAAAATCGCCGCCTTTCGTTTTTGCCAGTATGAGTTGGTGAAAGCCTTCCAGTTTTTCCAGAATTTGCAGCAGCAGCATTTTTTCGGCGCTGTTCAGGTTGCCGGTGAGTAATTCCGATACAAAATCCATACGTTCCACTACCTGTCCAAAAACGGCTTTTCCGGTTTCCGTAATGCGCAGGCGTTTGCTGCGGCGGTCATCAGGGTCGTCCGATTGTTCGACAAACCCTGCCGTCAGCAAGCGCCGGATGATTTCCATACCGGTCGGTTTTTCGTGTCGGTTGCGGTAAATCAGTTCACTTTTAGTCACAGCGCCTTCGTACAGCAGAATAGCGAGGTACACAAACTCATCCATCCCGCCCAGGGGAGAACCTTCCAATGCTTTTTTTGCGTAGTTTTTGGCATAGCGGTTTAGGTACACCAATAGTTTACCAATTTCCACCGACTCGCTTTGTACAGGGCCTTCCTCAGCGTTTCGCGTCGCTACTTGGGCTTCATCTGCGGATTGCCGGGCCAGCCACACCGCAAAATGCCGGGCATCCTGCTGTTTCGGGTAGGCCCGTTCGTAGGCATCGAGGTATGGAAGTAATGTTTGCAGGAGTTCGTATTTCATAGTTACAAGTATTTACTTTTGCCGGCCTCACCCTTCCCTCAGGACAAACGCATCAAAATCGGCGCTAAACTTGGGGTTGTGTCAAAAGGCCCAGCGGGCCTATATCTTTGTAGTAACGCCAAAGAAAATTCTATCCGGCCCAGCGGGCCGGTATCTTTATCGAATAAATACCGGCCCGCTGGGCCGGGTACCAAATTAAATCCAACACTGCTACAAAGATATAGGCCCGCTGGGCCTTTTAGCACAACTCTAAGTTGGAGAGAACGCTAAATTAAATTTTTACTTTTTTTAGAAAAAGCAAAACAGTTTCCACAAAAGTATGTTTTTGAACCATAATTTAAAAATAAAATAAAATAACATTCTTTTATGAAACAAGTTTTAACCATCGCCGGTGTGTTGATATTCGTTTTCCAGGGGATCACGCTACACGCCCAAAACACGGCTGTTTTATCGGGAACGGTCAAAGATAAGATAACTCAGGAAGCCCTGACAGGCGCCACGGTGCGTATTCTGTCGCTGGATGCTTCGGATATCGTTTCAGGCGCAACAACCGATGTCGATGGCAGGTTCAGCATCGGGGGAATCCCGCCCAAAAGTTACACCGTTTCGGCCACTTACTTAGGGTATTCAACGGTTACACGTTACAACGTGGTACTGACGACGGGGAATACCGCTTTCCTGAACTTTGAACTGGAATCCGATTCCAAAACGCTGGGAGAAGTGGTGGTTTCGGAAAATAAAAGTGTGCGCATCGCTTCGACGGAAACGCCGCTTTCCATACAAAACCTGAGTGTAGAAGAAATCAAAAGCAATCCCGGCGGCAACTTCGATATCTCCAGGGTGGTACAAACACTCCCGGGTGTCGGCGGCACTTCCGGTTCGGTTGGCGGATTTCGCAACGACCTGATTATCAGGGGCGGAGGTCCCAGTGAAAACGTTTTTTACTTAGACGGGGTAGAAATTCCGGTCATCAACCACTTTGCCACGCAGGGCGCTTCCGGCGGTCCCGCCGGCATTTTGAACGTTTCTTTTCTGGAAGATGCTACACTATCCTCCAGCGCCTTCAATGCGCGGTATGACAACCCACTGTCTTCTGTTTTGCAGTTTCGCCAGCGCGACGGAAACCCCGAACGTTTTCAGGGAAATTTCAGGGTGAGTGCTACGGAAGTGGCGCTTACGGGCGAGGGGCCGCTGGGCCGAAAAAACGGTAAAACCACTTTCCTTGCCTCCGCGCGCCGCTCTTACCTGCAATTTCTTTTTCAGGCGCTCGACTTGCCTATCCGGCCCGATTACTGGGACTTCCAGTACAAAATCACGCATAAAATAAACAGCAAAACCACCCTGACGGCGATCGGTGTAGGCGCGATCGATGAGTTCTTTTTTGTAGCGCCCTCAGATGCTACTCCAGAAAATATCTACATACTCGGTTCCAATCCAACCATCAACCAGTGGAACTACACCCAGGGCTTCACCTTAAAGAGGCTGGTAGAAAACGGCTACTGGAACCTGACTTTCAGCCGGAATATGTTTGACAACCAACTCGATCAATTTGCCGAAAACTACGACGGCAAACAAGACGATGAATCCAAACGAACCCTGAAACTCAACAGCCAGGAAATCGAAAATAAACTCCGTTTCGACCTGAATAAATTTATCGGCGACTGGAAATTTTCGGCTGGAGCCATGGCGCAGTACGTCAAGTACAACAACCAGACATTCAACAGAATACGCCCGGAAATACGCGATTCGAGCGGCCAAATTGTTCAATCTGAAGTCGTTGCCAATTTTGCTACGGATATTGATTTTTTCAAATTCGGCCTGTTTGGCCAGGTCAACCGCACTTTATTCAAGGAACGTCTGAGCGTATCGCTGGGCATCCGGGCCGACGGCAATTCTTTCAGCGACGATGGCGCAAATATGCTGCAAACCATTAGTCCGCGCATCAGCTTGAGTTACGGCCTTGCTCCCCAATGGAAATTGAATGCCACGGCAGGCCGTTATTACAAAATCGCCCCATACACCGCGCTGGGTTTCCGCGATGAAAACGATGTGCTGGTCAATCAGAACCTGCCTTATACCTATTCGGATCACCTGGTGGCAGGACTGGAATATGTTCCGACGCCGGCACTTCGCCTGACGCTGGAAAGTTTTTACAAACGGTATGGTAATTACCTCGTCAGTACAACCAATGGCCTCTCGCTGGCCAACCAAGGGGGAGACTTCGGTATTATCGGCAACGAACAACTCAACAGCAACGGAAGCGGCGAATCGTATGGTTTAGAACTTTTTGCGCAACAAAAACTGACAAAAAACCTCTTTTTTGTTGGCGCGTATACCCTTTTCTGGTCCAAATTCAGCAATGCCGACGGAAAATTGATTGTCTCTTCCTGGGACAATCGTCACTTGCTTTCTCTTACCCTGGGCCGGAAATTCCGCCGCAACTGGGAAATCGGGCTCAAATACCGTTTTCAGGGTGGTGTTCCTTTCACACCCTTCGACTTGGAAGCAAGTCAGGTCAATTACTCGACTGTTGGCAGAGGTATTCCCGATCTGACGCGCCTGAATACCGAAAGACTCAGAAATTTCAGCCAGTTTGACTTCAGGATCGATAAAAAATGGAATTATCGCAGGGCTACTTTGGATATTTTCTTTGATATTCAAAATGCCTTTTTAACCAAAAATCCGGCATATCCACAGTTTACTTTTGCACGAACCAGCGACAATTCTGGTTTTGATACCACTGACGGCCAGGCACTCCGGGCAGACGGTTCGAATGGCAAACCACTTATCCTGCGCGTGGAAGATGCTACACCGACACCGAGTATCGGGATCATAGTTGAGTTTTAAAAGGAGTATACTATTTTTGCCCGGTAAAATCTGGAACATTGAACTTTTTGAAACGTATTCTCCGCAGCTGGTATCGCAACATTCCCAAAAACGAAGCAGGTAACCCGCTTTGGGGCAGATACCTCCGCAACATGTTGATCCGGCTGACCCTTTGGTTTTTCGGCATTACGATCGGTATGACATTGCTGTATACCTTGTTGCCGGTGCCTTTGACGCCGCTCATGTTGCAGCGTACCTGGGAGCAGGCCTGGGATCCGGAGCGCGATGTGCGGCTAGACAACTACTGGGTACCGCTCAGAGAGCTGTCGCCCCACCTGCAATTGGCCGTGGTGTGTGCGGAGGACCAGGATTTTCTGGAACACGAAGGTTTTGATTTCGAAGCCATCGAAAAGGCTTACAAATACAACAAAACCCACAAACGCAAGCGCGGAGCAAGTACGATCAGCCAGCAGACGGCCAAAAATGTGTTTCTCTGGCCCAGCCGTTCCTGGATTCGCAAAGGTCTGGAAGTGTATTTTACTTTCCTGATTGAAACCATCTGGAGTAAAGAACGCATCATGTCGAGTTACCTGAATGTGATCGAATTCGGCGACGGGATTTATGGCGCAGAGGCAGCCGCACAGCACTATTTCAAAAAAACCGCTAAAGATCTCAACCGACAAGAAGCGGCTATGCTTGCGGCAGTGCTGCCTAATCCGCTGATTTACAAGGTCAATCAACCGAGTTCGGATGTGCGTAAACGCCAGCAATGGATACTGAGTCAAATGCGCATGTGGGGCGGCAAAATAGATTATGAGGAGCCGAATACGCCAAAAAAGCCGGGGAAATGACGTGTTTGGTATTTGGTATTTGGTATTTGGTGTTTAGGGTGCTTCGCCTTTGGCATCTGTGAGTTGCTTTGGCCTGAATTCCCACAGATGCCAAAGGCAAAGCGCCCCAAACACTAAATACCAAACACTAAACACCAAACACGATTCCTGAACAGTTTGTTAACCTGCTGAAGAAGCCCGCCAGTCCTGCTACTTTTGCCGTTTGTTTTTAGCCCTGAACGCTGTTTACTCACCTTATTTATTAGCGAATCAACTTACCTTATGAAGAAGTTACTCTTCTCCACGCTTGTTTTTTGCCTTTTAAGCCAGTTTTCATCTGCCCAGTCTGCCGGAAAAAATTACGAATACAAAAACGGACAATGGTTTACCGGACTTGAATTTGTCAAAGCAACCTGGTATGTCAGCAACGGATTACTCACTCAAAAAGCCCCAGTTAAGATAGATTCCATCGTCGATCTGGATGGGCACTGGGTGATTCCTCCGATGGCCGATGCCGGTTGTTCCAGTATTTCCGGCAACCGTTCTGCAGCGAACATGGCGAAACAATACCTGGATGAAGGTGTATTTTACGTGCAGATTTTGAATAATACCCAGGAAGGCCGCAAAACGGTTCAGCCTTTGATGAACAAATCCAATACACCCGATGCCATTTTCACCAACGGCGCCATAACCTGTTCCCTGGGCGAACCGTTTCTCAAATTTGAAGGCCCCGCACAGGATGTCCCCAATCCGGCCGAATGGTCAAATGCTTACAACAAGATCAAAACCGGTCGCAAATTGCTGGGCGACGCTTATTGGTTTGCAGATAACAAAGACGCGCTGGATGCCAACTGGGAAAAAATCATTGCGCAAAAACCGGACGTCCTGATGATTTACCTGCTGGATGCACAGATCAATGGCGGTAAAGAAAGTAAAGGACTTTCTGTCGACATGGCAAAAGCCGTCGTGAAAAAGGCGCATAAAGCGAAACTGCGCGTTCTGGCCTGGGTAGAAACAGGCACTGATGTTGAGATTGGAATAAAAATCGGGGTGGATGGATTTGCAAACCTGCCGGGACATAACTGGGACGGTTCGGGTGATCCGGCCAGGTTTATGATTTCCAATAACGATCTTAAAAAATTATCCAAGAAAAGAACGCCCGTTGCCACGCTGTTGTCTCATGCACAATCCGCCACTCCACGGCCTGCGGTAAAGGATTTTCACACCAAAATGTTTAGCCGTTTAATGAGCAGCGGGGTCAACCTGATTATCGCATCAGACGATCCGCAACGCACCCTCCGCAGCGAAATCAATTACCTGAATGGTTTGTCCAAACAAAATGGCCCCGATTTGCTCAGGATCGTTTGTGAAAACACCCCCGGCGCTATTTTCCCAAACCGGAAAATCGGCAAACTGAAAGAAGGTTATGAAGCGAGTTTTCTGGTATTAAATGGTGATCCGTTTACCAATATCCTGAAAATCAGGGCTTCCGCATTTAAAGTAAAGAACGGGACAGTGCTGAAGTAGTGTTTGGTGTTTAGGATTTGGTGTTTAGTGTTTGGTGTTTAGGGCGCTTCGCCCTTGGCATCTGTGGGGATTCAGGCCAAACAATCCACACAGACCAAGGGCGAAGCGCCCTAAACACCAAATCCTAAACACCAAACACTATTTCCCACGTTCTTTCAATAAATCGCGGATTTCCGTCAGCAATTCTTCGGTGGTAATTGCTGGTGGAGGCGGAGGCTCAGGTACAGGATTTTTTCCCGCTATCCGCAGCAGCAAAAACAAGACTACGCCGATCAGCGTAAAATCAAAGATCGCCTGCAAAAAGGCGCCGAAGCCAATATCTACACCAAGTATTTTAGCGCTGAGTGCTTGAAAATTTACACCGCCCATGGCAATGCCGATCAGGGGCATCAAAATATTATCTACCAGGGCTGAGACAATTTTACCAAATGCCGCACCAATGATGACACCTACGGCTAATTCGAGAATACTTCCCCGCATGAGAAAGGTTCTGAGTTGGGTCCACATACGCTGTTTAATTTGTTGAGAGGTTGAGTTGTTGAGGGTTGAGGGTTGAGAGGTTGAGAGGTTGAGTTGTTGAGAGAGGGTTGAGGCTATAAAAGTGTTTCCAATACCTGATCGGCTATAACAGACAGCGGCATTCCCACTTCTATTTTTATTACCGGACAAGGCAGCGATTCCAGCCATTCCAGTTCTTTAGTACGACTTCTGATGTTTTCATGTGCATCATCATACGCAGCCGCCCAGGACATGAATTTTTCAAAAACCTGGTGCAGATCGCCCCCCGGGGCAAGCCTTTCGGGACCATAACGCTTCCATTCGCGGGCCTGAATACGTGCAATACGCACGTCGGCCGGCGCCCAGAGATAAATGACCGCATCAAAACGGGGAATAAATACATCGCCCCATCCACACAACGAGCCGGACAGCACCCAGTTTTCAGAGGCATCCAGATCGCGGGAAAGCAATTGTCGGCGATGATCAGGGTTTCTACGGCGGCGATAAGGCAAGACGTCTTCCGTAAACCAATGATAATCGTCCGTATCGAGGTGCCTGCAGGACAGGCGGGTAGATAATTCTTTACCCAATGAAGTCACACCCGAGCCGGGCGCCCCGAGCAGGTGCAAACGTTTCAACATAAGTAAAAGGTTACTTATTCGTTTTTCTTGAAACGGTAGGAATACAAATCCGGTTCGCCTTCGTAATAACCATCCAGGGTGAGGCTGTTATAGACGTTTTTGATGGCTTCCACTACTTCCATAACATTCGAAACCCGGTCGCCATTGACACTGGTAATCACAAAACCCGGTTGCATATTGGTTTCATACACAATGCTGCCACGGCGAATACTGGAAACGATGGCGCCGCCTTTGATACGAATTCTGCGGCGTTCTTCCACGGTAAGGTCGCGCATAACGATTCCCAGTTCTTCATCCAGTTCATCCCCTTTTACCCGTACTGTACCGATGGAATTGTTTCCGTCTTTCAGAATGAGCGCAATCCGGTTCTTTTTTCCTTTTCGCCAGTATTCGAGCGCTACCTGATCGCCGGGGCGGTATCGTCCGACGTATTCCTGCAATTCCGAAGTACTGCGTACCCGGGTACCATTCAGGCCGATAATAACATCGCCTTCCAGTAGTCCGGCATCCGAAGCGGCCCCTGCTTTGGCAATCCTGTTGACCAATACGCCTTCCGCATTGGGCAGCCCGATTTCCTGTGAGGTTTCGCTGTCCAGGTCTTGAATTCCCACGCCGAGGTAAGCGCGTTGAACGATGCCGAATTCCCTTATATCGCGGATAACTTTTTGCACCAGGTTGGAAGGCACTGCAAAAGAGTAGCCTTCATAACTTCCTGATTCCGTTATAATTGCCGTATTTATTCCAATCAATTCGCCAACGGTATTGACCAGTGCGCCCCCGCTGTTACCCGGATTTACGGCAGCATCTGTCTGGATAAAGGATTCAATACTGGCGCCGCCGCCGAGGATGTTGATGTTACGACCTTTAGCGCTCACGATACCCGCCGTAACGGTACTTTCCAGGTTAAACGGATTACCCACAGCCAGTACCCATTCGCCTACAAGCACGGAATCGCTGTTTCCAAAAACGATAAAAGGCAGTTCACCCGCTTCTATTTTTAACAACGCAATATCGGTCGATGGGTCTGAACCAACCATTTTGGCTTTATAGGTGCGTTTATCTGCCAGGGTCACCTTTATATCCGTACTTTTTTCCACCACATGGTGATTGGTAACAATATAGCCATCCGGCGACATGATCACCCCGGAACCGGATGAACCCGTCAGGGCGCCACCACCCCACAGGCTATTGCCCGTCTCCAGCAATGCCCGGATATTTACAACGGCTGGTGTGACAACAGCTGCGGATTCGATAAAATTAGTAGGCGCCGAAGACTGGAACTGGCTGTTGGAGCGGTTGCTGAACAATTTATCTACCAATCCGGTATAACGAACGTCTCCTTCTTCACTGTTCCATACGACCTGGTTTGGGCGTGCAAACTGACTGTAAATGAGTACAGACAACAATGAACTCAACACACAGGTAATGGCAAGAGGCAGGTATTTTCTCATAATTAGTAATCCGTTATTGGTTATCTGTGTTGATAATCATGCATTTGTAAAAAATTTAATCTAAACTGTTGTGCCTGATATGCCTAACTATCAAAATATAACTGAACATTCAGCAAGAACGCTGTTTTTTCGTGCTTAGTTTTAAAATGGACAAAAGCCAGGGTAAATAGTTGAGCACAAACAGGTCAATTATCCATTCTTAACTAATCTTAACAAAGTTTTTTGAATTTAAAAACCTTTTTCATGCGCAGAGCACAGCAATTTTGACCCGGCAAAATTGCTGCCAAATCTACAAACAATATGAAATTCTGGAAATACCAGGGAGCAGGAAATGATTTTATCATGCTCGACCAACGAGCCGCGCAGTGGCTGACACGCGCCGACACCTCCCGCATCGAACTGATGTGTAACCGCCGTTTCGGTATCGGAGCGGATGGACTTATCCTGCTGGAGAGCAAGGCCGGCTACGATTTTGAAATGATCTATTTCAATGCCGACGGCCGCGAAAGCAGTATGTGCGGCAATGGCGGACGTTGCATCGCCGCCTTTGCCCGGCACCTCGGAATGGTAGACGAGTATTGCCGTTTTATGGCTATCGACGGCGAACACGAAGCGTTTATCTCCGCCTCAGAAGATCAAGGACAAGAGACCTGGATCGAACTCAAAATGAGGGATGTGGCGGCTGTTGAAACAAACGGCGATATTTATGTTTTAAATACCGGTTCACCACATTATGTGTGTTTTACAACACTTCTGGATCAAAAAGACATGGTTTCGGAGGGCCGGGCAGTGCGTTATTCCGAGCGTTTTAAAAAGGAAGGCATCAATGTTAATCTGGTGGAGAAAGCAGATAACGGATTGTATATCCGCACCTACGAGCGCGGCGTGGAAGACGAAACCCTCGCCTGCGGCACCGGGATAACCGCAGCAGCTATTGCATCGTATCTACACCATAAAAAAAGTCTTGACAACATCGCAGAAGTGCCTGTAATAGCAAAAGGAGGTCGTCTATCTGTACGATTTCATGCCCGTAAAGATGGAAGTTTCACCGACATTTGGCTTTGCGGACCGGCACAGCAGGTATTTGAAGGATCTATTTATTAATTCCAAATCAGCATTATGAAGTACTTTCTTTTTACACTCTTATTCAATATTGTAAGTTTTTTTGCAGTCGCCCAGACTGACAGCGTTTCCACCCGTTTGTCTGCCGGCGAAAAAATCGTTGCAGCGCGCAAGGAGTTGATCGCTTCTTTTCTTGCTGAAGATTATGTAAGCGTCGGCCTGTGGATGGATTCATTGCGCAACCTGGAAAATATAGAATACATAGGCCTGGTATGGGACGAACGCTGGTTGCTCTACTACTGGACAGAATCGTATGGCAACCTCTTTGAGGAAGTCGCCAATTTTAGTGAAATGGAGCGCACGATTGATGACCTGAGGAACCAGCCGCCGCAGGACAGCATGTTTGAATGGCTGGATTATGTATTGCACGAAAGGCGTTTTGATATGTTCCAGAGTATTCAGAAAGCCTTTCTGAATGAAGAAGAAAAAGCCTTCACTACCCTGCTGCTCGAATACCTGCTCCGGCTCGAACACGACCAGGCGGAATGGGCTGCGCGCCTGGAAGCGTTTTTAAAACTATATCCGGATTCGCGCTTCGGGAATTACGTCTCCTATATCAAACCCAAAATCAAAAAAAGACCCGAAAATCCTGTCGGTTTCGGCTTAGACTTTTTACTGACTCAGGGCAACTGGCGCGACCAGTTAGAGCGCACCCTGCAACCTTCTTTCGGCGTTGATTTCGGCATCATGCTCTGGCAGAAACGCTGGAGTTATATGTTTCGCATGGCTATAACCGGCCAAAAACTGGGCCGCGATATCGAAAGAGCCCCGGGTGATGTCTGGCCTAAGGGAGAGTCCTCTACATATTTGACGCCATCGCTTGATGTGGGTTTTGCGATCATCAACAAGCCTGATTTTCGCATTTCCCCTTCCGTTGGGATTGGATTTGCAGCCCTTAAACCTACCACGGTGGAAGATGACGATGGCAACACGATAAGTGAATACCCGGGATTTAATTTCAGAAGCGAAGTACTCAATACAAGCCTCAGTTTTGATGTTAAACTGCATGACATCGATGAATCCGAAGTTTTTGAAAATCCGGCCAAAGGATACGGCGCTATTCGGGCGCGTGTCGGATACCGGTGGATGAATCTGGGGAAAAAAAATCCAATACTGGTTGGCGATACGTTTTTCTTCGCGGTCGGTTACGCGTTTTTCATCCGTTGAAAAACAACCCATGCATACAAAAGAATATATAGCAGAACAATTTCGCATCCTGCAGGACGATATTTGCCGGCAACTGGAACAAGCCGATGGCGGGGGCAGTTTCACAGAAGACAACTGGTTGCGCCCGGAAGGCGGCGGCGGACGCAGTCGCGTCATAACGGGCGCAGTCATCGAAAAAGGCGGCGTTATGTTCAGCGCTGTGCATGGTCCTCTGCCCGAAATTACGGCCAAAGCCATGAACCTGCCGCCCACTACTTTTTTTGCCACCGGCGTATCCATCGTATTGCATCCGCACAGCCCGATGGCGCCCATTATTCATATGAATGTGCGGTATTTTGAAACGGGCAACGGACAATGGTGGTTTGGCGGCGGCATCGACCTGACGCCGCATTATGTAGTCCCCGAAGACGCCGCTTTTTTTCACCGGCAATTGAAAAATACCTGCGATCGTTTTCACCCCGATTTTTATCCCAAATTTAAAGAAACGGCAGACGAGTACTTTTTTATCCGGCACCGTCAGGAAACCCGGGGCGTTGGAGGTGTTTTTTTCGATTATTTAGATGAAAAAACGGGCATGAGCCAGGAGCAACTCTTTGCATTTACCTATTCGGTCGGACAAACCTTTGTGCCTTCGTATGTGCCTTTACTCGAAAAATCCAGAAATCTCTCCTGGGGTGAACCCGAAAAGCGCTGGCAGATGTTGCGCCGGGGCCGCTATGTGGAGTTCAACCTGGTCTGGGACAGGGGTACGAAGTTCGGACTGGAAACCAATGGCCGCGTAGAATCCATTTTAATGAGTATGCCGCCCGTTGCTTCCTGGGGCTACAACCTGCAGCCGACGCCCGATAGTGCGGAAGCCCAAACGCAGGCCTGGCTGCGAAAAGGAGTGGATTGGGTGGTCTATTAAATGCCGCAAATTTATCCGTCCTTTGCGGCTCTTTTTGCTGATCCGACTTGCGATGTTTCAACTGTTACGCTATTACGCGCCCTACAAAAAACTACTTGCACTGGCAGTGTTGTGCAATTTGCTGATGTCAGTTTTTATGGTCGTCAGCATCCCTGTATTACAGCCGTTTTTACAAATACTCTTCAATCGGGAAGCGCCCTCCGATGCAGGCACGGCCGGTCCTACGGGAAGCAGTTTTGAGGGATTTGAAATCCGCAGCAAGTTGTTTTTCAACCAGTTAATAGCCGAACAAGGCCGGGAAAAAGCACTGCTGATGGTGTGCTGCATGCTGGTGCTGGTATTCTTGGGTAAAAACCTGTTCCGGTATCTTTCGCTGTATTTTCTGGCGCCGGTGCGCAACGGCATTGTCCGCGATTTCAGGCAAAAAATGGTGAATAAAATGCTGGATTTGCCGCTTTCTTTTTTTTCCAATGAAAGAAAAGGCGACCTGATGAGTCGTTTCACGGCAGATGTCCAGGAAATCGAGTGGAGCATTGTCGGCGTCATGGAAGCCATTGTACGCGAACCCATTGTCATAGTGGGGAGCCTGGCTTTTATGTTGTACATCTCTCCGTCGCTGACCATGTTTGTTTTCGGTCTGCTGCTTTTTACAGGCCTCATTATCGGTGGCATCGGGCGCACCCTGCGCAAGCAATCGGGGGAAGCGCAAACGCGGCTGGGTTATATTGTTTCACTTGTGGAAGAAACGCTGGGAGGTCTTCGGATTATCAAGGGGTTTAATGCGGAGGCTTATCAGCGCGAGCGTTTTGCGAAGGAAAACCGCGCTTATGCAAGTACCCTGACGCGCATATACCGCCGCCGCGACATTGCCTCTCCCCTGTCCGAGTTTCTGGGCATCACCGTAGTATCCGTGTTGCTGTGGTACGGATCGAAGCAGGTTTTTTCGGGCACGTTGTCTGCCGAAACGTTTATCACCTTCCTCTACGCCTTTTTCAATGTCATCGACCCGGCCAAATCCTTTTCTTCTGCTATTTACAGCATACGTAAGGGCATGGGGGCTGTGGAACGCGTTCAATCTGTCTTAAATGCCGACCTCCTGATCCGGGACAGTGAAAACGCACTGGAAATCAAGTCATTTAAAGAGGAGATTGAATTTAAAAACGTGTCTTTTCAATACCAGAATGCAGAGCGGGCTGCGCTGGAAAACATCAATCTGCGTATTCCGCGTGGAAAAATGGTGGCTCTGGTAGGCGCTTCCGGCGCCGGGAAAAGTACGATTGCCGATTTGCTGCCCCGCTTTTACGACGTGGGCGCCGGTCAGATTCTGGTGGACGGGATCGATATTCGCCAGTTGCGCACCCGCGACCTGCGTGCGCTCATGGGCATTGTCAGTCAGGAAGCCGTGTTATTCAATGATACAGTGCGCAACAATATCGCATTCGGCAATGAAAACATAACAGATGAAGCCATTGAAGCGGCCGCCAAAGCGGCGAATGCGCATGAATTCATCGTACAAATGCCCGAAGGATACCACTCTAATATCGGCGACCGCGGCAGCAAACTGAGCGGCGGACAACGCCAGCGCCTGACCATTGCACGGGCCTTGTTGAAAAATCCGCCGATTTTAATCCTCGACGAGGCAACGTCTGCCCTCGATTCGGAGTCTGAACAACTTGTACAATACGCCCTGGAACGCTTGCTGGAAAACAGAACTGCCCTGGTTATTGCGCACCGGTTGAGTACCGTGCTGGACGCCGACGAAATCCTCGTGCTGGATCAGGGGAAAATTGTAGAACGCGGCACACATGAACAGCTGATGGCTGAGGGACACATTTACCGAAAATTAGTAGAATTACAAGCGTTATAAAACAGTTCGGGGTTTCGATTAATTTTTTGATAATGTCATGCATTTTTCATCCCCTGCATTTTTTGCATCAAAAACCGGCGTACCTTTGAAGCCATGGACAAGTTCCTGTTTAATCAACTTTATTTTCAACTATCAAACCATCCGATGAGACGAATGTTACTGGCCCTCTTCACTGCCCTGTGCTTCAGTTCTTCCGCCCAAATTACCATTACTGCGGCCACCTTTCCTGCTGTAGGCGATACGTTCAAAATTGCTTTCGACATGGATGCTGCTAATATTCAGCCGGCTACCCCTCCCGGTGGCGGCCAGTTATGGGATTTTAGCAGCCTCGAGGCGTCTGAAACAACTGAAATCGTCTATCAGTCCGCAAATGCAGGGGTCTTTTCGATGGGTTTTCCCGAGGCGGACCTCGCTGTTATCGGCGCCAACGGAGAAACGTTTTACAATATCACCAATACCCAGGTGCAGAATATGGGTTATGCCGGCGCCGACCCCGCCAACCTTGGTATACAGGTGCAGGCAAAATTCAGCCCGACAATTGTCGAGCGCCGCGCGCCGCTGAATTTTTTCGATATTCACCAACAAACGGCAAATCTTAACCTGCCATTTTCGGCTGATCAGCTGCCCGCAGCCTTGCTTGCAGGCTTGCCTGTACAGCCTGATTCGATTCGGGTTCGAATCAATACCCAGCGCCTGGAAGTTGTCGACGGCTGGGGTACCTGCCAGATACCTGGCGGTTCCTATCCTGTTTTGCGCCAGAAGCGTACAGACTACACCACTACCAACCTGGATGTCAAAGTGCCCTTTCTGGGCTGGATAGACTTGTCTTCAGTCCTCGGCGGTGGCGGAGGTGGCGGTGGCCTGGGTAATTTTATCGGTACGGATACCACGCTCACTTACCGCTTTTACAGCGGAACGGAAAAACAGGAAATCGCCGTAGCCACTATGAGCAACGACCTTTCAACGGTAGAATCTGTGCGTTTTTTAAACAATGAAACCGTGGCCGCTCCCGAAGCGGATGCGCCGGGGGCAGCCAATATCCAGGCTTTCCCAAATCCTGCCGTCGAACGCGTTCGTTTCGATTGCACCAATTTACCTCCGGAAGAATACACCCTTAAAATTTTCAATATCATCGGGAGAGTGGTGTGGAAACAAAATTATGTGATTACCGGCAACCGTTCGGTAACCCTCGAACTGGAAGATTTCAGAAAAGGCACTTATCTCTACAGCCTCGTTGACAGCAAAGGAAACATCATTGGAACCAAAAGATTAGTGGTTTTGAAACCCTGATTTTGGTTAAATCTGGTTAAAGTAAGTTAGAAAAAGGTGAATGCAGCGCTGCATTCACCTTTTTCTATTGTGAAAATGCAGCCTTGCCTGTAACCTTGTTGTCAGTTTCAACGTCGAGTGTTTTATGGAGTATTTGAAGATTCGAGTATACGAGTATTGGCATTCGTAATTAGTCGAATACTCGAATCTTCAAATAATCGATCAGCAGCAGTTTTTCTTCACATCAAATAAACAGAACCATCTCTTATGAAGCACACCAAGTCCTTTTTGTTCGTTCTTTCTCTGCTTCTTTCTGCCACCCTCTCTTTTGGACAACGAGAGGAAACCGTTCTGGGCGAACGGGGTTGGGGTTTCTCCGGCATCTGGGGAGGCTATCATCATCAGTACACTTCCTACGGTAATTCAGACCAGTTTAACCGGGGCGGTTTTTTCGGTTTTGAATTCGGAAAATCCTTGACCGTTGGTTGGGGCAATTACCGCGTATCGGACCCATTCAACTGGCAAGGCGCTGAAAATCAACGTTTCGACTTCAAGTGGAACACTTTTAAACTCGGTTATGCTTTTATCCCCTATAAAGCCATACACCCGGTAGTCAACTTTGATTTCGGGCGCGGTAAAATCAATCTTTCCGGAGCGGAGGACCGGGTTTTTGTCATGCAACCTTCCGCAGGGGTTGAAATCAACGTTTTCCGCTGGTTCCGCCTCGGTCTCGAAGGCGGGTACCGCTTCGTCAACGACAACGACATTGCCGCTATCCAGGATGCGCAAATAGAGGGCGCTTACGGCCAGGCAAGTCTTAAATTCGGTTTCTCCTGGGGGCGCTTCCACAAACGCAAAACAAACAAAGACTACCGGAGAAACGACGAGGATTAAACCTAAGTAGGTTGATGAGGTTTATAAAGGTTGATGAGGTTGATATACAGCCACTCGAAAGGGAGCCTTATCGAGTAGATGTATATCAACCTCATCAACCTTTATAAACCTCATCAACCAATAAACCCATAAATCCTTACCTTTGTCAAATGAAATTTCGAAACCTCCTCCTCCTCTTATCGGTCATCTTAAGCACACCGATGTTGTATGCCCAGGAGCCTGCCGCACCGGTCATTGTATTGCCCGATTCAACGGCTATGGCTGCGGCCGATTCCGGTGGAGTGGTCCCGATAGAACGCGACGGATTTGTACGCCGTTTTTTTACGGATAAATATCCCAATCCGCGAAAAGCCGCATTTTTGTCGCTGGCTTTGCCCGGCGCCGGCCAGGCTTACAACAAGAGCTGGTGGAAACTGCCCATCGTGTACGGTGCGCTGGGCGGTATGGTCTGGTTTGAGGTGGAAAATGTAAAGCAGTTTCGCAAGTTGCGCGATAATTACAAATTGCTGGTAGACGGCGACGACAATACCAACCCTACCGAAGCGCCTTATGATCGTATCGACGCAACCTCCATGAAAAAATACCGCGATCAATGGCGGCGATATGTTGAACAAACTTCCCTTGCTTTGGGTTTGGTGTATTTATTGACCGCTGCTGACGCATTTGTGGATGCGCATTTACACAGTTTCGATGTGAGTGACGACCTCAGTTTACGAGTGGTGCCCAAAGCGCAAACCCTGCCAATGGGTGGTCCCGTTTTTGGTGTGGGTATTCAGTTGGGGCTGGGTCGGTAAAAAATATCGTACTTGTACTTAATAGATAGTCCCTAATTTTTTTGAGTATCCGAAGATTTGAGTATTCGAGTATCTGACTGATAACGAATCATTTATACTCAAATACTCGCATCCTCGAATATTCAAAAATTTAGATAACACAGTACTTAATAACGGATAACGACTTACCATTGAGCGCTTTTATTGATAGTGAGACGGACAGCCTCGAACTGACCCGAAAACATTTTTACGATAGTATCCGATTCCCGCTTTTTGTGGTGGCCATGATCTGGCTGGTACAATTGTATCAATGGATATCCGGTTTCGATCCGGGTATGTATGGCATCATGTCGCGCCGTATTTGGGGTTTGCAGGGTATTTTAACCGGTCCGTTGGTACATGGCAGCTGGGGACACCTGGCATCCAACAGTCTGCCTTTGTTTGTACTGACCGCTATGACTTTGTATTTCTATCGCAAAGTTGCCATGCGTTCTTTTTGGACGATCTATTTACTGACAGGGCTTTCGGTTTGGTTGTTTGCAAGACCCGTCTCGCACATCGGGGCCAGCGGAATTGTGTATGGTCTCGTATCTTTTATTTTCTGGAATGGTATTTTTCGCCGCAGTCTGCGCTCCATTATGCTGGCAGCCATCGTTATGATCCTGTACAGCGGGATGTTTATGGGGATTCTGCCGGAACAGGAAGGTATTTCCTGGGAAAGCCATTTATTGGGCAGTCTGGTGGGCATTTTTACCTCCTTCTGGTTTAAAAGTGAACTGGAGGAAGAAGAAGCGCACCCTGATGACCCTTTTGCTGACGAGCGCAATCAGGAAAAACAATACTTTTTGCCCCGCGATATTTTTGATAAAACAAAAGCCGAGCGCTTCGCAGAAGCGGAAGCGCGCAGACTGGAAGCAGAAAAAGAACAATCCTCAGGGGACGAGCATCAGCGCTTTTTTCCGCCGTTCTGGAATCAGAACCAGACTTGGTGAAGCAAAAGGCAAAAGCAATAGTAACCCGAGTGGTCGTTTTTTGCCCCTTGCCTTTTGCCCCTTGCTATTTGTTTAAATCTCCTCCAGACAGCTCCTGCAAACGGTACGTCCCGATAACCCGACGGATTTTATTTGCCCATTCGGGATCGCGCGCATAACCGGGTTCGTATTCCCAACTTTTTTTGCCTGTTTTGGGAGAAAGACCTGCTAAAAAACATTCGCTATCGCCGGAAGGACAACGCAGTGCATCAGCAAACCACTTGCGGCTGCGCAGAAAACCGGCGAAATCACGTACTGCTTCGGCCGGATCCGCATATTGCCGGAATGGCGTCATTTTCCCTTCGTGCCACATCATAAATTTCTCTCCTTTCCAGATAGCCGTTGCTTTCATACCAAACGGATTTTTCGCTTTCTGGTATAAATAGCTGCTGAATCCGGCTGATTCAAGAATTGCCAGCCCGATAAAAACGCTGGCAGGGATGCCTTCATTTTGCTCCAGTGCCATGGCTTCCCGCATAAACGCTTCCACCGTGACAACAGGCGTACCAAATGAATCGGAAACGACGCCCGCAATTGATTTCAGAGAAGAAGGAACTGGATTCTGGGCGTGGAGAAGATTCAAAGTCAGGCAATATGCGATTAAAATAAACGAAACTGAAATTCTCATAGTTGGACGGATTGTTTTGACTTCAAAGGCAATATTACGCCGGATTCGGGAATAGTAACAAACTTCATGCCTTTCCAGGCGACAGGCATAAAAAAAGCCACGCTTTGCAGCGTGGCTGATGGTAATGGGGTACTCGGGAGTTTATTAGCCATAACAAGCGCAACATCAGGTTAATTGGGCAGAGCTGCAATCCATCACAGGTCAATGATAGAGGTGAAATGAAGCATACCTCCTGACATGATGCAACTCCTTACGCTTGGATTATTGGCTTTCATTTGGCACTGTGTTATACAGAGTGTTCTTAAATTTTCATCTACTTAACATGTTATCTACATTTGATATACAGTAATCAAGTCGTTCTTGGTATCAAGTTTTATGACTGCCTTATCGTAAGTACCCATTTGATAACCGGTAACTGCGGTGCGGTGCAAACTGTCATCCTTGGCAGTGCTGTTGTATTCGATGACAAATACTTCAGCAGTTTTTAGTCTCAAACGAGCCTTGTTCAAATATTCAACAGAGGGCGTGAAGGCTGTAATACCATTCGGCTGCCCGGACAAAACAGTCAGGATGTGGCCTACTTCCATTTGCAGCCAAATCACATCGCCGGTCAGTTGCACATTGATCTTGCCGGGTTCATTGTTATTGATAGTATCTATAACAATGATCAGATCTGCCTGTGCAGCGCTCTGCTCAATAGTGATGTAATAGGGGTCGATTACCTGAAGCGTGCTATAGTTGTTTTTTACAATAGCCATAGCAGGAAAGTTTAATGATGCAAATCTACTGTTGGTAGCCACCGTCAAACAAGGGTCGGGAAGGAAATTTCAATACTAGATCATCCTTTTTTTTAAACTTCAAAAATATATTATACTTTTACAAACAATTAATAATCAATTAGATAAATTAAAATATTAACACTATGAAGCAGGTTTCAAAATTCCGAGGTGCGAACATCCTTCAAAGTCTTTATCGTTTAATCCGGTCATTAACACCAACCCAAAAAAGGGATTTTAAAAAATATACCCGGTTTTGGTCGGAGCAACACGATGAGAAGTATATCCAGATGTTTGATCATATCAGCCATTTCATCATCTCTGACAAGGATGTGACTGAATTGCCATCTGACCTGTTGGAAAGCAATAAATTTGGAAAAAAAACCACATTAAATGCCCTGGCCAATTACCTGTTTGAAAAAATTATGGAAAGTATCCGGGCTACTCCCGGAACCATGCCACCCCGGCATACCCGACTGTTCCAGGCATTCCATGATATCTACTTCTTGTTTTATCAGGAACTGTATATTGAATGTTATAAGGTCATACGGGAAGCAAAACGGCTGGCGTATGAAATGGATCGTCCGGTATATCTCCTCGAGTTACAGATATGGGAGGCAAGGATCACCAACAGGTTGGGCAATGTTCCGTGGAAGCTGGCAGAAATGCAGGAAGAGTTGCAATACACCCTGGACAATATCCAGGAAACCTACACCACTTTTTTGCAGTCCCAAAAGTTGTTGGTAGCCGCTAAAACAAAGGTAGATGAAGTTCCTTCCGATATCCAACATATTATGGATTCCATTCGGGTGAAACAAGATGACGATTTAGACGGGCTTTCGCCCAGGTTACATCACTGGAGGCTGGTGGAAATGCAATACTATTTTGAATTACAAGCTGCCATCGACCGGAAAAGCGCGCAGAAAGACTCGGTACAGGCAAATTTATCAAATGCGTTGCATAATCTAAAAAAGAACCTGGCTCTTATTTCAGATGAAGGAAAAGTTTTAAAAGAAGAAGAGCCGGTTATTTATGTCAGCACTTTGGAAAACTACCTGGCTTCGTGTCTGCGATTAAAAAATTTGGAAAGCATTAAACAACTGGAATCCTCGTTTGTGGAAGATAAAAACAAAAAGGAAGAGATACACCGGTACAGAAGTATTTGTTATTTCAGGATGCTCTCCTTTATCCGGTTTAATCAATTCAGGGAGGCCTGTATTTATATTCAAGAGCAAAAGTTAGAAGAAAATCTTCAAAAACGACAAAGTCTGATAAGTTACAACCGTATGAGCGCTATTCGATATTGTTGTGTTCAGGCTTATTTTTTAAACTCAAATTTTGAAATTGCCCTGAAATGGGTTAGCCTTATACTCGACCTGCCGCGCAACCAGGCTCTGCCCCAGCCATTTCAGATCAGTGAAATACTACAAATTATCTGTCTGATTGAAATAGATATTAAGCACAACGGAGCGGCTTTGATCGAAAACCTCATCAGAAGATACAAGCGCAATGAACCGAAAAATAAATTTATGCACGACCTCCTCACTGGTTTGAGATACGCTGCCATGCCACAACAGGGTGCTATTGAGAAGACAACCATGAAGCATCGCGCCAAACTGGAAGCCCATTTCGAAAAAAACCAGGCCCTGTTTATTTACGGCCCAGTGCTGGCCTGGCTCGATCACCGGATTACCGGAAAATCGCTGTCGGAAGAAATCATCAAGTACAACGTTTAAAAATCTCCCCACATGGCGCGCACCAAAATAAGCGCCAGAATCAGCCCGATCAGCACGGACAGGATAAATAAGGCCATTTTGCCCCCGTCACTTTGGGTCGGCATAGCCGTTTCAATAACGGCCTCCTGCAAAATTTCTCGTGCCCGCGCAGAATCTACCGGGCGTACATGCAAACGCGCTACAATTTGCAAATGGGGCAACACGGTTTGCGAAATGGTATTGGCCAGAAAACAGTGTATGCCCTCCGAGCGGAGCCGCGCAGCAGCCATTTCTGCCTCTAAAGGTGAATAGAATTTGGCCACGACTTCCCCTTCTTCGGCCCAAAGCGGGTGGCCGCTTCCTTCAAAATCAAAATCATCGAGAATATCATCGGACTTCATAACAGCATCAAACATCGGAGTTTTCACAGAGTTTGCAAAATCTCCTTATTTATGCGTCGCCAAACACAACTTATCTTTCACCACCTATCCGTTATGACGTCATTTTCTTTTTCATTTAAATCACAAGCACGTTTTATCCCGCTCATTTTTGCCCTTTTGGGAACTTTCCTGCTGCCCGCACAGGAAAAGCCCAAGTGGGATGTGAGCAAACCCGCCGGCCAGGCCTACAAAGACGTGGAATTCACCACAGCCGAAGGTTCCTGGATGAGCCTGGATGTTTCTCCGGATGGCACAACCCTTGTCTTTGACATGTTGGGCGATATTTACACGCTTCCCATCGCAGGAGGAGCATCTACCTGCATCCGTTCGGGTATTGCCTGGGAAGTGCAGCCGCGTTTTTCGCCCGACGGCAAAAAAATTCTGTTCACTTCGGATGCCGGCGGTGGCGATAATATCTGGATGATGAACAACAACGGCACGAACGCCAAACAAATCACCAAAGAAAGTTTCCGCCTGCTCAACAATGCAGTCTGGCTGGACAATCAGTACATCGTCGCCCGCAAACATTTCACCAATACCCGTTCGCTGGGGGCCGGCGAACTCTGGATGTACCATACTGCCGGCGGAGAGGGCGTACAACTCACCAAACGTAAAAACGATCAGCAGGACGTCAATGAACCTTCCGCAAGCCGTGATGGCCGCTATATCTATTTCAGCGAAGACATGTACGGCGGCGGCGCTTTTCAATACAATAAAAACCCGAATACCCAGATTTTTGCCATCCGCCGCTACGACCGCCAGGAAGACAAGGTGGAAACCGTGACCGGGGGCTCCGGGGGCGCTTGCCGACCGCAGGTATCAGGCGACGGCAAATGGCTGGCTTTCGTACGCCGTGATTATACTAAAACGGTTTTGTGTATCCGCAACCTGGAAACGGGCCTGGAATACCCCGTGTACGATGCTTTGGACAAAGACCAGCAGGAAGCCTGGACGACTTTCGGGTGCTACCCGGGATTCTCCTGGATGCCCGACGGAAAATCTATCGTCATCTGGGCAGGAGGAAAAATCAGGAAGATAGCGCTGCCGGAAATGGCTTCTTTGGCTACCGGCTCCAAACCGGTAGTGACCGATATTCCGTTTACCAGCACAGTGAAAACCAAAGTAGCCGAAACCCTGCGTTTTGAAAACAAGGCTTTCGAACCGAGCTTTACCGCCCATGCCATTCGCAATGCCGTAACCAGCCCAGACGGCAAAATCCTGCTTTTTAATGCCGCAGGTCGTTTGTATAAAAAAATGCTGCCGGACGGGAAAACAAACCTGATGTTCCCCACGGGCAGCGGATTGCGGGAGGATGATGTGCAGGCAGAACCGGCCTTTTCACCCGATGGCCGCTCCATCGCTTTTGTTATCTGGAACGACGAAAAAAAAGGCGATCTGCTGATCTGGCAGCAAACCGGAAAAGATGCCACCGCTTTGCGTAGCCTCATCACTGCTCCCGGTATTTACCGCACCCCTTCTTTTTCTCCGGATGGCAAACAGGTTGTTTTCAGGATGCAAAATGGCGACGACGAAATGGGCCCCGCCATGACCGAGAAACCCGGTATTTATGTCGTGGATTCGGATGGGAAAAACCTGCGGTTTATCGCTGAAGGCGGCGAATACCCGCGATTTTCCGCCGATGGAAAACGTATTTATGTCAACACCGGCGGCGCCTTGTTCGGCGCATTGGACAAATCCTTGAAATCTTATGACTTGAACGGAAAGGATGAGCGCATCCATTTTAAAGGCAAATACGCCAATCAATGGACGGCCTCACCCGACGGCAAATGGCTGGCATTCAGCGAATTGCATAAAACATACATCTGTGCTTTGCCGCCTGCCGGAAAAACGGTGGACCTCGCCGCCGACACGAAGGCTGTGCCGGTTGCACAAGTCAGCCGCGACGCGGGCTACAACCTGCACTGGAGTGGCGACTCCAAAAAACTGCACTACACGCTCGGTGATGAATATTTCACCATCAACCTGGACAAACGTTTTGCATTCGTCGAAGGCGCGCCGGATACCTTGCCGCCGCTGGACACCGCCGGTCTGAAAATTGGCCTGACCCTGCAAAGCGACATGCCGGAGGGCGCGCTTGTTTTTGAAAATGCCCGCATCATCACAATGGAAAACGACCGCGTGATTGAAAACGGCGTATTGGTGGTGGAACGCAATAAAATCACTTTTGTCGGCTCTCAAACGGAATACCAGGCAGCACGATTCCGGGTCAATAACCCTAAAATCATCGATTGCAGTGGCAAAACCATTATGCCGGGCATGCTGGACGTTCACGCACACCCCGGAAATTTCCGATTTGGTCTGAATCCGCAAAAACAATGGGAGTACTACGCCCAACTCGCCTATGGTGTCACCACGCAGCACGACCCTTCCGTCAACTCCGAAATGGCGTTCAGCAACGCCGAAATGCTCAAGGCAGGACACATGATCGGGCCGAGACTTTTTTCCACCGGCACTATCCTGTACGGCGCTGACGGCGATTTTAAAGCGCCCATTAATTCGCTGGAAGACGCGCGATCCGCGCTGCGCCGCACCAAAGCCTGGGGCGCTTTATCCGTAAAAAGTTATAACCAGCCGCGCCGCGATCAGCGCCAGCAGGTCATCGCTGCCGCCCGGGAACTGGGTATGCTCGTGGTGCCCGAAGGCGGTTCTTTCTTTCACCACAACCTGACGGAAGTGGTAGACGGTCATAGTTCTGTCGAGCACAACCTGCCCGTGGCGCCGCTGTACTCCGATGTGATCAATTTATGGAGCAAAACCGGAACGCACAACACCCCTACCCTGATTGTGAACTACGGCAGCCTTACCGGCGAATACTTCTGGTACCAGAATACGGAAGTATGGAAAAAAGAGCGGCTGCTCCAGTTCACGCCGAAACATATCCTCGACGAACGCAGCCGCCACCGCACCATGGCGCCGGAAGAAGAATACCTGAATGGCCACATTCTAGTCAGTCAATCCTGTAAAAAACTCCAGGACGCCGGCGTCAACATCAACCTCGGCGCGCACGGCCAACTCAACGGACTCGGTGCGCACTGGGAACTCTGGATGCTGCAACAAGGCGGCATGAGCAACCTGCAGGCTTTGAAATGCGCGACCATCAACGGGGCCATACACCTCGGCATGGACAAAGAAATCGGCTCGCTGAAAGCCGGTAAACTCGCTGACCTGATTGTGCTCGACCAAAACCCGTTGGACGATATAAAAAACTCGGAATCAATTCGTTATGTAATGGTCAATGGTCGTTTGTTCGATGCTGCAACGCTCGATGAAATCGGTAACTACAATAAAAAACGGAACAAATTCTGGTTTGAAATGCCGGGTAGCCACACGAGCGGCGCGGGTATGAGCCATAGCTGCCAGGAAGCTAGGTGCGTTTGCGGACATTAAAGTGTTTCGTGTTTGGTATTTAGTGTTTAGGGCGCTTCGCCTTTGGCGACTGTGTGTATTTTGGCTGAATTACCTACAGTCGCCAAAGGCGAAGCCCCAAACACTAAACACGAAACACCATACACACTTATTTAACAGAGCATCGGTACACCGTTGTCGTCTGGTACTTTTCCCCCGGCCGCAGCACCGTGCTCGGAAAATCCGGCTTGTTGGGCGAATCCGGAAAATGTTGTGTTTCGAGGCAAAGACCGGAGCGTTTTTGATACGCCACGCCACCTTTTCCGATCACTGTTCCATCCAGAAAATTGCCCGAATAAAACTGGATGGCGGGTTCTGTAGTCAATACCTCCAGCAGGCGACCCGAAGTGGGTTCGTACAGGGTAGCAATCAATTGCGCCGTACTACTGTGCGCCTTATTGAATACCCAGCAATGGTCATAACCCAACCCGTATTTGATCTGAACATCAGCGGTATCGTCGATACGCGCACCGATTTTTGTGGGCTGCGTAAAATCGAATACCGTTCCTTTCACCGGGCGCTGTTCACCCGTCGGGATCAGCGTACTGTCCACCGGTAAGAAAGCATCGGCACTCAACATCAATTCATGTTGAAGAATATCGCCTTTGCCCCCGTTCGCGAGGTTGAAATACGCATGGTTGGTCAGGTTCACTACCGTTGGTTTGTCTGTAGTCGCTGAATAGTGTATACTTAAGGCATTTTCCTTTAGCAAAGTGTATATCACTTCGACAGACAGTTCGCCGGGATAACCTTCCTCGCCATCTTTTGACACATACGTGAGTTGCAGCGTTGGTCTTTCATGTTCGATTACCTTAGCCGACCACAATACCTTATCAAAACCGACGATGCCGCCGTGCAGGTGATTGCCGATATTATTGGTTGCTAATGAATACGTGGCGCTATCCAGTGTGAATTTCCCTTTGGCGATGCGATTGCCGTACCGTCCGATCAACGCTCCAAAAAAAGGGGTGCCGCGCAGGTAGCCGGCAAGTGAATCACAACCCAGTGTAATATCCTCGTATTTGCCCGTTTTATCCGGGGCCGTCCAGGAAGTAATGGCGCCGCCGAAATTGGTAATCTGTACGGTCATGCCCTGCTCATTCCGCAAGGTGTACAAATCGGCCGTTCGCCCATCGGGCAAGGCGCCAAAAGCACTCTTTTCAATCGTGGCCTTGGGCGTGGGAGCGGTTTGTTTGCAGCAATACAATGCAAAGAGAGTTCCGAAAAGTACAATACAGAGGGCCAGGTCAATTTTTTTCATGGCTGATGTATATTTTCAATTTTTAAGTGCAAGTATGATATTTATTGATATTAAGATATTGGGATATGATCACTCCATTTATTGATTGTCAATAGAATATCCCAATATCTTAATATCTCAATAATTTTGCCCTATGCTTATCCGGTGAAACTAACCATAACATACACCACGATTCCAATAACAAGCAGGGAAACCAGGATATCCCAGATATTGTAACTGCTGCGGTTGTCTGCTTTTTGCTGTTTGCTGAGGGTTCCGAAAGTAAGCCCTTCTACCTGAGCAGCGGAAGGCGCAGGCGTCAGTAAACTGGCAACTACACAAACTGTAATGGAAAACAGGAAGAACCAGGCAGCAAATGTGAGGAAGTTCATGTTGGCAAATGCGAAGAGCATACCATCGGGGTCCAGCGAATGGCGGTTCAATTCCAGGACAAGTCGCACCGCTGCTACTGATAAACCGGCGACCAGCGTAGCCATGGCGCCCTGGGCGTTGATTCGTTTAGAGAAAATACCCAGCAGGAAAACAGCGGTTATCGGCGGCGCGATATAAGACTGCACCGACTGCAGGTATTCATACAGCACCCCGGAAATGTTTTGCATAATCGGTATCCAGGCAATACCCAACACTACAACGATGGCGGTAGCCACGCGCCCGACATTTACCAATTTTTTCTCCGGAGTGTCGGGATACAGTTTTCTGTAAACGTCCACCGTAAACAGCGTGGAACATGAATTAAACACCGAAGCCAATGAACTCATCAGCGCTGCCAGCAAGCCGGCTGCTACCAACCCTCTCAATCCGGAGGGCATTTTCTCCATCAGCAAGCTGGCAAAAGCCTGATCGGGTGTGTCCCAACTCAGTTCGCCCCTGTTTTTCAAGGCCAAAGCAACCACACCGGGAATGAGGAACAGAAAAACAGGCAACAGCTTGAGCAATGCACCGAAAATGGTACCGCGCCGACCCTGGGTAATATTTTGTGCCGCCAGGGCGCGCTGTACGATATACTGATCGGTACACCAGTACCAGATACCCACAATCGTACTGGTAATCACCAGGGAGGGCCAGGGGAATTCAGGGTCATCGGCAGGCCGCCACATGTTCAGGTATCCGGGTTCCAGCGAACTTCTCATACCGTCCCAGCCGCCTACAGCGTTCAGGCCGACAAAGGTCAGGGTACCGGCGCCGATCACCAGCACAACGGTTTGTAATGCCTCGGTATACACCACCGCCCGCATACCGCCCAGCACGGTGTAAGCGCCTGTAAGTACCACGGTGAGGAGCGCTCCAAACCAAAAATCAATATGCAACAGCGACGCAATGACAATACCGCCCGCATACACCGTCACCGAAACCTTGGTGAGTACATAAGCCAGCAGGGAAAAAACAGTCAGAAACCAGCGTGTTTTGGAGTTAAAACGCCGTTCCAAAAACTCAGGCATGGTAAAAACACCGCTGCGCAGGTAAAAAGGCAGGAAAATCCAGCCCAAAGCCAGCACCAGCCACGCGTGCAGTTCATAAATGAGCATCGGAATTTTACCACCCGCACCTGCGCCGGCAAGCCCTACGACGTGTTCAGAGCCGATGTTGGAAGCAAAAATGGAAGCGCCTACCACAAACCAGCCAATGTTGCGGCCTGCCAGAAAGTAGTCTTCCGTGTTGTTCTGTTTTTGCCGGATTACCCAGAGCGCTATCCCCATTAGGAGGAGAAAGTACACTCCAATAACGATCCAGTCAAGTGTGTCAAATCCTTGCATTGTTTGAAGATTGTTGTTGGTTAATGTTTTTGTTAGTTATTCGTTATTAGTTATTTGTTATTCGTGTGGTAACCTTTGATCGGGTGAAAAATAAAAGCCGAGGGTTAGCACACGAATAACGAATAACTGATAACGAATAACTAATATCCGCTTTGCCCATAATAAGCGCCCTGGCCGTGTTTCCTAAAATAATGTTTGTCTATCAGGGTCTGTTTGATGGGAGGCGTTGCAGGGTTGATTTGCAGGGTCAGGTAAGCCATTTTTGCCAGTTCTTCCAGCACGGTGGCATTGTAGACTGCCTTGGCGGCGTCCTTTCCCCAGGTAAAAGGGCCGTGACAGGCCACCAGCACCATTTCCACTTCTTCGGGCGAAAGATTGTGTTTTTTGAACACATTTAATATCTGATTGCCGGTTTCATGCTCATAATCTCCCAAAATCATATCATCGGACATCACTTCCGTGACCGGAACGGCAGCCACCAGGTGATCGGCATGGGTGGTACCCAGGTTGGGAATGGCCCGCATGGCCTGCGCCCAGGCCACAGCGTAGGTGGAATGCGTATGGCAAATACCGCCGATTTTTTCAAAATGACGGTACAAAAGAACATGCGTTTTTGTATCGGAAGAGGGCCGTTTACTACCTTCCACCACCGTATTGTCCAAATCCACCAGCACCATATCTTCCGGCTTCAGTTCCAAATACGGCACCCCGCTGGGTTTGATGGCAACGATGCCCGCCGCACGATCAATGGCCGATACATTGCCAAAAGTGTAAATGGCTAATTTCTGGTGGAGTATCTCCATGTTGGCTTCGTAGGCCGCTTCTTTTAATGACTTGTATTTGCCCATTGTTTAGTTATCAGTTAACTTTTTTGAGTATTTGAAGATTTGAGTATTCGAGTATCTGACTGATAACGAATCATTTATACTCAAATCCTCGCATACTCGAATACTCAAAAAAACTTGTGTGCTATTGTATTAGTTATCAGTCTTCTACAACGCCAGCACCACCACCGATACCGGAGGCATGGTTAATTTAAGTACATCACCGCTGATGCTTGCACCCTTAAAATCTACCGGTTTGATACGATCCGGTTGATCGAACGTATTGTGATCCTGTACTTTAGGGGAACTCAAAATACGCCCTGATACATTTTTTGCTGCTACGCCGCGCAACGAAATCGAGACTTCCTGCGAACGATTCGGGTCAATATTCACCAAAGAAATATGCACTTTCCCTGCCTTGTTGCGGCTGGCTGAAACAGAAACGGCAGGCAGTTTTTCCGTACCGAAAATATAGTTACTTACCCTCACATCAATCGGCAAAAGCAGCGCATCCTGGTGTACATTGTACATTTCCAGTACGTGATACGTCGGCGTGAGCAGCATTTTTTCGCCCTCCGTTAATATGACGGCTTGCAGTACATTGACTGTTTGGGCGAGGTTGGCCATGCGAACACGGTCGCAATGGTTGTGAAAAATATTCAGCGTTGTGCCGGCAATCATGGCATCGCGCATGGTATTTTGCTGGTACAAAAAGCCCGGATTGGTGCCAGGTTCCACATCGTACCAGCCGCCCCATTCATCTACAACGAGCGCAACTTTTTTCTTCGGATCATATTTGTCCATGATGGTCGAGTGGCGCGTGACAAATTCCTCCATATCCAGCGCCGTTTTCATGGTTTTGAAATACAGTTCTTCAGAAAAATTAGTCGCGGAGCCTTTTTTACCCCAGTCGATCACAGAATAATGGTGCAATGCCACGCCTTCCAGCATCTTGTGCGGGATATCGCGCATGAGCACTTCCGTCCAATTGTAATCATCGTCACTGGCGCCTGAGGCTACCCGGAAAAGTTTGGCGCTGTTGCCCCAGTCGGTCATAAAAGTGGCATATTGCCGGTAAATATTGGCATAGTACTCGGGCTTCATGTTGCCGCCGCAGCCCCAGGCTTCATTGCCTACGCCCCATATTTTGACATTCCAGGGTTTTTCGCGGCCATTGGCTTTGCGAAGCTCAGTCATCGGGCTACCGGAATCCTGGTTGGTGTATTCCACCCAGTCGGACAATTCCTTCACCGTACCGCTGCCCACGTTCCCTGCCAGATAAGGCTCCGCGTCGATGGCTTCGCAGAGGTTCAGGAAGTCGTGTGTGCCGAAACTATTGTCTTCGGTCACCCCACCCCACCAGACATTTTTCATACTTGGTCGTTTGTCTTTTGGGCCTATGCCGTCTTTCCAGTGGTAAGTATCGGCAAAACAACCGCCCGGCCAGCGCAGGTTACCTACTTTCATTTTTTTCAACGCTTCAATCAGGTCGGTACGTACACCGTCGCGGTGGGGGATTTTTGTATTGCTTTCACCTACGTAAAATCCGCCGTAGATGCAGCGTCCGAGGTGTTCGGCAAAGTGCCCGTAGATGTGACGGCTGATGGTATCACGGCCCAGGTCAGCGTTCAGGGTGATTTGATTCTGGGAGAAAAGCGCCTGAAAAGCGCCTGAAATGAGGATCAGTAAGACCGTTTTTTTCATGGTTGATGTTTTTTATGAAACACGGTTTTTTTACCACATAGTTCACATAGGGGTTTCACATAGATCACATAGTCCATATCATTTTGCTATGTGATCTATGTGAAACCCCTATGTGAACTATGTGGTAAAAAAACCGTGTTTCATTTGATTTCTAATATTGATTTTCAACAAAACCACCCAGTGCCAAATACTTCTGATACAATTTTTCATACACCGCTACCCTATCCTGTTGTGGATGAAATGTAGCATCATAACCGGAAGCCATCGCAGTCTGTGCAGCAGCCATAGTCTGGTAAACACCCGCCGCCGTCGCCGCGCAAATCGCCGCGCCCAGTGCGCAGGCTTGTTCTGATTCTACAATTTTGATAGGCATATTCAACACATTAGCAAGGTTTTGCATCACAAAAGGTGATTTTTTTGATACTCCGCCAATGCCGATAACCTGCCGGATCGGAACGCCTTCGGACTGGAAACGTTCGACAATACGCCTGGCGCCGAATGCCGTGGATTCCACCAGCGCTTTAAATATTTGAGGTGCGTCCGTACCGAGATTCAAGCCTGCTATGGCTGCTTTCAACGTATGATTCGCATCAGGTGTACGGCGGCCGTTGAACCAGTCAAGCGCTACCGCATCGTGTTCCGTAACAGGCAACAATGCGGCTTTTTCGGACAGGGCCGGGATTATTTTATGTACCATTTTTTCGGCCTCTTCTTCGCTTAAAAATTCGCGCAGCGGCCAGGCCAGCAGGTTTTGAAACCAGGCATATACGTCGCCGAAAGCCGATTGACCGGCTTCCATTCCCAGCATGCCGGGCAAAATAGAGCCATCCACTTGTCCGCAAATGCCGCGAATGAGCAAGTTGCCAACCTCTTCGTTGGGCGCAATCAACATATCGCAGGTAGAAGTTCCCATTACCCGAACCAGGGAATACGGCTCGATCCCAGCCCCGACAGCACCCATGTGGGCATCGAACGCGCCGACCCCCACGACCACGTTTTCGGGTAAACCCAGACGCTGTGCCCATTCCTTTGAAATCGTACCCATCGGCATATCTGACGAGTAGGTTTGGCGGTAAAGCCGATCGCGAAGTCCTGCCAGTAGCGGATCGAGTTGCGTCAGAAAAGCCTCGCTCGGCAATCCCCCGAATTCTTCGTGCCACATGGCTTTATGTCCGGCTGCACAGCGGGAACGTTTCAGGGTCAACGGGTTCGTATCTCCATGCAGCACTGCGGACAGCCAGTCGCAATGCTCCACCCAGGAAAAAGCGGCATTTCGGACGGCTTCATCTACCCGCAGGGTTCGCAGGATTTTTGCCCAAAACCATTCGGAAGAATATATGCCGCCGACATACTTGGTAAAATCGATTTCCCAACGGTGTGCCAGGGTGTTAATTTCTTCTGCTTCCGCATTGGCGGTATGGTCTTTCCAGAGCACGAACATACCGTGCGGGTTCTCCGCAAATTCGGGCAGCAACGCCAAGGGCGTACCATTTTTGTCGACAGCAACGGGCGTGGAGCCTGTTGTATCGACCGATATGCCGACTACGTTGTCAGCCACTTCTTTAGGCGCCTGCGACAAAGCCATTTTTACAGATGCTTCCAAACCTTCCAGGTAATCGAGCGGATGCTGCCTAAACATGGAAGCCCCCGGATTGCAGTATTTCCCGGCCTTCCAGCGCGGGTAGTAAAAAACGGCAGAAGACACTTCCCGCCCGTCGGCAGCATCTGCAATCAGGGCGCGAACGGAGTCGGTGCCGTAGTCAAGTCCGATAACATAATTCATAGTTAATGATGAATTATGAATGATAAATGATGAGTGATGAATGATGAATAGGGAATGATGAATGATAAATGTTTGGCTTCGCGCCCGGCATTCATCATTCATCACTCATCATTCATCACTCATCATTCATCACTCATCATTCATCATTTATAAATAGCTTCGCTCCACCTCAACTCATTTTTAAACTGCCGCAACTCCGTTTTTGCATCAATCACCGTCAGTTCGAGGTCGAACATTTCAGCAAAATCCTCAAAGTATTCCGTCGTCAGGTTTTGGCTGAACACGGTGTGGTGCGCGCCGCCCGCATAAATCCATGCTGCACAGGCCGTATTCAAGTCAGGTAATGATTTCCACAACACGCGCGCAATGGGCAAATTGGGCAGTTTTTCTGTCGGCGCCACGGCTTCCACTTCATTGACGAGGAGGCGGAAACGATTGCCCATATCAATCAGCGATGCGTTCAGCGCCGCACCGCCAGCCACATCGAATACAAGCCGGACGGGGTCTGCCTTGCCGCCAATACCGAGCGGGTGTATCTCACAGGCAGGCTTGCCGGAAGCGATGGAAGGGCATATTTCGAGCATGTGAGCGCCCAACACCAACTGATTATCAGGATCAAAATGATAGGTATAATCCTCCATAAACGAGTTACCGCCGGGCAAACCGGCAGCCATGACCTTCGCGGCGCGAACCAATGCGGCCGTTTTCCAGTCGCCTTCAGCGCCGAAGCCGTATCCTTCTGCCATAAGGCGCTGCGAGGCAATACCCGGAAGTTGTACTAAACCGTGCAGGTCTTCAAAAGTATCCGTAAATCCTTTAAAACCGCCCGCTTCCAGGAATTGGCGCATCCCGATTTCAATACGGGCTGCTTCTTTCAGGGAGTTATGCGCCGCACCGCCTTTGCGCAGAGCGGAAGACAGTTGATACATTTCATTGTATTCATCGACGAGTTGTTGAACGGCGCCATCTGACACTTCACGGATCAACTTTGCCAAATCGCCAACGCCATAACCATTTACGGAGTAGCCGAACTGGATTTCCGCTTCCACTTTATCGCCTTCCGTCACCGCAACCTGGCGCATATTGTCGCCAAACCGGGCAAATTTTGCGCCCTGCCAATCAAATCGCGCTGCGGCGGCCCGCATCCAGACGCTCAGCCGATCGTGTACCTGCGGGTCTTGCCAATGACCGACCACTACCTTTCGCCGCAGCCGCAAGCGGGAAACCATAAAACCGAACTCCCGGTCGCCATGCGCCGACTGGTTCAGGTTCATAAAATCCATATCGATATTGCCCCATGGAATGTCGCGGTTGAACTGCGTATGCAGGTGGCACATTGGTTTTTGCAGTGTTTGTAGACCGCGAATCCACATTTTAGCCGGGGAAAACGTATGCATCCAGGCGACAATCCCGATACAATTCGGATCAGTATTGGAAGCCTGGCAGAGTTGGTAAATTTCATCAGGCGTCTTCACCACCGGTTTGAACACCACCCGAACCGGTATTTGGGCCGAAGTATCCAGTGCGCGGGCAATTGTTTGAGAATGTTCCGCCACTTTTCGCAACGTTTCTTCACCATACAGGTGCTGGCTGCCCGTGACAAACCACACCTCCATTTTCTTTAAATCAAACATTTTACTTTTTGTTGTTGGATGTTTAGGAGCAAATCAACGCAATTTTACCCGAAATACCGAAAATGAATAGGGGGCAAGGGTGGCATTCAGTTTTCCGTTTTTCACGGCCAACGTATGTTCTGCCGGACTGATGAGAAAGGGTTGATCCAAAGAATTTTCCACTTCCAGGTCATTACTCTGCATCAGGGTAAGCCTGGCTGTCGCATGCAGTTTTCCTGCGCCATCCAGCAGGATTTCGCTTGTTTGCGCTTTACCTGCGGCGTTTACGATTTTTACAATCACTTCATTATTGACCTTGTCAAAAGCAGCCGAGGCGTACAGGCTGTCCTGACCTGTTGCAGGTGCATTTTTATATAAAATTGGTACAATTTGATCGCCCCGGTTGGTGGCATACAATTTTTGAACATAATAATTCGGCGTACCGAAGGAACGCAGGTTATCCATCCAGATCATATCCGGTTTCCATTGCCAGCCATCTACATGCGCCATGAGCGGAGCATAGGAGGCCAGGCGCACGATATCCGCATTTCGTTCGAGTCCGGTCATAAATGCCGCTTCTGACAGCGCACATCGCCAGGTGTTTTTATTGTCCGGGCTAACCGTCTGTTTGCTTTGCGCAGCGTATTCACCCGCAAATATTTTTGGGCCTTTCCGGTCGTATTTGTCATAGCGGGTAGCATTGTTCAAAAACCACCCGGGTACCTGGTAGTAATGTTCGTCTACAATGTCGGCGTTGAGTTCAGCAAGAGCTTTGGAAAGGTAATGAAACTGTTCGCTGTCGGGAAATGGACCAGCACTGGTTATCAGGCTGATATTCGGGTATTTAGATTTAATTGCTTTTTGAAATACCTGAAATCTTTCGATGTATTGTTCTCCCCACTGTTCATTGCCAACGCCCAAAAATTTAAGTCCGAACGACGCCGGGTGACCGAGCTCCGCACGCAGTTTTCCCCAGGGCGTATTGGTATCGCCATTGGCAAATTCGATCAAATCGAGCGCGTCCTGCACATAGGGATCAAGTTGGTCCAGCGGCACCACCTCGGAAGTATTGAACTGGCAGGCCATGCCGCAGTTGAGGATGGGCAGTGGTTCGGCGCCAATGTCTTCGCAGAGTTGGAAATATTCGTAAAAACCGAGTCCGAAGGATTGAAAATAATCGGGCGTCGGCCGGTGTGCAAACTCGTAATTCCAGCGGTTAATGAGCGAAGTTCGTTCCTCTACCGGACCGATGGTTTTTTTCCATTGATAACGCTCCGTAAGGTCGTGGCCTTCAACAATACAACCGCCGGGAAAACGTAAAAAACCCGGTTTCATATCGGCTAAAAGTTGCACCAGATCAGCCCGCAGGCCACCCGGGCGATTTTTCCAGGTATCCGTCGGAAAAAGTGAAATCATATCCATTTCCGCAGCGCCATTCCCCATAAACCAGATACGCAGGCTACCTTTTTGCTCGGTTGCCGAACATTGCAGTCGAACAGTCTGGCGCTGCCATTCCTTATTGGCCTGTAGCGGCAAATCGGCTGTTCCAATCACTTCCGAAGCAGCGTTCAGCAATTCCACGCGCAGTTGCAGGTTGCCTGAAAGTGGTCGCGACCAAAGAGAAAAGTCGTAGGAAACGCCCTTTTTGAAGCCCATGCCCCGAAAACCTTCATTTATCAGCCCGAATGTGCCTGCTGAAGCATTGGCAGTCACCTGGATAAAGCGCGGGTTCGCACTGTTTTTTTCCTGGCGGTTTTGCAACAGTATTTTACCCGTTTCTCCTTCCTTTTTTATTTCCTTCCAGCCCATCATGGGTTTAAAAAACTCGAAAGAACGGTTTTTCACCAATTCACTGTACAAACCGCCGTCGGCGCCCATATTGATGTCTTCAAAAAAAAGCCCCCACATGCTCGGTGATATGTCGGCGCCCGGATGCGCCACATCCACCTTGAAAACTGCCGGCGATTGTGCTTGCAATCTGGAAAAAAGGCTTGCAACACAAAAGAAGATTATAATTTGCTTCTTCATATTCAATTAATTAATCGGTGTAATCAAAAATTATATTTGTGTCATTTTGACACAATAAATTTAAAAAAAAGATGCCAGTGCTTAAACGTCTGACAATCAAGGATTTTTCGCAAATAACTCAACCATGATTTGGATTAGGATTGGGTATGAAATTCCAGAAAGCATAGAATTTTTTTTGGTATTTTACTTTATCGAGCCGATACATAATCGCTTTTTTAGTGGTGGAATGTATGTTTTTCCAGCCTGTATCGATTAAAAGGCCTGTTGAAAGAATTTTCCGGCTAAAATTCCTGCGGTCGAGTTGCATATCATAAATCGCCTCGTACAGTTTCTGCAACTGTGGAATTGTAAATTCTTCGGGGAGTAACTCAAAACCGATTGGGTGCAAGGCTGCGTTGTATCGGAGGTGATCCAAAGCCATCGATACCATCTCGTCGTGATCAAAAATCAACGCGGGTATTTCTTTCAGGCTGAACCATTTGGCGTTGTGCGCTTTTACCGCTTCCTGGTCGTGATCGTAGATGTTGATCAGCGCAAAAAACGCTACCGACAAAGTGCGCTCTACAGGATCGCGATGTACTTTTCCGAATGCGCCCAGCTGTTCCACATAAATATTGTTTAATCCAGTCAGGTCGTTTAAAATTCGTTTGGCTCCAACTTCAAGGTCTTCGTTCTCATGCAAAAAACCTCCCATCAGCGACCAATTGCCTTCCTCAGGTTCAAAATTTCGTTTGATGATCAGCAGCTTCAGTTGTTCTCCGTCAAACCCGAAAATAATACAATCCGTTGCAACCAGAATGCGCGTATTGTGAGGATATCGAGTCATCATATTTTAAAATCAAAAAAGGGTCTGAAAACACACTGCTTGTCATCTAAAACCTTATAAAAGCAATGTTCTGAAACAAAGGTAAAAATTAGATTTTGATATGTGTCAATAGCACACAATTTTTTTTCAAAAAAAAGAAGCCGCCCCGAATCATCGCAGGCGGCTCCTTTTTCAAAATCCAAACGAGCGTGATTTTTACAACTTTACCGATAAAGTTAATACTGCGCTTCGTCCGTCTGAAGGCCAGATGCCAGGCCCCGGATAAAATGTCGGGCGTTTGGTAAAATATTGTTCATTGGTGATATTGTTGACGCTCAAGCGCAAGGCCATATTGGGATAGAAGCGATAAGAAGCATTTACATCCAGCAGGCCATAAGCGGGAACCAGCCCTACCGCCCCGGTAGCGGAAGGCGCTACCGTATTTTGCGGATCTGCAAAAGTTTCTGCCGTATAACTGTACAAGGCAGAGACGCTGAATTTTTTATATTTTAAACTGGCGCCATTGCGGGAAATCACGTCAGGCACACTCTCTACCCTGTTGCCTGATACGTCGATGTTTTTATCGCCGGAACGAATCGCTGCATTTTCATATTTTGCATCAAAGAAGGCTGTTGAAGTAAAAATATTGCAGCGAACGGCATCCGAGAGATGGAAACCATATTCAACGAATGCTTCCAGGCCATGTGTGACCGTATTGCCGATGTTGGTGCGCAGGATATAAAAGGTATTGCCTTCCTGTAACGACACGCTTCCGAGGCGATTATTGTACTGCAAACGGAACACGCTCAAATCCCATTTGAAACCACCGGCAGCGCCGCGCCAGCCTAATTCCGCATTATAGCCGAACGCATCTTTCAGGTTTTTATCCGAACGTTCCAGAACCGAGGCTGGAATAATATCTTTAAAAATAACCGGGCGATAAGCCTGGGAGAAACCGGCGTAGATGTTTTGTCGACTGTTCAACTGGTAATCAGTACTTATTCCCAGTAAAGGAAAATTGCGTTTGATCGTGTTAGGCAGTTCATTCGGGTCGTAATAGGTGGTCACGCCCGAAAGTCTGGTATCGCCTGTCTCGTATCGAATGCCCGGACTGAGGGAGAACCGGCGGCTCAGTTGAAATTTGTTTTCAATGAATAGCGCTATATTCTGGCTTTTCAGGTGCAGGTCGCGTCCCCAACTGTTGGGGAGAATAGTTAAATCATAATCGGAACCGGTCGTGCCTTTACCTTGCTGTCGACGGTTCAGGTCGTTGTTGATGTATTGCGCGCCTGCCGAGAGTGTAGAAGTATTGCCCCGCAAGGTATAATGCTGCAAAAAACGCAGTTCAGTAGTGTAACTGTTAAAGCCGTCAATATCCACCACCCGCGGGTTGTAGTCAAAAGTGGTGCGGTTGATGGTGTCTGCAATATTAGCCGTGCGGTCGATCATCACGCTGCGGCGTTCGCCCAAAACGGCTGATGCCTTCCAGGCGAGGATGCTACGGGCGCCTGTTTTCCATTCCAGGGACAGGGAAGGCACATAAATTTCAGGACTGTAATAATTGCGCGCACGGGTCGACTGGCGGGGGTTGGACTGGAACATGGCGTCTGTGAGCGGCCCCGGAATGTGGTAGATGTAATGAGAGCGCAGCAATTCGGCGCCAATCGTCAGGTTTTTACCTGCCGCGTATTTCAACACAATTCCCTGACCGTCGTAGTCCGACTCACTGTTGTCGCGGTATCCGTCGGATATTCGTTTGCTGTAAAAGGCGTAATACTGTAATTTTCCGATTTTGCCTCCAAGAGCGTTGTAGGTGCTCAAAAGACCGTAAGAACCCATTGAATTAATGGTTTCCCAGCCAATGGACTTTGAAGTATCGGGCTGCTTCAGTACATAATTCAACATGCCGCCAAACTGTGCGCCGTATTGCAGCGCGCCGGTACCGCGAATCAATTCGATACGACCGACCGCCTCCATAGGCAGACTAAAATGGCTGGCCGGATAACCGTAGATATCCGAATTGGTCATTGTGCCGTTGGTGCGGATATTGAACTCCCAGCCCCTGTGCGGATCGAGCCCCCGCGTGCTGATATTAGTTTGATTGCCCGTACCATCCATATCGTACACAAAAACACCCGGCACCTTTGCAAAAATCTGGCGGGCCGTTTTTTCGGCGATATTGGCGTCCATATGCTGAAGGTTGATGACTTCATTCTTTTTGCCGGCCCAGAGATAGGCGCCCTGTGATTGTGGAAGGCGGGCAATTTGTTCTATCTGTGCATTTACATCTATCATGCGCAGATGTACCGAAGTAAGCGTATCCGCTTTTTCCTGGGCAATTAATATAGAGGCCGCCATCAGTCCGACAGCGCTGAATAGTAGCTTTTTCAACATAATCTGGATTTTACAAGAGCGTACAAAGGAAAGTCCCAAGACCCAATAACGGCCTTAAAAGTCGCTTAAAATAGGGTTGAAGCATAGAGGGATGGACTCATGTTTGCCCTTTGCTTCTTGCCTTTTATTTAATCGGCTCCCCTTTTACTTCAATGAGCGTATCATTCCGGTAACGGGAGTTAAAAATCATTTCTCCTTCGGGCGACCACTTGTACAAATAGCCGTTTTTCAGGTTATTTTCAAAGTTGACCGTAAACTGAACCTGGCCGTTTTCGTACCAAAGCGTGTCTCCACCGTGGTGAGCGCCCGCTTGGAAGTATTGCACTTCCTTGATTTTTCCACTAGGGTAATAAACCACGGTGCGCCCTTCTTGCTTGTCATTGTGAAACCAGCGTTCGGCCATTAATTTACCATCACCGTAGTAATCGGTCATTTTGCCTTCTTTTTTTCCATCGACAAAAGAAGTGCGGCGGGACACGACGCCAGTCTCATATTTATCAACTTTTTCAAATTGTTTAGGCGCTTCCTGCCGGCAAGCGCTGCCCCAGCATACGAGTAGTAAAAGCCAGTAGATTTTTTGAAACATATCTTGAACGTGTTGAGAATGTTGAATTGTTGATGGCTATGGGGGTTGAGGGTTACAAAAAAGAGGCCGCCATTGCTGACAGCCCCTTCCCTCCATTTATGTTTCTTACGCTGTGGTTTTATTTTTTCCAGGGCAGTCTATTCACCTGACGGCCGATACCTGTACCGAAACGAACACCTTCTTCGCAGTCCATGCGGAAGTGAACGCCCAGTGGAACACGCGACCACGCATTTTCCTGCGCCATTTCGAAGAAACTGCCGAAACTACGTGGAACACCTTCAAATTCCGAGCGATTCTCATGGCAACGGTCGGTCATGGCATAGGCATATCCGAAAACGTCGCCCAATATTTCGGCGCCTGCAGCGCCCATAGTAGCGTGGCCGGAAGGATAAGCAGGGAAAGATGGTGTTACACCTTCCTCACCTGTCAGCGGGTTGTACAACGCTGGTTTCCAGGAAGGATCGAATACACGGTTGATGTACGACTGCGGGCGTTCTACGTTGTAGTAGTATTTGGAATACCACGCGCCTACAGAAGCGTCATTCAGCGCCATACCTACTTTAACGGTCATATAGAGCGCTGTTTCCAGATCGCTGTTTTCATCTGACAGTACCTGGTCGCCGACAGCCAGCCAGCGTGGGCCGGGGCTGAAAGTCAGGTTGAGGAGGTCATCGCTCCAGAATTCACCCACCCATTCGTCTTCATAGGACAGTGTAGGTGTATTTTGTGCGTATACTTCCAAAGCCTGAGAATACAACTCGGAAGTGCTGGAAGCGGAATACTCTATCGGTGGACGGCAAATTTTTTCAGTCAGTGCGAATACGCGTGCACCGCCCCAAACGCCACCCATGGGTTTGCCGGGGCCGGGGAAAGTAGGTTTCCAGTCGCCATCGCTGTCATAGTGATCCTGCCAGTTGTAACCCTGGAATGGATCGAGGTAGTGATCGTGGCCAACCAGATCCGTTTTGGAATACGCCCAAACTGCTGCTGCCACAGATTCGCCGTATTCTTTAGAGCGTTTGAATATCTCCGGGCTGACTTCCGCTTCGCCTCTGTCGTTGTACTGATTTTCCAGTGCTACCATTCTCTGGCGCAGGTTGTCCGCAGTATTCGGGAAAAAACGGGGCATCAGGTAGCCATAGGAAGCGTTGATCACTGTTGGCCAGTGGTACTCTTCCGATCCGGCAGCGGGAATGCTGAGTCCGGCATACAGATTGGCTACAGAATTGTACTCCGGCATACCGGTGATACAGGCTTCCCAGGCAGAAAGGCCCATGTAAGCAATAGCGCGTGGCGCAGGGCCGGGGCGATAACCCGCAGCATAGCGTTCGATTTGAAGGAACAACTCGTTCCAGTCGTAGACAACTTTGTTGTCAAATGTTTTTACCGATTTGGCATCAACCGAAGCAGCGGGGTCTGCATCTTTACAAGCGGGGATTAAAACGCCCATAACGAGGAATGCCAAAAGGACTAGAGGTGTGTAACTTTTCAAAAATTGCATAATTTAGTTTTTTACGTGAAACATTGCAGGGAGGCGTAGCAAAGTACCGGCCACTTTTCACCAAACAGTTCAAATTCAGATTAAAAAGCGCTTAAAATCTGCACATTGCCTATATTTGGGCACTGCATACCTTGTTTTTTGTCGTGTTTTGCAAGCCAATACCCGTTGATATGAAAGTGTTACTGATAGAAGATGAACCCAAAATGGCCCGTTCCCTTAAAAAAGGGCTGGAAGAACACCAGATCGAGGTGGATGCAGCGTTAGATGGATTGTCCGGATACCAGTTGGCTGTGGGCAATGAATACGCCGTCATTATTTCAGATATTATCCTGCCTGAACTAAATGGTATCGATTTATTACTTCAACTTCGCAACACCGGTAACCGGACACCTGTTATTTTGTTAAGTGCGTTGGGACAAACAGATGACAAAGTTAGTGGTTTTGAAGCCGGCGCGGATGATTATTTGACGAAACCTTTTGAATTTCGTGAATTGCTCATGCGTATCCGGGCATTGGCCCGGCGGCCGGTTGATACTTACCAGTCGTCGCCCAGCCTGCGCTTCGCCGATCTGGAAATGAACCTCGAAACCAAGGAGTTTTTCCGGGAAGGGCAAAAGATTGCCCTGACACCGCGTGAATTTTCACTTATGGAATACTTATTGCGTAATCCTGGAAGGGTAATCTCCAAAAACGAGATTTCAGAGCGCGTCTGGAACCTGCATTTCGATACAGGAACCAATGTGATTGAAGTCTATGTGAACTTTTTGCGCAAAAAAATTGAAAAAGGTTTTGCCAGAAAATTGATCCACACCCAGTTTAAAAACGGTTATATCCTGCGGGAAGAAGAAGTCTGAACCTGATATGCAAATTCGTACAAAACTTACTTTACAATTTATCATACTCGTGGCCGGCATCCTTCTGCTGTCGCTTTGTTTTATTTATTTCAAATTCCGGCAAATCACGGAGGATGAATTTTATAACAACCTGCGCTCTAAAGCGCTGATGACCGCCGAAATGGTGCTCCATGAAGAAGAAAAATTGCAAATACTGACAACAGAAAACAATTCTGAAAACGCCGAATTGCTGCCATTCAGGGAAAATGTGGTCATCTACAATGGCAAACTACAAATGGTTTTTGCCTTCAACCGGGATGGAGAACCGCTGACTGACAACCGGCTGCGCGAACTCAAATCGAATGAAGAAACCTGTTTTCAACATGGAAACTTACATGCGATCGCGGTGCGACATACCAGCCACAGTGGCAAGGAGTACCTGATCGTGGCCGAATCCATTTTTAATTCCGAAGAACTCGGCAACCTGCGCAATATCCTGATTATCAGTTTCTTTATGGGCATCGGAATTGTAGCTGCCGGCGGCTGGTTCTATGCAGGACAAGCCATGTCGCCCGTGTCGCGCATTATCAACCAGGTGGATCATATTTTGCCTTCCGACCTGAGTGCGCGCCTCGACGTGTCCAATAACCACGATGAGATTTCAAGGCTTGTTATTACTTTCAACCGCCTGCTCGACCGCATTCAGTTTGCTTTTCGAATGCAAAAAAGTTTTATTTCCAATGTATCGCACGAATTAAAAAATCCGCTCTCCGTTATTCTTTCTCAATTGGAAGTAGCGCTTGATAAAAAACGCAATGCGCCCGAATACCACGCCACGCTGACTTCCGTACTGGAAGATACCCGCGAACTCAGCGACGTGACGGAAAAACTGCTTCAACTGGCGCGTGTGCATTCGGAAGGCGCCAATATTACTTTTGAACAGGTTCGGCTGGATGAAATCATGCTGCAAACCAGGGCCGCCCTGCTGCGTCTGCATCCGGATTATCATATTTCATTCGATATCGAAGGTATCCCTGAAAGTGAAGATCAACTTTGTGTGCTCGGCAACGAATCGCTGCTTCGCTCGGCTTTCCAGAACCTGATGGACAACGGATGCAAGTTTTCACAGGACAAAAAAGTGGAAGTAAAAATTGGTTTCGAATCATCCGGAAAACACTATGTGGAAATTACGGATCACGGTCCGGGCATCCCTCCCAAAGATATGCAACTGATTTTTCAACCCTTTTATCGAAGTTCACAAAACATCCATGTGCGCGGATCCGGCATCGGCCTTTCCTTAGTGGAAAGCATTCTGAAACTCCACCATGTGGTATTGGACGTTGTGTCGGCACAAGGAAAAGGAACGACGTTCAAATTGAGTTTCCCTTAACAGAGGTGAGAGGGTGAGAGGGTGAGAGGGTGAGAGGGTGAGAGGGTGAGAGGGTGAGAGATTTGGACTTGGGTATTTCAGGCCTGTAAACCTACACCACAAGATGCCAAAAGCGAAGTACCCCCAAACACGAAAAACCAAACACCAAACACCGTTTACGTCTGGGCTTATGAAAAAAAACTGGTTTGTTTTCCTGAAAAAAATACTAGTAGCAAGTTTGTTGCTGGGTATTGTGCTGGGACAAAGCTGCCGTCAACTTGCGGAAGCAGAGTCTGAGGAGCACCGGATCGCAGCGGAAGCCACACTCGCGTGGAACAAGTTGATGCTCGATCTGGAACGGTATACCCCCGGATACCGGCCTCCTGTGAGCGCCCGCATGTTTGCCTATGTAGAAATGGCTGCTTATGAAGCAGCGTTGCCTGATATGAAAGGCTATATTTCCATGGCGCAATACTTCCCGGGTTACGCCAAACCATCTATTGTGCCCGTAAAAGGTCAGTTCCACTTGCCAACCAGTCTGAATGCCGCCTATGCCCAAATCTTGCGCGATTTTTTCCCAACGACACCTCAAAATCTGAAAAATCAAATTAATGATCTGGAAGAAACGTATGCCCGGCGTTTTCACGATATTATCGACAGCCACATCCTGTATCAATCCAAAACCTTTGGACAATCCGTAAGTAAAGCCGTCTGGCAATGGTCAATGACCGATAAGGAAGGACACGACGCTTTCCTGTTTAATTATGATCGCCGTTACGTAGCCGATACCTGTGCGGGGTGCTGGCAACCCAACAACAAACGCCCACTTCCAGCCCTGTTACCCAACTGGGGAAAGACCAGGACATTTGTAGCAAGCACTTCCGATATTCCGGTGAAGCCGCCACTTCCTTTCGATGAATCGCCAGGCTCGGCTCTTCATACGGAAGCAGTGGAAGTATTATCTGTCTCACATCTCCTCAGTAAAGAAAACCACTGGATTGCAGAATTGTGGAGCGACGATATTCCGGGTCTTACCCTCACCCCGGCAGGGCGCTGGATTTCTATTGCCAACCAGGCGCTGGAGCAGGCCAATCTTCCATTTACGGAAGTGATAGAAACCTACCTGAAAACGGCATTTGCACTATGCGATGTGGGGATTGTTACCTGGCATGGAAAATATACGTTCAACCTGGAACGCCCGGAAACGTACATTCGCCGGGTGATGAAAACAGATTGGTCGCCCCTGCACGAAAACCCGTCCTTCCCCTCCTACCCTTCCGGACATTCCGCATTCGGCGCTGCCGCTGCAGAAGTGCTGACCGCTCAGTTGGGCGAGCATTTTACCTTGACAGACAGGACCCACGAAAACCGGCAGGAATTTACCGGAAAACCGCGCACCTACCACTCCTTTACAGAAATGGCACAGGAAAACGCTACTTCCCGCGTGCTGCTGGGCGTTCATTACCGCATGGACTGCATCGAGGGTTTGCGGCTGGGAAAAAGTGTGGGACAAAAAGTGAATGCCTTGCCACTAAAAAGGGTGGAAGCCAGATTATCAACAGGGATAACCGATAACTAATATAGGTTTGCATCTCAGGAAGCCTTAAAGATTTACCACTTCCTTTATTTTGTCCATGAATCTATTTCACAAAAACACGATTCTCGCCTTAACACTTATATGTTGGGCAGCCGTTTTACCGGCTCAGAAGTATATTCCTTTCCCCTACGTTTATGAAAAAGTAGCGACAGGCGACAGCGCTATGGTTGTCACGGCGCATCCCCTGGCTACCCAGGTAGGGGTCGATGTGTTGCGCGCCGGAGGAAATGCCATCGATGCTGCGGTGGCAGTACAGTTTGCGCTGGCAGTCGTTTATCCGCAGGCAGGCAACATCGGCGGCGGTGGTTTTTTAATTTACAGGGATAAAAATGGCCGGACAGAAGCCCTGGATTACCGCGAAAAAGCGCCCGCCGCCGCAACAGAAGGTATGTATTTAGACTCCCTTGGCGAAGTCGTACCCGACAAAAGCCGCTTTGGCGTACTGGCAGCAGGCGTTCCCGGCACGGTAGACGGCATGTGGGAAGCGCACCAGAAATACGGTCGTCTTCCCTGGAAAGACCTGGTAGCGCCCGCCATTGAATTGGCTGATAAAGGTTTCCAACTCACCGAAGATGAAGCGAATGATCTGAATGCGGAACGAAACGTTTTTTTGAACAACAGCCCCCTGATCCCTGCTTTTGTTAGTCAGCAACCCTGGGAATTTCGCGACTGGCTGATTCAGAAAGATCTGGCGAATACGTTCCGAACGATTGCAGAAAAAGGGCGCGACGGTTTTTATACCGCCGGGATCGCAGCCCTGATCGAACGCACCATGTCGCAAAAAAAAGGATTGATCACTGCTGAAGACCTTAAAAATTACCACAGTGTCTGGCGCAAGCCGCTGGAATTTGACTTTGGCGAATGCCACATCGTTACCATGCCCCCGCCCAGCAGCGGTGGTATCATTTTACAGCAGTTGCTCGGCATGGTCGGTCAGTTCAAGATTAAATCCCTCGGCTTTCACACACCGGAATCTGTTCACCTGATGGCCGAAGCCGAACGCCGCGCCTACGCCGACCGGGCAGAACACATCGGCGATCCGGATTTCTGGAAAGTGCCTGTCAGCCAGATCGTCTCCCGTGCCTATTTAAAAAAGAGAATGAAGGATTTCGATAAAAAAATGGCTACTCCCAGTAGCGCAGTAGTGGCTGGAACGGTAAAAGAAAGTGAAGAAACCACGCATTATTCTATCGTCGATGCGGAAGGCAACGCTGTGTCGGTCACCACTACCCTCAACGACAGTTATGGCAGCCGGGCAGTGGTAACCGGCGCAGGGTTTATTTTGAACAATGAAATGGACGACTTCAGCGCAAAACCCGGCGCACCCAACCTGTATGGCGCAATAGGAGGCAAAGCCAATGCCATAGTCGGTCATAAACGCCCGCTAAGCAGTATGACTCCGACTATTGTCACCCAAAAGAACAAAGTATGGATGGTGGTAGGTACACCAGGTGGAACAACCATCCCCACCAGTGTTTTCCAGGTGATTGTCAATGTTTCCCAGTTTGGAATGTCATTGCCGGACGCTGTAAAAGCCGGGCGTTTTCACCACCAGTGGTTACCCGATCAGATTGCGGTGGAAGAAAACACTATGCCGGAGGAACTGCTGGCAAAACTGAAAGCCATGGGACATACGATTTACCTCAGAGAGCCCATCGGACGCGTGGAAGCGATCATTCGCCTGCCCGACGGTACCTGGCAGGGAGTTGCCGACCCCCGGGGAGGCGATGCCGCCAGGGGTTTTTGAGGATTTCGAGTGATGGAACACGGATTGGACAGATTGGACACGGATTTAAAAAAATAAATATACATGTTTGACATCGACGCAAATATCAACCGCGCCGCTACACTTCCGGGCCGGTTTTACAATGATCCCGAACAGTTTGAAACCTGCCGGGAAGCCGTTTTTGCCCGATCCTGGCAAATGATCGTAGGCGCTGAAGATATTGTGCGGGTGCCGCACGATGCCATGCCGTTTCAATTTATGGACAATTTTATCGAAGAACCGCTGTTGCTGTTGCGCGATGCACATCAAACTTTGCGGTGTATGTCCAATGTCTGTACCCACCGCGGCAAAATCCTGGTGGAACATCCCGGCAAGTTGGAGCGCGGTATTATCTGCGGCTACCACGGACGGCGCTTTCACCAGGATGGAACGTTTGCAGCAATGCCTGAGACACAGGGCATGGAAAACTTCCCTTGCGCCGACGACAACCTGGTTCAACTTCCCGTACACCAATGGCGGCAATTTGCCTTTACCTCCCTCGATCCGGCTTTCCCGTTCGCTGAATGGGTGGCCGATATGGAACGTAAAATCGGCTTCCTGCCCGTCGAACAATTCAGGTTTCAGCCGGCCCGTTCACGCGATTACCTGGTGCGTGCCAACTGGGCGCTGTATTGCGACAACTATCTGGAAGGTTTTCATATCCCATTTGTACACAAAGACCTCGCTGCAACGCTCGATTGGGGCGCTTACCGCACCGAGATATCCCGATGGAGCAATGTGCAGGTGGGCGTGGCAAAAGGCGGCGAAGAAGTATTCGATCTGCCCAAGGGACATGAAGATGAAGGCCAGGCTATTGCCGGCTATTTTTTCTGGTTATACCCGAATATCATGTTCAATTTTTACCCCTGGGGTTTGTCGCTGAACATTGTGCGGCCGCTGCAACCCAACCTGACCAAAGTCAGTTTCCGCGCTTACGTCTGGAAAGAAGATAAACTGAGGATCGGCGCAGGGGCCGACCTCGACCTGGTGGAGCGCGAAGATGAAGCGGTGGTGGAACAGGTACAAATCGGTACCCGCTCCCGTTTCTACAAACACGGGCGTTTTTCTCCCCGGCAGGAACAGGGCGTGCATCATTTTCACCGCTTGCTGGCGGCATCACTTTCTGGAAAATAGTCTCTTTCGTGTTTGGTTTTTGGTGTTTCGTGTTTGGGGCTGCTTTGCCCTTGGCAGTGTTTCGTTTTTGGTGTTTCGTGTTTGGAAGGGCTTTGCCTTAGGCGAAAGAGGGTAAGTAGTTATCCGTTATTAGTTATTGGTTATCGGGATTGATAATCAAGGATTTGTAAAGAATTTAATCAAAACCAAGAGTGGCATTCCGGTAGAAGATATTGAGTCATTTCTTCTACCGGAATGCCACTCACGATTCACGACTCACCACTCACATTTAACGATTACAAGCCTGAAATACCCAAGCCCAACTCAATTACCCGGCCAAAGGGGATATCTCTCACTTTCTCACCCTCTCACTTCTCACTTCTCACTTCTCACTTTCAGAGGAAACTTCACCCAGAATTCGCTGCCTTTTTCCACTTCACTGGTAAATCCTACTTCCCCGTTCATCATTTCAGCATAGCGCTGCACGATATATAATCCCAATCCGGTACCCTGGATATTTGTGGCATTTGTGGCCCGGAAGAACCGGTCAAACAAGTGTTTTTGTTCACTTTCGGGAATTCCGATGCCTTGATCGCGCACACGGATACAAATACCATCGTCTCCAATCGTGCTGTTCAATAAAATAGTGGCGCCTTCTGGCGAATACTTGACCGCATTGGAGACCAGGTTGATGAGTATGTTTTTCAGCAGACCGCTGTCAAGCCGGGCTATCTCGCCGCCTTCATGTTCAAAATTTAATTGTTGACCATTTTTGAACAGATTTTTCATTTCTGTACACACATCTTCAATACAGGCAGTAATATTAATCTCTTCCATTTTTGCCAGGGTTCTGCCCTCATCCAAACGGCCGAGTGAAAGGAATTCTGTGAGAATAGTATTCAGGCCGTTGACCGCATTTTTGATACGCTCACCGTGTTTTTTTATGTTGCCAATATCCTGGCGTTCAGCGTATTGCAGGATCGAACCGGCCGATGACAATACCGACGTAAGTGGCGTGCGAAACTCATGCGAAGCCATACTGACAAAGCGGCTTTTCAACTCGCCCAGTTCGCGTTCTTTGTCTAGTGCGGCAGCCAGGTCATTTTTGGTTTGTTCCAGTTCATGGGTACGTTCAGCCACTTTGTTTTCCAGACCTTCATTCAATTGTTGCAGGGCTTCCGAAAGTTGCGCCAGTTCTGATTTTTGACTGATAATGGAGTCTTCGTAATTCTTACGGAAAGTATTGTCGACAACAAAGGCTACTACAAAGTCTCCTTCGCGGTTTTTAAACGGACTTAAACTCACTTCTACGGGAAACTCCGAACCATCTTTGCGCAATCCGCTCAGGTTCAACCCCGTACCCATGCTGCGCGGGTGCGGATTGGCATGAAAATGTTCGCGGTGTTCCACATGTCTTTCTGTTAAACGGGTAGGGATCAGTTTTTCTACAGGTTGGCCGGAGAGTTCTCCGGAGCCGTATCCAAACAGCTTTTCAAGGGCAGGATTTGCCGTAACAATCATCCCCTTGCGGTTCGTCATCAAAATGCCACTGGTAGCATATTCAAACAATGCTTTGAACCGGCCCTCCTGTTGTTGTTCGTCCTCCCTCAACACCATGTAGCGCATCACAAAAAATGCTGCCGCCCAAAAACTCAGCACCGGCGGTAGGCGCTCGAAAAGAATTTGTTCCACAGGAGCATCCTGCGGCCAGAAAAAGACAGTAATGATGGTGAGGGTCGTTGTAGCAACCGCCAGCAAAAACACATCGCCTTTTTCTTTAAAAAAAATAGCCATGAAGTGCGCCAGCAGGTAGGCAAAAACGATATTAAACTGCCTGGGCAGCAGCAAATCGGCAATAAAAATGATTGCTACGAGCAGCCAGACAAATTTGGACCAGCGGGTATCGCTTTGTAAGGTAAACATGGCGTGAAGGTCAGAATAAATTGGCAGAAACAGAAAACGTCCCCGTGCTGAAAACTTTCTGACAAGGCGCTTGTTTCGGCCTATCATGCACACACCTGTCTCCATTTTCTGGCACCGGCGCGATCTGCGGGTACATGACAACGCTGGTTTGTACCACGCCTTGAAAGGTCCAAATCCCGTATTGCCACTTTTTATTTTCGATCGCAATATTCTGGATGATCTTGGCAACAAACAAGATGCAAGGGTAACATTTATCCACCAGACTATTAATGACCTGAAAAACAAACTGGAAGCGATGGGCAGTACCCTGCTGGTTTGTTACGGTAAGCCCGAAGAGATATGGCCGACCCTGTTGCAGCAATACAACATTGCCGCCGTATACACCAACCGCGACTTTGAACCTTATGCGGTTCAGCGGGACGTCTCGGTGAAAACAATGTTATCCGCCCGCAACATTCCTTTTTATACGTACAAAGACCACGTAATCTTTGAAAAAGACGAGGTGCTGAAAGGCGACGGTACGCCTTACACGGTATTCACTCCGTATAGCCGCCGCTGGCTGGAAAAATTACAAACCAGGTGGATGGAAGTCCCGGGACCAGATGAAGCACCCCAAACAGTATCCTTTTACCTCGCTTCCTACCCGGTTGAAAAATATACGCATAACTTGTTTAAAACCAATCCCTTAACCGTGCCTGCATTGTCGGAAATGGGATTCTCGCCCGTTCAAATGGCGTTTCCATCCGTTTCTGTGGCCCGTGGATTGATAAAAAATTACGACAAAACCCGCAACTTTCCGGCCATCAACGGCACATCAAAACTGGGCATTCATTTCCGTTTCGGTACCATCAGTATCCGAGAAAAAGCGCGACATGCACAGGTTTTGAATGCCACCTTCCTGAATGAACTGATCTGGCGCGATTTTTACAGCCAGATACTGGGCAATTTTCCGCATGTGGTCGGCCATCCTTTCCGCGCGCAATACGACCGGGTGGAATGGCGCAACGCCCCGGAAGATTTTGAAAAATGGTGCCAGGGCCGCACCGGATACCCCATCGTGGATGCCGGCATGCGCGAACTCAATACAACCGGCTTTATGCACAACCGGGTGCGGATGATTACGGCGAGTTTTCTGACCAAACACCTGCTGATCGACTGGCGGATGGGAGAAGCATATTTTGCAGAAAAACTGCTCGATTTCGACCTTGCCAGCAATTCCGGCGGCTGGCAATGGGCGGCAGGATGCGGCACGGACGCAGCGCCGTATTTCCGGATTTTTAACCCCTCGGAACAAACCAAAAAGTTTGACCCGGAATTCAAATACATCCGGCAATGGGTGCCCGAATTTGGTACGCCTCAATACACCAAACCGATGGTAGAACACGTTTTTGCGCGGGAACGGTGCCTGGCTACCTATAAAAAAGCTTTGGCGGAGTAGTTTTTATATTCAGGTTTGAGTGGTTTGATGGTTTGAAGTCTTCGCTTTCAGGCACCTGCACTGGTCTTTCGTTCAAAACTACTTTGCGTTGTCTATATTTCTTCGAAAAAAATTCACGCGGAATTTGTGCAAAACCCTCTACTTTCACCTGCGTTTTCAAAAACCTTTTTAACTACAAATTTTCATTCAACATGAAAACTCTCCTTTCATCATTGAAAATCAACACGTTAGTCCTGTCTCTCAGCCTGCTTTGTGTCGGAGCAATGACGACCGTATCATCCTGTGTCGCAGCGTATGACGCCGCCAGTGTGGAAAATCTCACCAATATTTCCAACAAACTGCCCGCATTGATGGGCAAAGCGACGGAGGCCTACAGTAAACACGAATCAGATGCTACTACTTTGTTGAGCGATATCGGCAAAGCAGCCACCCATGCCGCCTCTTTGAAAAAGAACAAGGAAGTGGCGGATTCCTGGAAAATTTTACAAAACGACCTCGTTACACCCTTCTTTACACGCTGGAAAGAAAAAGGGAAACTGGACAAGGATTTTATTAAAGAAGCCACGATGCAGGTTACCAAAAGCCTCGATGCCATCAAAAGGGCTGAAAGCGCCAAGAAAAAATGATATTGGGATATTGGGATATTGGGTTATTGGGATATTGAGATATTATCACCCAATTAACTGATTGTCAATATAATACCCCAATATCACAATATCACAATAACCCAATAACCCAATAACTTATATTATTTACCTAAATTCTAAACTCAACAACATGCCAGATAAAGGACAAGAAATTCAGGATGCGCTGGACGGATTGGACAACCAGATCGTAGATATGGTGAGCAATTTTGTGAAGCGCCGTCGCAAGCACTACGAAGAAGCTGCGACCAAACTCCATAACAGCATGAAAAAAGACGCTCGTCGTTACACAGAAATGCTGGCTGACAAAAAAATCAAAAAAGACGATTATGAAATGCTGATGCAGGGCCGTTGGGCGCAGTTGAAAATAGAACTGTTGTCCGAAGCGGCTGTTTCAAAAGCCAAGTTTGAAGATATTGCAGTAGATATTTTGAAACTGACGGTTAAAACATTGCTGATCGTTATTTGAT
>JALHMA010000001.1:0-13004 GCA_022844265.1 Saprospiraceae bacterium | reverse complement strand
AGCCCTGCTTCACCGCCGGGCTTTTTTCATGTCCCACAGCAAATATGACATTTTGTCACGTGGTTTGACAAGTAACGCCTATCTTTGCGGCGCTTTACCATTATCAAAGGTTTTTTAAGATATGTACGATAACAACCCGACCATAGAAGGGATAAAAACCATAGACGAAGCGCGTCAGGGCGCCGTATTGTTCAAAGAGCACTGGCAGGAAAGCAGCGCGCCGGGTATCAAGCGGTTTTACATCGAAAGTTACGGCTGCCAGATGAATTTCAGCGACTCCGAAATCGTAGCCAGCATCCTCGGCGATGTGGGCTACTCCCCTACCCGCAACATTGAAGAAAGTGATCTGATCCTGATCAATACCTGTTCCATCCGCGAAAAAGCGGAAGAAACCGTGCGCAAACGCCTCAGGATTTTTGAAAAATTAAAAAAGCAGCGCCCCGGCATGAAAGTGGGCGTTCTCGGCTGCATGGCCGAACGCCTGAAAAAGCAATGGCTCGAAGAAGAAAAACTCGTTGACCTCGTCGTTGGCCCCGATGCATACCGCGACCTGCCTAATCTCATCGGCGCTACCGAAGAAGGCCATCGCATGGTGAATGTGCTGCTCAGCCGCGAAGAAACCTACGCCGACATCAGCCCGGTGCGCCTCGAAAGCAACGGCATTACCGCCTTTATTTCCATCATGCGCGGCTGCGACAACATGTGCTCCTTTTGTGTGGTACCGTTCACGCGGGGCCGGGAACGCTCCCGCGACCCGTTCAGCATTGTAGCGGAAGCAGTCGATCTGTACGAGCGCGGATACCGCGAAGTCACGCTCCTGGGTCAAAACGTGGATTCCTACAAATGGGAAAATCCGGACACCGGTGAACGTGTGCATTTCGATAACCTGCTGGAAATGACCGCTTTGGTACACCCCGACCTGCGGGTGCGCTTCAGCACCAGCCACCCGAAAGACATGACCGACGATGTGCTGTACATCATGGCTAAATACGAGAATATCTGCAAATACATCCACTTGCCGGTACAATCGGGCAATAGCCGCGTACTGGAAATGATGAACCGCACCTACGACCGCGCCTGGTATATGAACCGCATCGAAGCCATCCGCCGGATCATGCCGGACTGCGCCGTATCCAGCGACATCATCACCGGCTTTTGCTCCGAAACGGAAGAAGAACACCAGGACACCCTGAGCATCATCGACTGGGCCAACTACTCTATGTCGTATATGTTCTACTATTCCGAACGGCCCGGCACGCTGGCTGCCCGCAAATACGCCGATGACATCCCGGAAGACGTCAAAAAACAGCGGCTCAGTGAGGTGATCCGCGTACAAAGAGCTGTCAGCCTGCGCCACAACCAGGCCGACATCGGCAAAACATTCAAGGTGCTGATCGAAGGGAACTCCCGCAAATCAGACCAGGATTTCAGCGGCAGGAACACCCAGAACAAAGTGATCGTGTTCCCGAAAGTGGAAGGACTCAAGCCGGGCGATTACGCGCTGGTGCGGGTGAAGGATGTGAATAGTGCGACGTTGATCGGGGAAGTAGTGTAGCGCCGAACCCTGTTCGGCGGGAAACAACAAAAGCAAACAAAGTGGCTAACAACCAATTACAATCCATAAAAGCCCGTTTCGGGATCGTCGGCAGTTCCAGTCTCCTGGATGCCGCGCTCGACACAGCCGTACGCGTGGCTGCGACCGACCTCACCGTGCTCATCACGGGCGAAAGCGGCGTGGGCAAGGAAGTATTTTCCAAAATCATACACGGGCTGAGCAGCCGCAAGCACAACGATTTTATCGCGGTCAACTGCGGCGCCATCCCTGAAGGCACCATCAATTCGGAGTTGTTCGGACACGAAAAAGGTTCTTTTACCGGCGCGATAGGCGACCGCAAGGGTTATTTCGAGACCGTCAACGGCGGCACCATTTTCCTCGATGAAATCGGCGAAATGCCGCTCGACACCCAGGCCTACCTGCTGCGCGTACTCGAATCCGGCGAATTTATCCGCGTCGGCGCCAGCAAAAGCCAGAAAACGGATGTGCGCGTGATCGCCGCTACCAATGTCAACCTGGAAGATGCGGTGCGCAAGGGGAAGTTTCGCGAAGACCTGTACTACCGCCTCAGCACGGTGCCGATCCGGGTGCCTTCCCTGAAAGAACGACGGGAAGACATCACCCTGTTGTTCCGCAAATTCGCGTATGATTTTGCCGAAAAATACCGGATGCAGCCCATTCGCCTCGATGAGCGCGCGGAAATCGTACTGGAAAACTACAGCTGGCCGGGCAATATCCGCGAACTGAAAAATGTAGCAGAACAAATCAGCGTCCTTTCGGAAGAGCGCCAACTGACGGCAGAACAATTACAGCGTACCATGCCCCAGTTGTTCAACCGCAACCTGCCGGTAATAGCCGAGCGGAATGGCGGCGGCGAGAGTTTCCAGGAACGGGATATCCTGTATAAAGTCCTGTTCGATATGAAAAACGACCTCAACGACCTCAAGTCGCTGATATACGAACTCGTGCGCAGCAATGACCTGCACATGCCCGACCTCGGATCGGTGCGGCAATTGCAGCCCTCTTATTCCGCCTCCACCTATCCCGCCCATTCGCCTGCCTTTGAAAACGCCGACTACGGCAACGAACGCGGGCAGTACTACCCTTCCGGCGATGCTGAACGCGTGAAGCCGATTATCATCGATCCGGGCAAGATATCCGGCAATTTCGATAAAAGTGAAGAAGCCGACTCTCCCTTAGCGATGGATGAAATCGAAAAGGAAGCCATTCGCCGGGCGCTCAAAAAGTACAATGGTCGCCGCAAGGAAGCCGCTGAAGAACTCAAAATCAGCGAACGCACCCTGTATCGCAAGATCAAGCAATACGACCTGTAAGTTAGTTATCCGTTATGAGTTATTGGTTATCAGTGTTGATAATCAAGCATTTACACCTCGCGTCGCCAGGTTTTGTGCATAAGTTACGCTAAGGATACGTTTACTAAACTTTAAAAGTTTAGTAAACGCCGCTTGCTTATTCATGTTAACAATTACAAAAAGCCGGCCATCCGATACCGCGAAGATGGATATTTGCGCGTCCTAAGGATCCGACAAATGAAACAGGCAGTACCACCCATAAGAAAGCCTATGCAGGCGTGCAAAACCAGTTTCGACTAATTTTTTTGCAAATGCTTGATTATCAACACTGATAACCAATAACTAATAACGGATAACTACTTACAGATGAAACGTATCTTCTTTCTGTCCATCGCTTTATTGATTTCCTTTTCAAGCGCGTTTGCCAACAACGATACGGGTTACAACATCCGGGTCAAATTAGAGAATTACCCTCAAAATCAGTTGGTACTCGGATTTTATTACGCCGATAAAACCTACGTAAAAGATACGGCCGATCTCGGTGCGGATGGATATTTCACGTTTACGGCAGACACCTTGTTGCCCTGCGGCGTCTACCTTCTGGTCACCAAACCGGACAATAATTTTATCCAGTTTATGCTGCCTGCCGACGCGCAGCGTTTCACGATCTCCACCGACATGAAGGATATGGTGAATAAAATGAAATTCAAAGGTTCGGACGACAACGACCGTTTTTATGATTATCTTCGGTTTCTGGGTAAAATGAGGCCCGAAGCGGATACCCTGCGCGCAGAACTGAACCGGCTGAAAAGCAACGTTGCCGACTCTATACGCATCTCCGATAAATTGGCCGACATCGATAAACAGGTTAAAAAACTACAGGCGGATATCATCGGCAAAAATGCGGGAAGTATGACAGCCAAAGTCATCAAAGCCTCTGTAGAACCCGAGCCGCCACAATTTACCGGCGACGAAAGAGAGATCGGTTTAAAGCGTTATTACTGGTACAAAGCCCATTTTTTCGACAATATCGACATCGCGGACCCCTGCATGTTGCATGGCCCGGTGCTGCATTCCAAAATAGATCAGTATATCAGCAAAGTGACCCCGCAGCACCCCGACAGCCTCAATAATTCCATTGATTACGTGTTGTCGAAAATGAGTAATTCCAACGAAAATTTCAAATACTACCTGATTTATTTCCTGAACCAGTACGCCAAATCCAACATCGTGGGTATGGATGCCTGCTACGTTCATATCGTGAATAAGTATTACGCGAATAACAAAGCGCCCTGGACAAAAAAAGAGGATCTGGAGAAAATCGTAGACAATGCGAAGCGCCTGGAACCTATTCTGATCGGTAAAATTGCCCCGAATATTACGGTGATGGACCGCAACAATCAGCCGCATAACCTTTGGGATGTGGATGCCGATTACACTGTGCTGTTTTTCTGGGCGCCCGACTGCGGCCACTGCAAAAAGGCGGCGCCGTTTCTGGTCGAATTTGCCCGCAATTTCCAAAACCGCGGCGTGAAAGTATTTGCCGTGTGTACGGCTACCGGCGATAAAGTTGGCGAGTGCTGGAAAGGTGCCGAAGAAAAAGGATTTACGGATGACTTATTTTTGAATATGACAGACCCTTATATCCGCAGCCGCTACAAAACCCTCTACGATGTGCAAACCACCCCGCAGATTTTTGTGCTCGACCGCAAACACGAAATTCTGATGAAACGTATCAGTGGCGAGGAACTAGGCAAAGTGATGGAACAGGTGATGAAGTTTCAGGAGGAAAAGAAGAAAACCAAAGGGTGATAAAACACTGATTTTTTTACCACATTAGGCACATAGGCCTTTCACATAGATCACATAGTTTAGAGTACTCTACGGCTATGTAATCTATGTGAAAGGCCTATGTGTCTAATGTGGTAAAAAACATTAATTCCCCCCCGCAGTACAACTCTTTTTTCCATAGTACAAAGCCCAGCCATCTTTGAGTTCAATCCCGATCTGGTTGCTGGTCGGGATGGTTACTTTCAAAATGGAACCGTACACACCGTTTTCCCCGATCAGCACATGGCTGTTGCCGGCGCCTTCGGTCATGGAGGTCACTAAAATATTGAAGTCATCGCTGTTGTCGGTAGGGCAACGAAGCACTTTGATAGCGTTCGGTGTGCTGCAATCGCGCAAAAGCCGCACTTTAAAGTCGCGGCGTCCCCGCACAAGCCTCAGATCGAGGTAACCTTTCGGCTGGTCGGACAGACACAGGTTCCACACGATATTTCCACTTGTATACCGGCTCAAGGCAGAAAAAGCCACACATACGGCGCAGGGGTTTGCGCTGGGCATTTTTTCCTCTTCAAAACGGAACGTCGAGCCGGACTTTACAACAGGCGGTTGGGATTGTGCCTGCATTTTACAACTGAAAAGCATCAAGGCGCAGAGTGGCAATACGAGTTGAAAAAAATGTGTTTTCATCATTTGTGGTGGTGTTTTTTGTACAAATATAACCTGAAAGGTGGTTATTGCCCGCACTGCCGGACATTTTCTAACGAAGCACCCTACATTCCGGGAAATTTTCTTCCTTTGTTCAGGATAAAATCTTCTTTAACATGACTCGCACAACACGATCGCTCTGCACGCCCCTGCTCTTCCTGTTTCTTACCATTTGGGCCAATGCCCAGACAAGCCGGCCGCTCCCGCGCAGCACCCCGGAAGCCGAAAGCGTATCGTCCGAAGGAATTCTACAGTTTCTGGATGCGGCAGAAAAAAGCAAGCACGAGTTTCATAGTATCATGATCCTGCGGCATGGCAAGGTGGTGGCAGAAGGCTGGTGGAATCCATACCGCCAGGATCTGAAACACACGATGTATTCCGTCAGCAAAAGTCTTACGGCCACTGCCGTCGGTTTTGCAGTGCATGAAAACCGGCTGCGGGTGAGCGACAAGGTCATTTCGTTTTTTCCGGAGGATTTACCGGAAACGGTCAGTCCGTACCTGGCAGAACTGAACGTCCGCGATTTGCTGAGTATGTCGGCGGGTCAGGAGCCGGACCCTACGCCCTTGGTTGGAAGGGACAGCAACTGGATAAAAGCCTTTCTGGCAACACCCATCGTACACAAACCCGGCAGCAAATTTTTGTATAACTCCTTGTGTACCTATATGTTATCCGCTATAGTACAAAAGGTGACGGGCGAAAAAGTGATCGATTACCTCCGGCCGAGGTTATTTACTCCGTTGGGTATTTCCGGTATGGATTGGGAAGTAGACCCGATGGGTATCAATGTCGGCGGCTGGGGCCTGCGGGTCAAAACCGAGGATATGGCCAAATTCGGCCAGTTGTTCTTGCAAAAAGGCATGTGGAACGGCCAACAAATATTGCCGGCAGCCTGGGTGGAGGAGGCCTCGATGCTCAAAATTATCCAGCACCCCGACATGCCGCAAGCGAAAAGAGATTCCAGTGACTGGGAACAAGGCTACTGCTACCAGATGTGGCGCAGCCGGCACAACAGCTACCGCGGAGACGGCGCTTTCGGACAATTTATCATCGTGATGCCCGATCAGGATGCCGTGGTGGTAATCACCAGCGAAACGGCCGATATGCAGCAGGAGTTCAACCTTGTCTGGAAGCATTTGCTTCCTGCTCTTCAAAAAGAATCCTTGCCTGCCAACAAAAAAGCAGCGGCGAGGCTCAAAAAGAAACTCGCTTCACTCGCGCTACCCATACCAGCCAAAACTGCGGCTTCCCCATTAGCGAAAACAATTGCAGGCAAAACCTTCTCGCTGTCTCCCAATGATAAGTATATGCAGCAGATGGCCTTTCAATGGAAAGGTGAGGTCTGTCAATTATCTGTAAAAATTGAAAAAGAGACGTATCTGCTTGATTTCGGGGCAGGCAAATGGGTATTCGGTGAAACAAACAAACGGGGGCCTTCTTTAGTCGGGCGTGCAAAAGCCCATTTTGCCGGTTTGCCACCTACTCAGGTAGCCGGTAGTTACCGCTGGAAAGACCAAAACACCCTCGAACTGACCCTGCGATATATCGAAAGTCCGCATACCGAAACCTTTACCTGCCGTTTTGATCAAAACAACCTGACAGTAGAGGTGCAAAGCAGTTTTGGACAAAAAAACATTGAAACTTTCAAAGGTATTGCACAAGCGGGCGGCTATAAACCGGCTCGTTTGATCGTTCGTGGCGACGATATGGGGTTTTCACATTCCGGCAATGAAGCGCTGTTAAAATCCTCTAAAGAAGGTATTCAGACCTCCATTGAAGTGATTGTGCCATCGCCCTGGTTTCCAGAAGCCGTGCGGATGCTGGAGCAAAATCCTGGGATCGACGTCGGCGTTCACCTGGCGATTACCAGTGAATGGGACAACGTTAAATGGCGGCCCCTGACCGATTGCCCGAGCATCCAAAACAAGGACGGCTATCTTTACCCGATGATTTTCCCGAATAAGGACTATCCAGGCCAGTCCATTTCGGAAAACCCGTGGAAAATAGCTGATATTGAAAAGGAATTCAGGGCGCAGATTGAAATGGCCATCCAAAAAATACCGCGCGTCAGCCATTTGTCCGCGCACATGGGCTGCGCCTATTTTTCTGAAGAGGTAAAGGCGCTCACCCAGAGATTAGCCGCTGAATATAAAATCCCGCTCGAAGGTGGAGACGGCGCTTTTAGCCGGGTAGGTTACGAGGGTCCGAGCAAGACACCCGCTGAGAAAAAACAAAGTTTTCTGAAAATGCTTCAGCAACTGGAGCCGGGTAAAACCTATATGTTTATCGATCATCCCGGCATTGACGACTCCGAATTGCGGGCCATTCACCATATCGGATACGAAAACGTGGCTGCGGATCGGCAGGGCGTGACGGACCTGTTTACGGATAAAGAAATCAAACGGTTTATCGAGCAAAACGGGGTGCAACTGATTGGATATGATGATCTGGCGCCGCAAAAAGACTGATGGCCTGCATTCACCCCGCGTTTCACTACGCCCATCCCATTTCTCTTGTCGCAACGACATGTATTGCTGCATACTTGTGTCAAAATAAAAATGACCATGCGTAAAATACTATTCGTTGCTGCAATACTAATACTTCAAACAGGACTCCTAATCGCTCAGCACAACTGGGAATTACTGCCTCAGTCGCCCCAAAACGGCCAAAAACAAGACGACGTTTTTTTCCTGTCACCCACGCTGGGCTGGAGCGTCAACGGTTCCGGCCGCATATACAAAACCCGGGACGGCGGCGCCACCTGGACAAAAATGCTCGACCAGCCGGGTACTTATTTCCGCTGCATCGGGTTCCTCGATTCGTTGCACGGCTTTGCCGGAAATATCGGTATGGATTATTTCCCCAACGTCAGCGACGCTACCCCACTCTACCGCACGGATGATGGCGGCGTTTCCTGGAAACCGGTGACTTCCATCAGCGGAGACATACCGACCGGGCTTTGCGCCATCCAGATCGTCACGCCAAAAGTTATTGTTGCCGGCGGGCGGGTCGGCAGCCCAACGCACCTGATGCGCAGCACCGATGGCGGTGCTACCTGGGTCAGTCAAAGTCTTGGAAATCAGATATCTATGATCACCGACCTGTATTTTTCAAGCCCCGATACGGGCTTTGTGTTCGGCGGAACGGATGCGAATATCCAGTTAGCAAACGCGGTCATCCTGCGCACCGTGGATGCGGGAAAAACCTGGACGAAAGTGTATCAGTCCACCCGTCCGTTTGAAATTATCTGGAAAGCGCATTTCCCGACACCGTCAACGGGTTACGCCACCCTGCTGAGTTACGCGCCCAATACCCTCGAACGTTTTATTGCCAAAACCACCGATGGCGGTCTTACCTGGAATGACATGCCACTGGTCAGCAACGGCGCTAAAGCATTCAGCGTCGGCTTTTTGACCGAAAATACCGGCTGGGTGGGCTGCGATCAATCTATTTATGAAACCAATGACGGCGGCCGCAGTTGGACGCCGGAAAACGTAGGGCAATACGTCAACAAAATCAGGGTGCTGCGTGATACTGCCTACGGCATCGGGGTGCGCATTTACAAAATGACGCCTGCCAAACCGTGATAAAAGTTTCAATTTACCACATAGGCACATAGGTTTTACACATAGAACACATTGTGTAGAGTACGCTAAAAACTATGTGCTCTATGTGTAAAACCTATGTGCCTGTGTGGTAAATTGAAAAAGGTAAAAAATGTAATCACAAACATTTGCCCTTCAAAAGCATTTAGTACTTTCAAACATGAAAAAACAACAAAAATCTCCCATAAAAGCACTGGCTTTTGCCCTCGTGATGGGCGGCATGGGCGCGTTGTGCGGCTACTTCATAGGAAAACTACTGAAGTCCAACCTTCAGTTTCAGGCTTTTGGCCCGGAAGGTGCAGGCGAAAAAGCACTGTATATCCTGCTCGCGTTTGTTGCCATCTGGGTAGTAATCGCCTTTCACGAACTCGGGCATCTCGGCGCCGGTATCGCACAGGGATTTCGGATTGCGCTGTACACTGCGGGCTTTCTGGGTGTGCGGGGAACCTCTGATGGCGTGCGTTTCTTTTTCAACCGGCGCTTCAACCTGATGGGCGGACTGGCGGCTACTTTCCCGGAGCGCCTGGAAAGTGGCCCAGCATTGCGCAAAAAATTTATTCGCATCGTTGCGGCAGGGCCGCTGGCCAGTGTAGTGTTGTGCGTCGGCGCTTTACTAGCTCTGTTTTTTGTAGTTCAACATCCCGTTGAAACGCCGGCCCTTGCCACCAAGGCAAGTGCGCTATTTCTCTTTGTCAGCGGTGTGATGTCGGGCTTTATATTTCTGGCAACGATCATCCCAAGCCGTGCAGGCGGGTTCATGTCTGATGGTGCGCGGCTGCTTTCCTTGTTGGATAAAGGTGAAAAAGGCCGGTACGAAGAAGCAACCTTGTCTGTCATGGTTTTATTGGGAGCGGGCAAATTACCCGGTGAATACCCCGCCGATCTGCTCCGGCAAATGACTACCCGGACACCCGATTCTTTGTTAGGCCTGAACGGACATTTTATGGTTTTTTCACACCACCTTGACAGGGGAGAAACAGAGCAGGCGTTACCTTATGCCCAAATTGTAGAAGAGCATATTGATGCTGCGCCTGCGGCTTTTCAGGGCTACTACCTGAAAGACGTGGTATTCTTGTATGCCTTTTTTCTGAAAGATGCCCACGCTGCCCACGCACGCTGGTCCAACATTCAAAAACAAGCGGAACAGGATGCCGATGCCGCCACGTTCCGGGTAAAAGCGGCTTTGGCACTGCTGGATGGCAGCAATACAGAAACAGTGGCAGGTTTCGTTCAAAAAGGTCTGGCAAAAATCACAGATTTGCCCTTTGACGGACAGCGCAAATTTGAAGAGAAGTGGTTGCGGGCTGTTTTGGAAGCAGCGGAGGCCGGGCAAAAAACGGTAGCGGTTTGAAAGTTGAGTGGTTGAGGATGTTGATAGTTGAAGAAATTGATCATATGAGCATCCTCTCGTTCAAAAGGGCGCCTTTTAAATGGTCGCTGCGGTATATTGACGGGGTGACTTGAAGTCACCCCGTCAATATGCATCTCGCTATGCCAGGCGACAATTTGAAATGCACTCGGTTCAAAACCACAACGCTTGATTTTCCACCACTAATAACCGATAACTGATAACGAATAACTAAGATGCCGATCTCCTTTTCCAAACACCAGGCCTACTGGTTCTGCCAGATTTTCGGCTGGGGCGTTTTTGTGTTGTACGAAATCGTCAACCTGCTGGGGCTGGGGTTTTTCACCTGGAAAAACGCCTTGTACATGTTCCTCGCGGCGCCGCTTGGCATAGTTATCACGCATACTTACCGGGCCTTATTAATCAGCAGGCGAGTTTTTGACATGCCGTTTGCCCAAATGGCTTTACTGGCGCTTGTTGCCGTATTTGGTTTATCCATTGTGCTGTTTGCAGGTTTGACGATATTGACCTGGGCAGTAGAAGATAATCTCAACTGGGCTGAAATCACGTTCAATTATGTGTTTATGTCGGTACTCAATTGGTCGCGTTATATATTTGTCTGGGTCTTGATTTACCATTTATACGGCCTGATGGAACGGATTAACCGCACACAACTGGAACGCCTCGCTTCAGATAACCAACTCAAAAATGTTGAACTGCAAAACCTGAAAGCCCAACTCAATCCACATTTTCTGTTCAATGCGCTCAACAGCGTTAAAGCCCTGACCCACAGCGACCCCAAACGGGCAGGCGACGCCGTGATGCTGTTATCCGACCTGCTGCGCTATTCGCTGAACTACGACAAACAAACGCTCGTGCCCCTTTCCGACGAACTTGCTGTGACCCGCGACTACCTGGCTTTGGAAAAAATCCGCTTCAACCGCCGATTGGAATATACACTGGACATCGAGCCGGCTGCTGAAAAATGGCCTATACCACCCATTTTGCTCGTCACACTGGCCGAAAACGCTATCAAACACGGCATTGCACAGTCTATAGAAGGCGGATTCGTACACATTAAGGCACTGGTAGAAAATGACAACATGCGGCTCGAAGTCTGTAATACGGGCCATTTATTGCCTAGCCCGGACAGGCAGGGAATCGGCCTGGCCAATATCCGACGGCGATTGGACATGCTTTTTGCAGGTAAAGCCGTATTCGACCTGCACAACAATGTTGAACTGAATACCGTCACTGCTGCGGTAAAAATCCCGGCGATTTGATATGCAAATCCGTACCCTGCTCATCGATGATGAAGACCTGGCGCGCCAGGAAATGCGACACCTGCTCAGCGCTTTTCCCGATATAACTATCCTCGACGAAGCAGCAGACGCTTCCGATGCCCTGGCTAAAATCCGTCGCTACCGCCCCGACCTGGTTTTTCTCGACATCAATATGCCTGGAAAAAACGGCTTCGAGATGCTCGCCGAACTGGAAGAAAGTCCGCACGTGGTGTTTGTAACGGCCTACGACGAATTTGCCGTACGCGCATTTGAAACCAATGCGCTCGATTACCTGCTCAAACCGGTGCGCACCGAGCGGCTCGAAAAAGCCGTCGCGACCGTAAGAGATGCCATTCGGGAGCAAGTTCCCTCTGCGCCGGCTACTGAACCGGCGACGGGTTACCAGCTGCGACCCGATAGCCTGGTTTTTATCAAAGATGGCGAAAAATGCTACTTCGTTCGTTTGTCCGATATTTTCCTGTTTGAAAGCGAGGACAATTACGTGCGCGTATATTTTGGTACGGAAAAACCCCTGCACCGCAAAAGCCTGAATGCACTCGCCGAAAAACTCCCGCCGGAAATGTTCTTCCGCGCCAACCGGCAGCAAATCGTCAACCTGAACAATATCACGAATATAGAGCCTTTTTTTAACGGCACGCTGCGGGTCACCCTGCACAATGGCGCCCGGGTGGAAATTTCCGTGCGGCGGGCAGGAGAATTTAAGGAACGGTTGAGTTTGTAAAACAAGACCGCCTGCCCTTTCCACATCATCATGTGGTTCAAGCCCATCCAATGCATCCGCACCTTTGTAAGGTCAATTCAACAAATTATTTCCTTACAAAATCTTGTGCTATGCTACACTTTCCATCTTTTAAAAAGATCCAATCCGCTTCCGAACTGGATGCATTTGCCACCACTTATTTCCGTTGTTCCGGTTTTAACGTCCAACGCAACTACTATGAATCCAACCAGGTTTTTGCGATTTACTGGCAAGGGAAAATGGTAGGCGGCTTTGTCCTGGGCGCCGGAGATCAATTGCGCACACTGGAGGTTTTTTCCGGAAACGAAAACCGCGGCGCACTGTATCATCACGTTCAACAATCGGTCGCACATACCGAAATGTGCTGCTTCTGGATGGGCCCCAATTTCCACAAAAAGACCTGGCTTAATTTTTACATTTGGTTGTGTGTGGCTTATGCTTTGCGCGTATTCGGTACAAAGCAGTTGATTTTTGGCACCAATTCTGCCCGTTTAGCCGCTCTTTATAGTTCGGCTTCAAAATGCCAACTGCTGCACACTGATTGTGTTAATCAAAAACAGACGTTCATATTTACCGGTCCGCGCAAGGACTGTCTGCTGGGTGTTGCGGAGATTTTGTACTACAAAATAAAAAGGTTGGGAAAAATG